>CAZJBN010000040.1:11284-13928 GCA_964543955.1 uncultured Bifidobacteriaceae bacterium
TGTGCACCTAGAATTTCCGGGTCCATTCCTGCGGCCAGCGCTCCACCACCACCTTCTTCTGCGTGTAGAAGTCGATCGCGTCGTGACCCTGCGCGTGCAGGTCACCGAAGAAGCTCTCCTTCCACCCCGAGAACGGGAAGAACGCCATTGGCGCCGCGACGCCGACGTTGATGCCCACGTTTCCGACCTCGGCCTCATAGCGGAAACGCCGCGCGGCAAGACCGCTTCGCGTGAAGACGCACGCCATGTTGCCGTACGCCTGGGCGTTGACGTACTCGATGGCCTCGTCGATGGTCTTGACGTGCATGAGGCTCAACACCGGGCCGAAGACCTCGGTGCGCGCAATCTCGCTCCCCGCCGGAACGTTGTCGAGGACGGTCGGTCCGACGAAGTGCCCGCGCTCGCCGCCGGCGACCGAGACGGCGCGGCCGTCGACAATGGCCGTGGCGCCGTCGCTGAGACCGCTGGCGATGAGCTTGCCGATTCGCGCGCGGCTGTCCTCCGTGATGACCGGGCCCATCTCGACGCCGGTCTCGAGCCCGTTGCCCACCTTGCGCGCCGCCGCCGCCGTGGCGATGAGTGGCGTGAACGCATCCTTCGCCTCGCCGACCGTGATGGCAACCGAGGCGGCCAGGCAACGCTGGCCGGCGCAGCCGAACGCCGAATCCGCGGCAATCCTGGTCGTCATCTCCATGTCCGCGTCCGGCAGGACGATGATGGGGTTCTTGGCGCCGCCCTGGCACTGCGCGCGCTTGCCGGCGGCCGTGGCGCGGGCATACACCGCGCGGGCGACTGCCGTGGAGCCGACGAACGACACCGCGCGGACGTCCGGGTGATCGCAGAGCGCTTCCACCGCGTCGCGCGATCCCTGCACCAGGTTCACGACGCCCGCGGGCAGCTCGACCTCCTCGACGAGCCGCATCACTGCCGCCATTGTCCGGGGCGTCCGCTCCGAGGGCTTCAGCACGGCCGTGTTGCCGCACGCGATCGCGTAGGGCAGGAACCACAGCGGAATCATCCCGGGGAAGTTGAACGGCGTGATGATCGCAACGACGCCCACCGGCTGGCGGATCATCAGTTCGTCCACGCCGCTGGCGATGTCCTCGCTGAGCGTCCCCATCATCATCGTGGGGATGCCGCAGGCGACTTCGACGTTCTCGATGCCGCGCCGGAACTCGGCTTCGGCTTCGGCCAGGGTCTTGCCGTTCTCCTCGGTAATGGTTCGCGCGAGCTCGGGCAGCGCGGCTTCGAGCTTCTGTTTCAGCTTGAAGAGGTACTGCACACGTTCGAGCGGCGGCGTGCGGCGCCACCCCGGCAGCGCCGCTGAGGCCGCGCGCACGGCAGCGTCCACTTCCTGTGTCGCGGAGAGCGGGACCTCGCCGAGCGCCGCGCCCGTCGCTGGATTGGTCACCGGCATGCGATCGCGCGTGTCAGGCCGCCGCCACGATCCGCCGACGAAGTTGAGGAGTTCGGTGTCGCCCATCGGAGTCTTCCTTTGAAGAGACGTACTCGGATGAGGATATCAGAGAGGTCCGGGAAGGTCCCGCCTTCGCCAAGGCTTCCACCGTCGCTCTGCGGGCTACGGCGGACAAGTCGGGGGGCTCGCCGTGGCTTTAGCGGAGGCGGCCGGGACGGTTCGAGTCCGCTGTCTGCCAGTGGTCAAGCCGGTGTCGTCGCGCCGAAGAGCGCGTGTGTCTCTTCGATGGTCGGGATGCTGTCGAGGGCGCCGTGCCGTGTGCAGCTGACCGCCGCGGCGGCGTTGGCCCAGCGAAGACACGTCGCCGCGTCCATGTCGTGCAGCATGCCGTGGATGAACGCACCGCGGAAGACGTCGCCGGATCCCGTGGTGTCGACGGCATCTACCTCGAACCCGTCGACGTGCACGAACCGGTCACCATCCAGGGCCACGGCGCCGCGGGCGCCAATGGTCACCGTGATCAGGCCGGCGTTCCACCGACGGAGCTTGCGAAGCGCGCGTTCGAGGTCCGCCTCGCCGGTGAGCGCCTCTGGCAGGTGTTCGGCGAGGATCGGATGGCTGACCGTGCGCACGATCCGCTCGGTCTCGGGTGTCACGTGGTCCAGGTCCGTCGCCACCGGGACACCCGCCGCACGGGCGATCTCCGCCACCCTGGCG
The DNA here is from genome assembly GCA_964543955.1 of uncultured Bifidobacteriaceae bacterium. Taxonomy (GTDB): domain Bacteria; phylum Acidobacteriota; class Vicinamibacteria; order Vicinamibacterales; family UBA2999; genus VFZN01. The sequence continues at coordinate 13,419 of CAZJBN010000040.1, forward strand.
CTCGCCCGCGGATCCACATCGTCTACGAGCACCATTCGTGCGGTGGTGAGCGCCGCGACCGGCAGGTCGGCATCGCTCAACAGGAGGGCGCCTGGCCGATCCCAGAGGACCACGCGTTCGCCGGTCTGGTCGTCGATCAGGATCGCGGCAAACTGATTGCCGCCGTGGCGGATGACGACGTGCGAGAGATCCACGCCGCGATGCTCGAGCGCCTGCAGCACGCGTCCGCCGTTGTCGTCGTCTCCAACCGCGCCGGCGTATGCCGCCCGCAGCCCGAACCGCGCGCACGTGGAGACAGCCGTCGCGACCTGGCCGCCGCAGGAGACGGAATGCGCCGTGAGCCGCAGCTTCGAGCCGGCCCCGTGCAGGCTGGGCAGCGCCGGCAGGCGATAGACGAAATCCACCGAGTTGGCGCCAACGCCGACGACGTCGAACACGGGAACATTTAATCATGGTGCACTAGTGCACTGGTGCCCGGGTGCACCCGCGCACCTTGGGCACCCGTGCACC
>CAZJBN010000040.1:14028-31680 GCA_964543955.1 uncultured Bifidobacteriaceae bacterium
CGGGCACCCGTGCACCCCGGGCACCTGTGCACCCTTGCACATGTTTTTGTTATTTCTGGATCGTGACCGATCCGCTGAACGTCTTGAGGCGGAAATCCGTTGTCCCGCCACCGTTCAGTTCCCCGCGGAAGGTGCGGCGGCTGCTGGACTGCATCGTCACCGGCAGATCGCTCTGGAACCGGCCCGAAAAGCTGTCGAAGTTGATCGCCCCGCGCGCGCTGGCGGGCAGCCGCAGCCGTACGTCGCCCGAGAACGTGTTGATTTCCAGGGCGTCCCCGTCGGTCCACGACTCGGCCTGCACATCCACGTCCGCGCTGAACGTCTTGACGCGCATCGGGCCGGAGACCTCGCGCAGCGTGATCGCGCTCGAGAAGCCGTCAACCTCGACGCGGCCCCGGACGCCCGTCACCGTCACCGGCGCGCTGAATGTCTTGAGCGTCAGCACCGTCTCGCGCGGCACCTCGATGTCGAAGTCCGTCTCGACGACGTTCTCGTTCCTCCGCTCGACGACGCGGTGGTTGGCGTTGATGACGACGCGCGTCGGGCTTTCGGCGATCTCGAGGCGGATGTCCCTCAGGCGGTCGGGCGTGGCGCGCCGCACCGCCTTGACGACGATCTGGTTGCCGCTGCCCGCCCGGATATCCACTCGCCCGGAGAACGTCTTGAGTTCGAGCGTCGCACCTGGCTGAACGGCAATCGTCCGCTCGACGGTCTCTTCCTGCTTCTGCGCCCAGGCCGGCGCGGCCACGAGCAGCGCGCAGAGCAGGGCCAGCAACCGTCGACGGTGAAAGGCTGCACGGCAGGCCTCCGACGCGAATCTGGCTCGGTGTCTCGCGGCCCGTGGCGTTTCTCCACGGGCGGCCGGGGCGGATGTCCCGCACATCATGGTCCTGACCTCCCAGGCGCTCGTCGGGCGCCTCACGGGAGGAGTAGACGAGTGGACCCGGCCAAGGGTTGCCGAACGGACCTGGACGGAATCCTGTCAGTGCCGCGTGCCGTCGTCGCGGCTGGTGAGCCACGCCGGCATCTCGAGGTGCTGGTGAATGGCCAGGCCGCGGAGCCCGAAGATGACCGCAAACCCGACGGGAGCGGCCCAGGGCCAGGTCGGTACGACGTGCTGCAGCAGCACGAACACCGTGCACCCTATCAGGATGGGCGTGGCGTAGATTTCCCTGGACATGAGGAGCGTTTGCCTGCCGGCCAGCACGTCTCGCACGAGGCCGCCCCCGATGGCCGTGAGCACGCCCATGACGACGGCCACGGCCGACGCGAAGCCCATCTCGAGCACGCGGTCGGCAGCCGTGACCGCGAAGAGCGCCGCGCCCAGCCCGTCGAGGTAAAGCAGCGGGCGATAGGTGCTCCTGAAGAGCCAGCCGATCGAGAACGCCGCGACGGCGCCAGCGGCCGCGGCCCACAGGTAGTTGCGATCGGTCAGCCAGAACACGGGCACATCGAGCACGAGGTCGCGGACCGTACCGCCGCCGACCGCCGTCACCACCCCGAGCGCGAGCGCGCCGACAAGGTCGAGGCCTCGCCTGGTGACCGCCAACACGCCGGTGATGGCAAAGACCGCGGTGCCGATCAGCTCGAAGAGGTGCATCACCATCGAGCTACACGATATCCGCGTTTGGCGATCCGGAGCCGGAAGGACCAGGACAGGGGACACAAGGTGCACAAGGTGCACAGGTGCACAGGTGCACAGGTGCACAGGTGCACGGGTGCCCAGGGTGCGCGGGTGCGCGGGTGCCCAGGGTGCACGGGTGCCCAGGTGCGGTGCTTCGCGCGTCGCTGGACGCGACTTCCGCGTTCCGCAAGCGGACATCCCATCCGGACGGCTGACAGCGGGCTCTTGGACCTAAGCAATTGCAGCGTCAGCGCTTACGGTAAGCCTGAGCCGATGGCACGGGACTCGCTTGACTCGAGGCCGAGCGCATCATGGACCGACCCGTGCAGCACTCGCGGCGTTCGTGGTTCCCCGTCGGGGTGACGGTGGTGATGGTCGGCGTCGCCTGCCTGACGCCGGTGGCGGCCGTCAGCACGTGGGTGCTCCTGACCGACGCGGAAGTCGTGGCCGAGGTGGCCGCAAGCGGCGACCTGTGGCCCGTTGCCGCGGCCATTGCCCGCGGGCTCGGCCAGGCTTTCATCACGCTGGTCTCGTACCTGTAGACGCGGCCCTTCCGCCTTCGCGAAACGCTTCGGCGGACTCGCCGTCTTGTCCGCCGTAGCTCGCAGGGCGAAGGTGGAAGCCTTGGCGGAGGCGGTCAGGGTCGCCTTGTGGGATTGCATTGGGCAACCCTGAAGGGTTGCCCCCACAGATGGTCACCGACCGCCCCCACCGGTGGTTGCCGACCGCCCTCACAGGTGGTCACCGACCGCTCCCACATACAATCGCATCTGATGCCTGCGCTGAACCTGCGGAAGATCCTCACACGAGCTGCTTGGGCCATTGCCCTGATCGTCGCCACGCTGGCCATTGGCGGCGCCATCCAGGCCGTGCTGCTCGTGCCCGACCTGAGCGAATGGCATCGCTTCGTCCCCGACTCGGAGGTCACCGCGTCGGATCTCGACGAGTCGTTCACCCTCGACGAGTATCGCCGGCGCGAGGACGCGCTCTTCGACGAAGTGCGCCAGCATCTGCTCACGAGCACGCGTCCCTCCCATTCGGGCACGATCTGGAACCGCTACGTCGAGGCGAGCTCCAGCGCACCAGGCAGGGCGGAGCAGGATTGGAACCGGACCTTCGAGATGGTCCCTCCCGACATCCGGGCAGGCGCGCTCCTCGTCCACGGCTTGACGGATGCGCCCTACAGCATGCGGGCCATTGCCGAGGACCTGCACGCCCGCGGCGTGTACGCACTGGCCCTGAGAATGCCCGGGCACGGCACCGTCCCGGCGGCACTCCGCGTGGCGACCAGCGAGGACTGGATGGCCGCCGTGCGCATGGGCGTGCGGCACGTGAGCCAGCGCGTTGGCGCCGATCGTCCGCTCATCCTCGTTGGCTACTCGAACGGGGGCGCGCTGGTGGCGCAGTATGCGATCGAGGCGCTCTCCGAACCATCGATGCCTCAGCCATCGGCGCTCGTGCTCGTGTCGCCGATGATTGGCGTGACCCCGGCGGCGCGGCTTGCACGCTCGATCTCGCTCCTCGCGCCGCTTCCGGGCCTCGAGAAGGCCGGCTGGCTCGATGTCGTCGAGGAGTTCAATCCCTTCAAGTACAACTCGTTCCCCGCCAATGCCGGCCGCCAGAGCTATCGCGTGTCATCGCAGCTGCACAGCGCCGTCTCGAGGGCCCTCTCGAGGGGCGGGCTCGAACGGCTGCCTCCCGTGCTGGCCTTTCAATCGATCGTCGACGCCACGGTGAGCACCCCTGCCCTGGTGCGCGACTTCTTCGACCGGCTCCCCGCCGGGCCGCACGAGCTCGTCGTCTTCGACATCAACCGGACCTCAGGCCTCGAACCCTTCATTCGTGCGTCGGATGCGGCGCTCGTCGCCCGGCTGTCGAGCGGCGGCGCGCGGAACCATCGCCGGACGCTCATCACCAACGTCACGCGCGACACGCTCGACGTCAAGGCGATCTCCGTCGAAGCCGGCACGACGACGAGAGCCGAGGAGGCGTTGCCGCTCGCCTGGCCGAGGGACATGTTCTCGCTGTCGCACGTCGCGCTGCCGTTCCGGGAGGACGATCCGGTCTACGGCGCGAAGCCCGCCGTGAGTGCGACACCGCTGGTCGCGCTGGGCCGCCTCAGCCCGCGGGGGGAAAGGGCCGTGCTGACCGTGCCCATCGACATGTTGATGCGGATCACGTGGAACCCGTTCTACCCGTACATGACCAGGCGGATCGGCGAGCTGCTGGACCAGGTTGGAACGCAGATGACGCAGATAGACACAGATGACGCAGACAAACACAGATGACGCAGACAGACACAGATGACGCAGACAGACACAGATGACACACGCGTTCGGCATGCGGCCGCGACGCGGCCGCACAACCGTCGTGCGAGCCGCAGGAGGAATGAGCCTCGTATTGTCTGAACCTGCTCATTCCTCCAGCGGCTCGCACGACGGTGGCGGGGCCTTGCCCCGCCCGCCGAACGCGTGAGGAAGTGCACCACGCCCCCTCTAGTCCGGCGTGATCGTCGACAGCTTGACCTGACCGTCTGTGCCTATCTGTTTTTCTGAGCCATCTGCGTCTATCTGAGCCATCTGCGTTTGTCTGCGTCATCTGTGTCTGTCTGTGTCATCTGTGTCTATCTGCGCTATCTGCGTCTTACTGGGCAGGAGTGAACGGCGTCGGGCCGGGTGGGGGCAGGCGGGGTGATCCGGCCTTGACCCAGGCGTCGTACCGCAGCCGGAGCGTCCTGACCGGATTGGCGCTCTCGCCCTTCTCGATCGCATCGTCGCCGACGGCGATGTAAGCGTAGTACTTGCCGTCGTTGTGCGTCACGCCGGCTTCGTCGGCCTTGTCGGCGATCGCGATGTACGCGACGTGCGCCGTCTTGTCGTCGCAGGGCACGTGTTCCAGCGGGTTGCTGCCGCAGTTGCAGCGGTGATCGCCGCCGTTTCTGTCCGCGGCTTCCATCGCGGCCATCACGCGGTCGGCGAGCGTGCCCGTCGCGCGCGTGAAGGCGAGCGCCGCCAGGTACACCACCTGGTCGCCGAGGAGCGTGTTGCCCTGCACCTGGTAGAAGATGTCGGGCCCGACCTGACCGCCGAAGTACAGTGACGACCGGGAGTTGCCGCTGCCGTTGAAGCCGACGCGGTTGTTCTGGCCCGTGATCGTGCCGCCGTTCGGGATGGCGAGAATGCCGAACTGCCGCCGATCGATGTTCGGGTCCTTCTGCAGCATCTCCAGGATCTGTGCGGGCGGCGTCCCCTTCTTCATCTCGTTGTAGACCAGCATCTGATTCGCCCGCGTGTTGTCCACGCCGGCCTGGCACGCGGCCACGCCGACGCCGGGAACGATCACGGCCTGCACGTCCATGAGATCGCGAGCGCCGTTCGGCTGCCGTGAGGGGAAGCCCGCCTGCCGTACGCACGTCGCCGACGCGATGATGACCTGCCCCGTCCGTGCGTCGATGGCGATGACGGACCACGTCGCCCACGCCGTCGAATGCGCTGCCAGTACCAGTGCCACTGCCAAGACCAGTCGCTTCACGTCAAACCTCCGCTGGATGATTCCGGTTGCGGCGCAGTGTAGCAGAGGCGGGAGAGGAGAGAGACGCCGGGGCCAGTCGAGGTGCGGGATCATCAGCCGGGCGAATCGGTGTCCCGTGCGGCGGACAGCCGGGCGGCTCGCGTCAGCAGGTATTCCTTCTCTGGAGTGCTCGTCGTCCGACTCGCGGCCGTCTGGTAGTAGACGATGGCGGCGTCGCGCTCGCCGGCACGCTCGAGGAGGTGCGCGCGAACGGCGTCGAGGCGATAGTGCCCGGCCAGCACGCCGTCGCGGTCGAGCGGCGCGAGCATATCGAGGCCCGTGCGCGGTCCGTGCACCATGGCGGCGGCAATGGCGCGGCTGAGCGACACCATCGGGTTGTCGGAGATCCGCTCCAGCAGCCCGTACAGCGCCAGGATCTGCGGCCAGTCGGTGTCGCCGGCGTGCGCCGCCTCGTCGTGGAGCGCGGCTATGGCCGCCTGCAGCTGGTACGAGCCGATCGAGCCGCGGGAGAGCGTTGCCGAGACGAGCGCGACGCCTTCGGCAATGGCCTCGCGGTTCCACCGCGTGCGATCCTGCTCGTCGAGGGGAATCAGCTCGCCGTCTGGTCCGGAACGCGCCGCTCGACGAGCGTCGGTCAGCAGCATCAGCGCGAGAAGACCGGCCGCCTCTCCGCTCTCGGGCAGCAGGCGATGGACCTCGCGCGCGAGCCGGATGGCTTCGTTCGCGAGATCGGCACGCTGCAGGTGCTTGCCGATGCTGCTCGCGTAGCCTTCGTTGAAGATCAGATAGAGCACGTGCAGCACCGCGTCGAGCCGCTCAGCCCGCTCCTGGTCGGTCGGCATGCAGAACGGTACGCCCGATGTTCTGATGCGCTGTCTGGCGCGGCTGATGCGTTGCGCCATCGTGGCTTCGGGCACCAGGAACGCGTTGGCGATCTCCGCTGTCGTGAGCCCGCCGACCGCGCGAAGCGTCAACGCGATGGCAGACGAGCGAGTCAGCGCCGGATGGCAGCACATGAACAGGAGGACGAGCGTGTCGTCGTCGGTACCGTGGACGCCGGTGGTGCCCATGCCCGCGCCGAGCCTGACCACCTCATCGGAATCGAGTGCCGGCACGACGTGTTGATCGGCCGGTGCCTGCATGACGACCAGTGTTTCGCGGCGGCGTCGGGCGATCTCGGCGCGGATGTGGTCCGTCATGCGCCGCGCGGCCACCTGGATGAGCCAGGCGCGGGGATTCTCCGGCACGCCCTGCTCAGGCCATTGCAGCGCGGCTGCAAGGAGCGCTTCCTGGACCGCGTCCTCCGCCGCGGCGAAGTCTCCGTATCGCCGGACGACCGCTCCGAGCACCTGCGGCGCGAGGGTTCGCAGCAGGTGCTCGTCTGTCACGTCCATGCGGTGCCTACACGTCAACGGGAGGTGCGCTCATCACTTCGCGCACCTCGATAGGCATGTTGATCGGCGCACCGCCGGGTCCGGGTGCCGCTGACGCCCGGGCCGCCAGCTCGTACGCGCGCGCCGCGCTCTCGACGTCCACGATCCAGTAGCCGGCCAGGAACTCCTTCGATTCGGCAAACGGCCCATCGGTCACCTCGGGTGCGCCGTTCTTCCCGGCCCGTACGACGCGCGCCTGCGCGGGTGAGCCCAGGCCCTCGGCGCCGACGAGCTCGCCGGCCTCGCCCAGTTCGCGCGCGAAGCGCTTCATGAACCCGATATGTGCCTGCAGATCCGCCGGCGCCCAGTCGGCCACGCTCCAGTCACCGGTTCCACGGGGGGCGTGCATCATCAGCATGAACTTCATCTGTCGCTCCTTGTTGGTCAAATTGTGATCGTTCACGGTTCATCGATACGTCGGAGCCGACCTTCGAATCTCGACATCCCGCCGGCGCCGCCTCGACGAAAGATGAAGAGCGCGCAACGTCGCGACCTGACCTCGGCATCCGGGAGCAGGCCATCCGACCCAGGGGCGGGCCGCGGTCGGAGATCGCGGGCTGCAGGGACAAGGATAGACTCCACCAGTCAGGCGAAGGCCGAGCTGGCTTCGCGCAGGGAGACGAGCATGGTCCGTGAAGAGGCGATGGGAGCCGGTGGCAAGCGGCAGCACGCCGTCGCGATAGCCGCCGGGTTTGGCATCTGCATGGCGATTGGCGTCATCAGCGGCCGGCGGGAACCGTGGGATTCCGCCCTTTACTTCACCGTGGGCATCCCGCTCATGTGCCTCGTCATCGCCTGGCTGGCCTACGGGTACCCGGTGCGCGCGTGGCGCTGGACGCTCAGCATGGCCCTCGGCCAATCGCTGGCCATGGCCCTGGGCGGGGGATCGCTCAACCTGTGGCCGCTTGCGCTCATCGCAATGATCGTCGTCTCGATTCCTCAATTCGTCACTGGCCTGATCGCATCGCGCGTCGGCGCCCGCGCGGGAAGGCGGTCGGCATGAGCGATCAGGCACGGAGGTTCAGAGCACGTACCGTTCACAACGCGTAGGGCGGAGCTTCAGCTCCGCCGGGCTCGTCCAGCAGGAGTTCAGCGTTGCGAAGCTTCCGACAACCAACGCATCATCTGCGTCGCGTCGACAAGACCCGCCTGCTGGTGAACGACACGCCGGTTTCTCAATACGACGAAGTTCGGAATGCCCTGCACCTGATAGCGTGCGGACACGTCCGGGTGCGCGTCGGTATCGACTTTGAGCACAATTGCCCGCCCGGCCATCTCGTTGGCTGCGTGCGCGACCTCCGGCGCCGCCCGCCGGCACGGCGCGCACCACTCGGCCCAGAAGTCCACCAGCACGGGCAGTGTGGCGCCGTTCACGACCTCGTCGAACATCTCGGCATCGGCCGCAATGGGTTCCGCAACCGGCGTGAGCGCGGTCTTGCAGGCGCCGCAGCGTGTCGAGGCGCCGAGATGAGCGGCCTTCACGCGATTCTTCTTGCCGCACGCCTTGCAGGTCATCACCACGGTTCGCACACTCCGCCTGTGATTATGCACCCGCCTTTGCCCGGATGCGCGCGGCAGCAGCCGCTCTTCGACCTCCCGCGCGAAGCGTCCGCCCAGTCGGGTGCGTGATTCCATCCATCTGCGTAATACTGCTCGGGCATGCTTACACGGTTACGACTCGCCAATCTGAAGACTTGGGGCGAACGGATCTGGCCCGAGGGCGTTGCCCTCGCGCCGGTCACGCTCGTCCTCGGCGCCAACTCGGCTGGCAAGACCTCGCTCCTGCAGATGCCGCTGCTCGTCAAGCAGACCTTCCGAGGTCCCGACAGGCTTGCGCACCTCAATCTCGGAGGGCACCGGAACGATCTGGTCAACCTCGGGGACTACCAATCCGTCATCCACAATCACGAGGTCAAGCGCCAGCTGAAGCTCGGGTTGTCCTTTCGAGACGGCATGACCGGCGATGACCCGCTCATCGACTACGCGGTCACCTACATCGCGGAGCGCGGCCGGCCGTTCGTGCGGCGGCTCGAGCTGTCACGAGACGGCCAGTCCTGCGCCACGGCGCGGCAGGCGAACGGCACCTACACGATCGAAGGCCCAGGGTACGAGCCCGCCTCGCGCGATCGCGCCGGACGGCGTGCCTTCGAGCCCCTGCGCGCCCTCTCGTTCTCCGGCGCGGCCGTTGCCGCCCTCGGACCCGCCGGCGCCGACGTGCAGAAGGTCTCGCGGAAGCTGCAACAGGCGCTCGACAACATCGCCTACCTCGGGCCGCTCCGCGAGTACCCCGAGCGCTCGTACACGTGGACCGGGCCGGCGCCGCGCGACCTCGGCCGCAAGGGCGAGCGAACGGCACACGCCCTCATGGCCGAAGAGAACGCACAGGATCGCCCGAAGGACGGCGAAGGCCTCATCGACCGCGTGTCGACCTGGTTCAAGCGACTGGGTCTCGCCGACGAGCTCGTCCTCCGGCGTCAGACGAGCACTCGAAGCTACGAGCTGGTGGTGGTGCGCGGCAAACAGCGCGCGAACATCGTCGACGTCGGCTTCGGCGTCTCTCAGGTGCTGCCGGTCATTGTCCTGGCCTATCTGGTCCCGCCCGGCGGGACGATCATCATGGAGCAGCCGGAGCTGCACCTGCATCCGGGGGCGCAGGCCGGGCTGGCGGATCTTCTCGTCGAGGTCAGCCGCGAACGCCAGGTGCAGTTCCTCGTCGAGACGCATTCGGAGCTGCTGTTCCGACACCTGCAGACGCTGCTGGCCGGCGAGCGGCTCACGCCGGATGAGTGCGCGCTCTACTGGGTCGGCGTCGAGGGCGGCGAGGCGGCGCTGACCCGGCTCGACATCGACGAGTTCGGTCGCGTCTCCAACTGGCCGAAGCAGTTCTTCGGCGACGCCGTCGGCGAGGCCGAGCTGCAGATGCGGTTGATGCTGGAGCGGCGCCGGCTCCGGGAGTCCGGTGCCGGTGGGTGACCACGTCGTGGACACCAACGTGCTGCTCGTCGCAAGCGCCCGCGACGCGTCGTCGCCCTTCCACGACACGCACGTACCGGTCGCCGAGCAGCAGGCGGTCTTCGAATGGCTGGCAGCGTTTCGTGCAGACGATGAGCGGCGGCTCGTGATGGACGCGCGCTTCGCGATCTACGAGGAGTACAGGAACCAGCTGTCCGATCAGGATTACGGGCTGTTGACCATCCACTCCAAGTTCGACACGCTTCGGACGGTCCCGATGTCGTGGGATGAACACGGGTACGCCGTCGTGCCGAAGGCCCTCGAGGTGTGCGATCCGTCGGATCGCAAGTTCCTGGCGGCGGCACTCTCCGACACTGCCACGATCTCCATCGTCAACGCATCGGACTCGGACTGGATCGAGATAGAAGCCGCACTGCACACGGCCGGCGTGTCCGTCGTCCACATGATCGAACCCTGGCTGCGACGCTCGATGAAGGGACAGCGAGAGGGTGGCTGAGGAGTTCTTCAGGTTTCCGCATACGCCGCACCTGCTCTGGCTTGGCCAGGGCACGCCCCGCGGCGACAAGGTGCTCTCGCCCGAAGAGGCCGACCGGCTGCTGCGGGAGCCCGTCGCCATCGAGGAGAAGGTGGACGGGGCCAACGTGGGCATCTCGATTGACGAGCACGGCGAGGTACGGGCGCAGAATCGCGGAGCGTACCTCGAGCGTGGGGCGTGCCATCCGCAGTTCCGCCCGCTCTTCCAGTGGCTCTCGATGCGGCGCTTCGCGATCCTGGACCACCTGCCGTCTTCGGCGGTCCTCTTTGGCGAGTGGTGCTACGCCGTGCACAGCGTGCGCTACACGCGGCTGCCGGACTGGTTCCTGGCATTCGACGTGTACGACCGCGAGCGGCATGCGTTCTGGAGCATCGCACGCCGCGACCAGCTGGCCCGCCACCTCGATGCCGCGCAGGTTCCCAGGGTCGCCGAAGGCCGGTTTACGCTGGACCAGGTCGTCGCTCACCTCGGGACCTCGGCGCTCTTCGACGGCCCCGCCGAGGGTGTCTACGTCAAGCGGGCCGAGGGCGGCGGCATGGACGAACGCGCCAAGGTCGTTCGGGCCTCGTTCATCCAGGAGATCGACGAGCATTGGCGGGCGCGCGCCATGGAGGTCAACCGTCTGGCCGATTCCGCCTCTGAAGGATTCCGCCGGGGCTCCGGTCAGCAGTAGGAGCCCCTGGCGAACGCCGTCAGTTCCGCCACCGGCGGGCTGAAGACCCACGCTGCCGGCTACTGACCGGTGGACGATGGCGGCACGACGCCCTTGAGGCGCATGTAGGTGACGAGGTTCCCGTAGTGTTCGCTGCTGTGGGCGACGTTTACCTGCAGCGCGCCGAGCCGCAAGAACTTCTGGCCGAAGAGCTCGACGGCCTGCGCGCCTGTGGCATCGGTCATCGTCGCAAACACGCTGTCGCAGTACGCGATGGACTTGTCGAGCGCATCCACGAGGGCGGCTTTCGAGGTGGTCTTCTCGTAGTCGGTCTCGCTCGGATTCTTCTCGCCCTTCGCGCCGCTGCAGATCAGGTAGTGATCGTTGGCCAGGTGGCCGATGATCTGCCCGAAGCTGCGGACCTCCGGAGTGGGCTTGAAGGCGTAGTCGGCCTCGCTCATCTTCGCGGCCGACGCGGAGAGGTTCTTCTTGAGCGTGTTCCAGCTGCTGTTGACCATGCCGGTGAACGGGTTGGACGCAGGCTGGGCGCTGGCCGGCGAGGCAGAGGCGAGGACGGCAACGGCAGAGACGGCGAAGAGGAGCTTGGTCATGCCTGCCAGTCTGCCACGACGTCGTCCGGGTTGGCTGTCACGGGCGATAGGTGAATTGTGACGAACTGTGTGATGTGCAGGTCACTGTTCTATAGGGCGGAACTTCAGTTCCGCCCCGCGAGGCGGAACACGTAGGGCGGGACTTCAGTCCCGCCTCAAGCTAGACTCGCAGGGAGGCGAGGGCACATTCCATGTTCAACCGGCGAGCGTGTGCGATTGCGATCTCCGCGGCGTTCCTGTTGTCGATCTGCGCCGCGTCCGCCGTCCGCGCCCAGGACTGGCCCCAGTGGCGTGGGCCCAGCCGCGACGGCACCATCGTGGACTTCAAGGCGCCTTCCGCCTGGCCTGAATCCCTCACCAGGCAATGGCAGATCGAGGTCGGCGCCGGCTATGCCACGCCGCTCGTCGTCGGCGACCGCGTGTACACCTTCACGCGGCAGGACGACAACGAAGTGCTCACCGCCTTCGAGGCCCGGACGGCCAGACAACTCTGGCGCGCCGCCTACCCGGCCGCGTTCAACATGAGCCCTGCGACTCGTCAGCATGGTCCCGGCCCGAAGTCCACGCCCACGTTGGCCAACGGGCGCATCTTCACCCTCGGCATGACCGGCGTCGTCAATGCCTTCGACGCCGCGACGGGCCGCGTCCTCTGGCAGGCGCCTGCTCCGCCGGTGCAGCCGCTCTATCACACCGCGATGTCGCCGGTCGTGGACGGCAATCTGGTCATCGTGCACGTGGGCGGGCACGATGCCGGTGCCCTCACCGCGTTCGATGTCGCCACGGGCGACGTGCACTGGCAGTGGACCGGAGACGGCCCGGCGTACGGATCGCCGCGTGTGGTGACGCTGGGCGGCACGCGGCAGGTCGTCACGTTCACTCAGGAGAACTTCGTCGGCGTTGATGCCGCGTCGGGCGCGCTTCTCTGGCGGCGGCCGTACACCACGCCGTCCACCGTGACGGCGCAAACGCCGATCTTCCACGGCGACCTGGTGATCGAGTCCGGCCGCGCCAACGGAATCACCGCGTTTCGTGTCGTCGATCGCGGCGGCAGCTGGACCACCGGGAACGCCTGGCACACCGACGACGTGTCGGTGCACATGAGCGACATTGTCGTGGTCGACGGCGTGGCGTACGGACTGTCGCATCTCAATCGCGGTCAGTACTTCGCGCTCGATCTCGACACGGGCAGGGTCTTGTGGCAGGCCGAGCCGCGCGCGGCCGAGCACGCGGCCATGTCCCGCGCGGAGAACACCATCTTCTCGCTCGAAGACGATGGGGAGCTCGTGGTGTTCAGGGCCAGCCGGACGGGGTTCGAGCCGGTGAAGCGCTACCAGGTCGCGGAGAGCGCGACGTGGACGCAGCCGGTCGTTTCGGGGAATCGCGTGTTCGTCAAGGACGTGTCGTCGCTTGCGATGTGGACGATCGACTGACCTTCGTTCTCTTGCAGGGGCAACCCTTCCGCCGTCGCCGACGCTTCGGCAGACCGCCGTCTTGTCCGCCGTAGCCTGCCCGGGCGAAGGTGGAAGCCTTGGCGGAGGCTGGTCAGGGTTGCCCGATCCCCTTCACGTCGTATTCCAGGAAGAGCGTTCCCGTCTGCGTGTAGAGGCGATGGGATGTGAGCGTCAGCGGCAGCCTCGGCCCCGGTGCGGGCAGGAGCGGCAGTCCGCCGCCGAGCAGGATGGGGATGATGGCCACGTCCACGCCGTCGACGAGGCCCGCCTCGGCCAGCGCCCGAAAGAGCGTGCCGCCGCCCCACAGCCACAGCGGCTTGCCGCTCTCCTTCTTGAGAGCCCGCACATGCGGCGCGGCATCGTTGACGAACGTCACGCCGTCACGTTCGCCCTCGGGAAGCGTACGTGAGTACACGTAGGTCGGAAGCCGCAGCGTGGGCGTTCCAGCCGGCGTGAGCGACACCTCGTAGGACTTGCGCCCCATCACGAGCCCGCTGAAGCCCGCGTACATCGCGGCGAAGTCGATCTCCGGATCGGCGATGATCCAGTCGAACTCGCCGTTCGGGCCCGCGATATAGCCGTCGAGACTCGCGGCGACAGAGTACCGAAGCTCGCGCATCGTGGTTCCCCGTTGCGAATCGTATGTGAGGCGCGACGCGAAGTCGCCGCCGCTGTTACTTCAGGCTGAATGTCTCTCCAGCCTGTGAGACGTCCGGCACCACCGACACGACCAGTGCGTGGTGATCCGACACCTGCATCGGCTGAATCGAGCCGGTCGTCGCCTGCAACCCGCGCAGGAACACCCAGTCGAGCTGCATGCGGAGCGAGTCGTGCGTGGGCCTGCCGGATTCGAAGGCCGAGCTGAAGCCCCGGCCTTCCATGAACCGCAGGAGACCCGCGCCCTGCCGGCTGATGAGCGGCAGCGGGATGGCGCTCATGAGCCACCGGTTGTTGTTGGTATTGAAGTCGCCCCCAACGATGGCGGGGCCTCTGAGCGACTCGACGTCGCGCGTGACCGATTCCAACTGATCGAGGCGCGCCTCGATGTTGATCCGCGTGTCGAGGTGCACGTTCAACACGTGAACGGGACCCGCGGGCGTGTCCACTGCGGCGCCGAGCGCGATCCGGCTGCGGCTCCGAAAGGCAAGGTCGAAGCGCTTCAGGTTCAGCACGCGCGGCTCGCGATGCGGATAGCGGCTGAGAATGGCCTGGCCCGACGACCGCTCGCCGTCGAAAGTGAACGCGTCACGATACAGGGATTCGAGGCCCAGCCGCGCGCCGAGTTGCGCGGCCACATCGGCGAACGGTTTGCGATGGAGGACCTCCTGCAGCAGGAGCACGTCTGCCGTCTGCGCAATGCCGGTGGCCGTCAGCTCCGCGGCAATCTGGTCGACGTCTTCGCGCATGGCGAGGTTGAGCGAGACGACGGTCAGGGCGTTCGCGTGCGCGGCAGCGGGTCGCACCGGCGCCTCGGTGGCGCGGCCCGGTCCCGGGAGCAGGAGCAGCGCAAGCGCAGCCCAGACGGCGAGGCGTCGATCGAGTGGGTGGAGCAAGGTCCTGGATCCAGTGTGAACGCTCCAGGGGGCGCGACGCAAGACGGTTGACGGATCTATTGGAGTTCAAAGTCAACAGTTCAAAGTTACAAAAGGCCAGTCGGTCGCCGCGGGTCGCCGATCCTCGGCGACAATGTCGCTCATGCTCGAAGGCCAACCGGCGCCCAGTCAATCCGAACCGGACCCCCGCGTCTTCTTTGCCGCGGAGCGCACCTTTCTCGCGTGGATCCGCACCGGCCTCGCGCTGATGGGCTTCGGCTTCGTCGTCGCGCGCTTCGGGCTGTTCCTGCACGAGCTGGCGGCCATGCGCGGAGGCCCGCCGCCGTCGGCCGGATTCTCCCAGTGGTTCGGCATCGGCCTCATCATCCTCGGTGTCATCCTCACCGCCGCATCGACGGGCATTCATATCTCGACGATTCGACGGCTCAACCAGGGTGAGCCGTTCGTCGGCCGGCCCACGTGGCTTGGCGTGACGATCGCCGTGGTACTGGCAGCGATCGGCGTGTGGATGAGCGTCTATCTGGTGCGGGCAGGATGAAGATCGCGCTCTTTGGCGCGGCCGGGGCAATGGGCCGAAGCATCGCGAAGGCGGTCAGTGCCCGGGGAGAGCCGTACCGGGTGGTCGGCCGATCGAGTGCTGCGCTGACGGCAGCGTTCGGCGCCGATCCGCTCGCCGAGATCGTCACGTGGAATCCGGACGACCCGGCATCGGTTCAGGCGGCCGCGACCGGCATCGATGTGCTTGTCTACCTCGTCGGCGTGAACTACTGGCAGTTCGAGCTCCACCCGCGCCTGATGAAACAGACGCTCGACGGTGCCATCGCTGCGGGCGTGACGCGCGTCGTGCTCATCGGCACCGTCTATCCCTATGGGCGGCCGCGAACGAGTCCGGTTCGTGAGGACCATCCCCGGGAGCCGCATACCTTCAAGGGCCGCATGCGCAAGGCCCAGGAGGATCTGCTGCTCGCCGCGCATGCCGAGGGAGGGATTCAGGCGACCATCCTGCGGTTGCCGGACTTCTACGGACCTGGCGTCGACAAGAGCCTCCTGCATGGCGCATTCACGGCCGCGGTGCATGGCGGCGTGGCCAACATGATTGGTCCTCTGGATGCGCCGCACGAGTTCGTGTTCGTGCCGGATGTGGGCCCCGTGGTGGCGCGGCTGGCATCCACGCCGAACGCGTACGGACACGTGTGGCACTTCGCCGGCGCCGGCGTGACGACCGAACGCGCCATCGTCGAGGAGATCGAGCGGCAGATCGGCCATCGGCTGCGCGTGCGCGTCGCCGGAAGGACGACGCTGCGCCTGCTCGGTCTCTTCAATCCGCTCCTGCGCGAAATGGTGGAGATGCACTATCTCCACACCGATCCCGTCCTGATGGACGACAGTGCCTTGCAGGGACTGCTCGGCCCGATACGGAAGACGCCGTATGCAGACGGCGTTCGGGACTGCCTCACCGTGGCTCCACCATGGTCAGTTCAAAGTTGACAGTTCAAAGTTACAAGAGGCGTGCGGTCGCGTTGGCGCATAGGGCGGAGCTTCAGCACCGCCGCAAGCCCGGCCGCCCTTCCAGGCTCAATGCACGTGCTCGAGGAACCCTCGCAGCTTGTCGGGGTTGCGCACGACATAGATCGCGCGGATGCGCCCGTCGACGATGTCGAACGAGTAGGTGCCCGTGCCGGAGAGCGGATGCTGCATGAGCAGCCCGGGCGTGCCGTTGACCGTGACGAGCCGGAAGTCCGACTCCGACCAGTGCGCCTTGCGCGCATACCCCAGTACGAACTTCATGATGCGATCTGCGCCCAGCAGCGGACGCGTTGCCGCGGCCGCCTTGCCACCACCGTCGCTGATGAACGTGGCATCGGCGTGGAGCACGGCCATCAACTGTTCGACGTTGCCGGTGACGACGGCGTGGCGGAAGTGGCGGACGACCTCCTCGGACTCGCGGCGGGACGC
Organism: uncultured Bifidobacteriaceae bacterium; assembly: GCA_964543955.1. Classification (GTDB taxonomy): domain Bacteria; phylum Acidobacteriota; class Vicinamibacteria; order Vicinamibacterales; family UBA2999; genus VFZN01. The sequence continues at coordinate 30,348 of CAZJBN010000040.1, forward strand.
CGTGAAGCGCGGACGCGAGCCCCGGAGCCGGCTGCGCGCACGCGTGAGGATCTGCCGTGTGTTCGCCGCGCTCTTGCCGACGCTCGCGGCGACTTCGCCGACGTCCATCTCGAACACATCGCGCAGCAGGAACACCGCGCGTTCGGTCGGCGACAGCTGCTCCAGCAGGACGAGAAACGCCGTCGCAAGCGACGACGCCAGCTCGGCGGATTCCTGGTTGGGCTCGGCCAGCGGCTCGGGCAGCCAGGGCCCCGGATACTCCATGCGCGTCCGCTCGGCGCTGCGCAGATGGTCGATGCAGAGGCGCGTGACAATCGTCGTGAGATAGGCGCGGGCGGAGCGGACCTCCGCGTGCTCGTCCTGCCGTGCGCGGAGCCAGGCGTCCTGCACGACATCTTCCGCTTCGCTGGCGCTGCCCAGCATCCGGTACGCGATCGAGAAGAGCAGCGGCCGATGCGTCTCGAAGGTGGCTCCGTCCCAATCAATGGCGGCCATGGCTGAGCTCTCCTGCATGCCTCCTGCACAGTAGACGAATGACGAGGCCTGTTTGTGACACGCCGAAGCTTCGCGATAATCGCGCGAAGCGCAGGCGGACGTCACAACCACCAATCCTGATTCGTCTTGATTGATGGAGGCAACATCACCATGAAAGCACGAATCGATGTCATGCACGTCAACCCCGGAATCATGCACGCCATGCTCGGGCTCGAACGCCAGGTCCAGAAGTCGGGGCTCGACAGCACGCTGCTCGACCTCGTCCGGATGCGCTCGTCGCAGATCAACGGCTGCGCGTACTGCCTGGACATGCACAGCAAGGATGCCCGGGCGCATGGCGAAACCGAGCAGCGGCTCTACGGACTTTCGGCGTGGCGCGAAACGCCGTACTATTCGGCCCGCGAGCGCGCGGCGCTCGAGTGGACCGAGGCCGTCACACTCGTCGCCCAGTCGCACATTTCCGACGAGGTGTTCGACAGCGTGCGGGCGCAGTTCTCCGAAGACGAGCTGGCCAGCCTGACGCTGGCGATCGTCTCAATCAACGGCTGGAACCGGCTGAACGTCGCCGCGCGTACGGTGCCTGGCGACTACGTGCCCGGCATGTTCGCGGCGGCGAGCGTGGCAGGTTGATCACGCACCCCGACCCGAGGGGCGGGTCGTGATGACCCGCCCTGCGGGCCGACTCGCGGAACCTTGGGGCGGAGCTTCAGCTCCGCCCTACGCCTGACCGTTACTTCACTACTGACAGTGACGTAGTATTCATCCGGGCGCCGCTCATCAGCATCGACTCGCATGACCGCACCAGGCATCTCCGGCATCGCGCCGTTCTTCATCGTCA
>CAZJBN010000041.1:0-31609 GCA_964543955.1 uncultured Bifidobacteriaceae bacterium
CCATGTCGCGGTGGGTCAGCTTGAACCACGCCCGTGCGAAAGCATCGGCGAACTGATCGGGGTTCTCGAGGAAGCGGCGGGAGATCTTGCCGTACTCGGGATCGAACCTGAGCGACAGGTCGGTGGTCAGCATGGTCGGCGCGTGGCGCTTCGACGGGTCGTGGGCGTCGGGGACGGTGCCTTCGCCCATGCCGTGTTTCGGCTTCCACTGGTGCGCACCAGCCGGGCTCCTGGTCAGCTCCCACTCGTAGCCGTAGAGGTTCCACAGGAAGTTGCTGCTCCACTTCGTGGGCGTCGTGGTCCACGTGACCTCGAGACCGCTGCCGATGGTGTCGCCCGCCTTGCCCGTACCGTAGCTGCTCGACCATCCCAGGCCCTGCGCCTCGATCGGAGCTGATTCCGGTTCCGGGCCGACGTGAGTCGCGGGGCCCGCACCGTGTGTCTTGCCGAACGAGTGCCCGCCGGCAATGAGCGCCACCGTCTCCTCGTCGTTCATCGCCATGCGGCGGAACGTCTCCCGGATATCGTGCGCGGCGGCAAGGGGATCCGGGTTGCCGTCGGGACCTTCGGGATTGACGTAGATGAGGCCCATCTGGACGGCCGCGAGGGGATTGGCCAGGTCGCGGTTGCCGGAGTAGCGGCTGCGCGGGGTGTCGCTCAGCGCCAGCCATGTGTCCTCGGTACCCCAGTTGACTTCGGTGGGTTCCCACACGTCCTCGCGGCCGCCGGCGAAGCCGAACGTCTTGAACCCCATCGATTCGAGCGCGCAGTTGCCGGCGAAGACCATCAGGTCGGCCCACGAGATCTTGCGGCCGTACTTCTGCTTGATCGGCCACAGCAGGCGCCGCGCCTTGTCGAGATTCACGTTGTCGGGCCAGCTGTTGAGCGGCGCGAAGCGCTGCTCGCCGCCGCCGGCGCCGCCGCGGCCGTCGTTGATGCGATAGGTCCCAGCGGCGTGCCACGCCATCCGGATGAAGAGCCCGCCATAGTGGCCGAAGTCCGCCGGCCACCAGTCCTGCGAGGTGGTCATCACCTTCTCGATGTCCTCCCTGACGGCGTCGAGGTCGAGCGTCTTGAACTCCTCCGTATAGTTGAACTCCGGCCCCATCGGATCACGAGCGGGCGGATTCTGGTGAAGGACCTTCAGGTCCAGCATGTTCGGCCACCAGTCGCGGTTCGTACGGCTCGCGCTCGCCTGGCCAGTGACAGGGCACTTGTTCTCGTTGTCCATTGCTGTTGACCTCTCCTGCAGTGTGGGTTGGAACGTTGTCGTCAGTCCGCCGCGGACGCGGCGCTCTACCGAGCTCGGCGTCGCCGAATCGGCAGGTCAGGCTGGGTATCTGGTTGGGGTTCGGCCTGGCACTGCGGGCAGCGCCCCCAGTAGGTGACCTCGGCCTCGTCGAGAGCGTAGCCCATGTCATCCGCCGGGGTGAGACAGGGTGCGGCGCCGACGGCGCAGTCCACATCGACGACGCGCCCGCAGGCACGGCAAATCAGGTGGTGATGGTTATCCCCGACGCGATTCTCGAAGCGCGCCGGCGCACCCGCGGGCTGAATGCGGCGGATGAGACCTTCGGCCACGAGGATCCCCAGCGCGTCGTAGACCGACTGCAGCGAGATGGCGCCAATCTCCATCCTGACGGCCTCGGCCACGCCGTCTGCGGTGATATGCGGCTCACCCGACACGGCGCGCAGGACCGCCAATCGCTGGGCGGTCACCTGGATGCCGTGCTGGCGGAGGAGGTCCGCCGGGTCGGTAGCCATACCTGAATAGATTAACTCAAATCCTGGATTCGTTCTAATTTCATGCTACGGCCGACGTCTGGAGACCTTCCGGACGGCTGCCGGTGGCGGGCCTCGACGAGCCCGGCTACCGCCGCACCGACACCGTTGTCAGCCTCGACACCTTCACTCGCAAGCTCGCCGGGAAGGTCGCCGATCGGGTGCGCGAGAACGGCGTCCTCGACAGGACGTCGCGGCGAGCGCGGGGGAATCGTGTTCGGGTCGTGTGGGTATAATCGCGCGCAATGCGGATCCCGCCAGTCACGCGACGCCATTTCCTGGCGACAGGGAGTGCGCTCCTCGCCGTCTCTTCAGTCCCGACCTGGGCCGAGATCTTCCGCCAGGGTCCCGCCGAGGATGCGGCGCGCGCGGAAGCGGCCGAGGCCGCGCTCGCGCAGGCGAAGAGCCTGGGCGCCTCGTACGCGGACATCCGCATCAACCGCTACCGCCGCGAATCGATCGCGACCCGCGAGCGGCAGGTCCAGAACGTCTCACGCTCCACGAGCTACGGCCTCGGCGTGCGTGTGCTGGTCGACGGCGCCTGGGGCTTCTCTGCCACCAACACCGTCGAGCCCGGCGCTGCACGCGCCGCCGCGCAGCAGGCGGTGGCCATCGCCCGCGCCAACACGCGGCTCACCACTCGGAAGGTCGTGCTCGCGAACGCCGACACGGCGGTGACGAACTGGACGAGCGCCTTCAAGCGCGACCCCTTCGAGGTGCCGCTCGAGGCCAAGACGGCGTTCCTGATGTCCCTGAACGACGCCGCGCTGGCCGTGCCGGGCGTCACGTTCGTCAGCTCGCAGATCCTCTTCGTGGACGAGCAGAAGTATCTTGCCTCGTCCGAAGGGTCTCGCATCACCCAGCGGCTCGTCAGGACCTACCCGCAGTTCAGCGTCACGGCTGCGGATCGCGCAGCGGGAGACTTCCAGACGCGTCCGGTCGTCGATCGCGCACAGCTCGTCGGGTACGAGTACGTGGACGACTACCCATGGCTCCGCGACGCGGAGAAGGCCGGCCACGAGGTCGTGGAGAAGCTCAAGTCGAAGCCCGTCCCGGCGGGCCGCTACGACATCGTCGTCGATCCGTCGCAGTTGTTCCTGGCCATTCACGAGTCGGTCGGCCACTCGACGGAGCTCGACCGCGCGCTCGGATGGGAAGCCAACATGGCGGGGACCAGCTTCATCAAGCCGACCGATGCCGGGAAGCTCCGCTTCGGCGCAGGCCTCGTCAACCTTGTCGGCGACCGCACGCAGCCCGGAGGCCTGGCCACGACGGGGTTCGATGACGAAGGCGTCAAGTCCGACCGCTGGCACATCGTGCGCGACGGCATGTTCGTGGACTGGCAAACGACGCGCGAGCTGGCGCCGCTCGTCGGGCAGGACCGATCGCACGGGTGCCTCCATGCCGACCACTGGTCGAGCGTCCCGTTCCCGAGGATGCCGAACGTGTCGCTCGAGCCGGCATCGACCGACGTCACGCTCGAGGACCTCTTCTCCGACATCAAGCGCGGGCTCTTCATCGAAGGCCGCGGCAGCTCCTCGATCGATCAGCAGCGGTTCAACTTCCAGTTCGGCGGCGCCGTCATCCGCGAGATCAGGGACGGCAAGCTGGGCGCCATGGTGCGCGATGCCGCGTATCAGTCGCGAACCCCGGACTTCTGGGCTTCGTGCGATGGGATCGGCGGCCGAACGAGCTATCGGCTCTGGGGCACCTCCGCCGACGGCAAGGGCGAGCCCGGCCAGACCAATGCGGTCAGCCACGGGTGTCCGCCTGCGCGGTTCCGCCAGGTCACGGTTCTCAACACGGCGGCCGTCTGACAGGAAGTTGGACGTGAGAGGTTGGACGTGAGAGGTTGGAAGCCATGTGGAGGCGACCCTTCAGGGTCGCCTTGCATGAAGCGAGATCGGAACCCTGATGCTGTCGCGAGATGAAGCCCTTCGGATCTGTGAGACGGTGCTGGCGCATGCCAAATCGGCTGGCGCCGAGGACGCGGCCGTCACGCTCAACAGCACCGTCGAATCGCACGCGCGATTTGCCGACAACCGCATCACCACCAGCGGGCGCGCCGAGGATCTCGACGTCACCGCGACGGTGTGGGTCGGCAAACGACGAGGGTCGGCGACGGGCAACGACCCGTCGGCCGAGGCGCTGAAGCGAATGGCTGACGAGGCCGTGCAGATCGCACGTGTGTCGCCGGTCCACCGCGAATACGTGCCGACGCTCGGTGCACTCGAGTACGCCGACGCTCGCGGCTTTGCCGATGCCACCGCGGAGGTGGATCTGAATCTGCGCGCCGGGACACTCGACACGGTCCTCGGCGCCTGCCGTTCGGCCAGGGTGACCGGTGCGGGCTTTCACACGGCAAGCGCGGCGGCCACGGCCGCCGCGACGGCAAACGGCAACCGGCGCTACTTCCGATCGAGCGAGGCCGGCTTCAGCGTCACGGCGCGGAGCGCCAGCGGAACGGGCTCCGGCTACGTCGCCGGCGACCATTTCGATGTCTCGCGTCTCGACTCGACGCGCATCGCCGAACGGGCCGTGGACAAGGCGGTACGCTCCGAGCAGCCTCGGCCAATCGAGCCTGGCGTCTACCCGGTGATCCTCGAACCGCAGGCCGTGGCCGACCTGCTGGGCTTCCTGGCAAACAGCTTCGATGCCCGGACCGCCGAGGAAGGCCGAAGCGCCTTCTCCGCCAGAGACGGCAAGACGCGCGTCGGCGACGCGCTCTTCAGCGACCGGATCAACCTCTATAGCGACCCGATGCACGCAGAGCTTCCCGCCGTGCCTGCCACCGACGAAGGCATTCCCGCCTCTCGCCTGTCGCTCATCACGGGGGGCGTGCTCGAGAACCTGGAGTACTCGCGCTTCTGGGCCGGTGAGAAGAAGCGCGAGCCGACTGCCGGACCGGTCAACTACATCCTCGAGAGCACCACAGCGCCGGTGTCGGTCGACGACATGGTCGCCGGGATGGATCGCGGGCTCCTCATCTCTCGCTTCTGGTACGTGCGCCTCGTGGATCCGCGGACGATTGTCCTGACCGGCCTCACGCGCGATGGACTCTGGTGGGTGGAGAAGGGACAGATCCGTCACCCCGTGCGGAACCTGCGCTTCAACCAGGGCGTGCTGGCCATGCTCGCGCCGTGGAACGTCGACGCCATCGGCGCCCCGCAGCGCCTCTCGCCGTTCATGGTGCCGCCGCTCGCGCTGGCGGCATTCACGTTCACGTCCATTTCCGACGCGATCTGATTCCGCGGCAGGCGGGCACTCCGGCTCATCTCATCTCATCACGCATGCGTGAATACCTGGAGCAACTCCTGCTGGTGCTGGCCGTCGGATCGGCCGTGGCGATCGCCGCCAAGCGCATCAACGTGCCCTACAACGTGGCCCTGGTCCTCGTCGGGCTGGTCCTCGTCCTGGCCAACGTGCTCCCCGAGACGCCGATGCACCCCGGCGTGGTGCTGCTGGTCTTTCTTCCCATCCTCGTCTTCCAGGGCGCCGTATCCGCGGACGACACGAGCATGCGGCGAGCGGCGCGACCGATCCTCGCACTGGCCGTACCCGGCGTGGCCCTGTCGCTCGTCTCGACGGCGGCGATTGCGGCCTGGGAGATCGGCCTGCCCTTCTCCGTGGCGCTCCTCCTGGGCGCGGTGCTCGCCATCACGGATACGGTGAGCGTGCTCCTGGCCTTTCGCAGCGTCCGCGTTCCGCATCGGCTCGCGGCCATCATGGAAGGCGAGAGCCTCTTCAACGACGGCACGGCGCTCGTCCTCGTCAGCGTGGCCGCCACGGTCGTCATGCAGGGGCATGCCGACCTGGCGGAGATCGCCCGCCTGCTGCTGGTCGCCATTGTCGCCGGTGCGGTCTTCGGCACCGCGTTCGGCATGCTCGGCGCCGTGGTCCTGCGCAAGGCTCCCGACGACCTGACCGCCGTCCTGGCCTCGGTCGTGGCGGTCTTCGCGACCTCGCTCGTCACCGAGCACTTCGGCGGATCCGCCGTGATTGCCGTTGTCCTGGCGGGCGTGATGATCGGGCACGCGATGCGCGCCGGTCTCCAGCCGTCCCGGGTGCTCGCGCTGTACGGCTTCTGGGAGATCGCGGCGTTTGTGATCAACGTGTGGCTGTTTCTCCTGGTCGGCATGCAGCTCACTTCGGAGCTCCTGCTGCAGGAGGCCTGGCCGATTGCCCTGGCCGTCATCGCGCTTCACGTCGGGCGTGCCGTGGCCGTCTATGGGTGTTTCGGCGCGCTGCACCTCGCCGGCGACGGCGTGCCGTGGCGCTGGCAGCACGTGATGGTGTTCGGCAACATCAAGGGCGCGCTGTCGATGGCCGCCGTGCTCACCCTGCCCCAGGGCATCCCGCATCGGGAGCGGTTGATTGCGATCGTGTTCGGCGTGACGCTCGTCACGCTCGTCGCACAGGCGCTGCCCTTCAGGTACTTCCTGACGTGGCTCGGGGTGGCAGGCGGACACGACGACGAGCTCGAGGACGAGTGCCGGGCGATCCTGATTGGCGCCCGCCGTGCGCAGGCCGAGCTGGACAACCTCTTGTCGGCGGGCCTCATCTCCCGCCACGAGCACGCCGGCCGCTGGGCCTCGTTTCAGCGGGACATCATCGAGGCCGAGCGTTCCATCAGGAGGATGGGCCGGGGCTCACATGCCGACGTCGCGCTTCCCGCGGTCCTGGCGGCCCGCAAGGCGGCCATCCTCGACGCCGCGCGCCGCGGCCTGATCACGGATCGAACCGCGGGCCGGCACGTCGCCGAGCTCGACGAGCTCATCCTGCAGGCTGCGGCGGTCCACCACGACCCACCCATGAAGGACGAACCATGAAGATCGTGATTGTCGGGGCCGGACGCGCCGGGCTCGATGTGGCCATCCGCCTGACGCGCACCGGCCATGCGGTCACCATCGTCGACAGCGACGAGGCCGTCACCAGGCGCGCGTCCCTCCAGCACGGCCTGGTCGCGCTCTGCGGCGATCCCACCATTGCCGAGGTGCTCGAGGAAGCCGACGTCCGCCAGAGCGACGTGGTCGTGGCCATGCTTCGGCGGGATGCCGACAACCTGGCGGTCGCGCTGCTCGCGCGGGCGGCTGGAGTCGAGCGCGTCATGGTCCGGATGCGGGACAACGCCTACCGCCCCGTGTACGCCGCTGCCGGCATCGACCGCGTGCTCTCCGAGACCGACCTGATCACGGGGTCTGTGGCCACCGCCATCGAGCACGACGCCATCCGGCACGCCATGCTCATCGGCGACGGGAGCGCGATGGCGTTCGAGCTGACCGTCCCGGAGCGAAGCGCTGCGGCGGGCAGGACGATCATGGAACTGGCGGCGCTGCCGGGGTTCCCGTCGACGTGCGTGTTCGCCGCTCTGTACCAGGCGGACGGGAGCGTCGTCGCGCCGCGCGGTGCGACGCTGGTGAACGCCGGCACGACGGTGCTGCTCGTCTCGCGAGCCGACGAGGTCGCACGGGCGGTGAAGGCGCTGACCGACCCGCACGGCTCGTAATCAGCCTCCGGGCCGACCCCTCACCTGGCCGGCTTGCGAATTCTCGTCCAGCTCTGCCCTGCCAGGTCGATCCCCGGCCTGGACGCGGATCGTCGCCTACGAGAAGGCGATGGAAGCGCTCGCCGCGGCGTATCCCGACGATGTGGAGGCGCGGATCTTCTATGCGTTGGCACTGGATCAAACGGCCCTGCCGAGGAACGACCGACCCTGACCGGCTCGGCCCGGTCAAACCGCCGCAGACACACGATCGAGAAGAGCGGTCGCGCGCGTCAGGGTCTCGAGCTCGTCGGCCGTGAGCGTCTCGAGGGCCGACGCCAGCCGCGCGACCCGGCGGCGGCGGCCTTCCTGCAGGAGCCTCGCGCCGCGTGCGGTTGCCTCCAGCCTCACGGCTCGCGCGTCCTCGGCGTCAGGACGGCGCCTCACCAGGCCCGCGGTCTCGAGCCCGGCCACGATCTTCGTCATCGTTGGCGGCTTCACCTGCTCGATCCGGGCCAGGTCCGTCACGCGGACCGGTCCGGCGAACACGAGCACCGACAGCGCAGACAGCCGGGCCGGCCCGATGCCGGCGGCTTCGTCTTCCTTCCGCACACCGCGCAACAGGTGAATGGCCGCCGAGTGCAACCTATCGGCCACCGCGATCCTCCGATCGACGCTTGTGCGGCCCGCCATGGCTGGAGTATAACTTAGTTAGCTCAGGCTAACTAAAATCGGACAGGGAGGAACCCATGACGCCAGCCAACGGACTCTCTCGCATCCACCAGGTCTCGATGAGGGCACGCGAGATCGAGCGCGCTGTCGCCTTCTACCGTGACGCGCTCGGCCTGGCCTTTCTCTTCGCCGCGCCGCCGCGCCTGGCGTTCTTCGATTGCGGCGGCGTGCGGCTCATGTTGTCCACTCCTGAGCCGGAGTTCGACCATCAGGGCTCGATCCTCTATTTCGCCGTCGACGACATTCAGGGGATGCACCACACGCTGAAGGCCCGAGGGGTCGCGTTCCGCACCGAACCCCACAAGGTGGCGACGCTGGCCGATCGCCAGGTCTGGCTCGCGGACTTCGAGGATTCCGAGGGAAACGTCCTGGCGCTGATGTCCGAGCCAAGGCTCGGGTGAATCGAGCAACGACGCTCATCGACGAGTCATTGCCGCCATCGACGGCCGCGCCCGCTCCCGTCGCGGGCATCGGAACGGTGATATCCGTCCGGACCCGGACCTCCCCGGACCTCCCCGGACCTTCGTCGGCCTCACCCAGTCGGCGTATAGTGCCGGGCATGCGCAACACGACCTGGCTGGCCTTCGCCGCCCTTGCCCTGGTTCTGGCCCTGGTTGCGGCGCCACACGGACAGCAACCGGCCGGAAACCGGATCAAGGCCCTCGTCGGCGGAACTTTGATCGACGGGTTCGGCGGCCGACCCGTTCTGAACAGCGTCATCCTCGTCGACGGCGAACGGATTTCGGCCGTCGGCACCGTGGGTTCGCTCGCCGTACCTGCTGGCGCCGAGGTGATCTCCACCGAGGGCATGAGCGTGCTCCCCGGTCTGTGGGACATGCACGTGCACCTGATGCTCAACGGGCACAGTGACTATGCCCACTGGGACAAGACCTACCCCGACCAGCTCGGGCCGGTCATCATGCCCGCCAGCGCAAAGCAGCTGCTTCTCGCCGGGGTCACGACCGCGCGGGATCTCGGCGCGCCCCTCGACGCCTCCATCGACGTCCGCAACAAGATCAACAGCGGCCAGCTCGCCGGCGCCACGATGTTCGTCTCGGGTCCGTTCATCCAGCACGCGCCGTACCCCGGCACCGAGCTCTTTCGCTGGGGCGTCACCGGCCCGGACGATGGGCGGGCCAGGGTGAGGAAGCTGGCGGATGGGGGCGTCGATGTGATCAAGCTGATCGACCAGGACCAGATGACGCTCGACGAAGTCCGCGCGGTCGTCGACGAAGCACACCGCCGCAACCTCCCAGTGGTCGCGCACGCGCATCGGCCGGAGGAGATTCGCCGCGGGCTTGCCGCCGGCGTCGACAACTTCGAGCATACCGGGCTCGCGGCCGCGCCGGAGTACCCCGAGGACATCATCGTCGCCATCCGAGAGCGTGCGGCGAACATGGCCGCTGGACCGCTCTTCTGGACGCCGACGATCGAAGGCCTCTTCAACTACGAGTACATCCGCGACAACCCCGAGCACATCGACGACATCGCGTGGCACGAGGGCCTGCCGCCGGCCATCGTGGAGGACATCAGGAAGTCGCTCACCCACCCCGAGCGGCTCGACTACTTCAGGGCCACGCCGTCGAGGCGGCCCACGCTCGCGCGCAAGTTCCAGCAGTTGAAGGACGCCGGCGTGACCTTGCTCATCGGCACCGACAGCGGGATTCCCATGAAGTTCCACAGCGGATCGACGTGGCGGGAGCTCGACGCGTGGGTCAACCTGCTCGGCGTCGATGCCATGACGACGATTCGCGCGGCCACCTACTGGCCGGCCGTCGCCATGAAGAAGGAACGTGAGGTCGGAACCATCAGCCCCGGCAAGTACGCGGACATCATCGCGGTCCGCGGCGATGTCCTTCGCTACATCAACCTGCTGCAGCGCGTGGACGTCGTCGTCAAGCGGGGGACGCGGTACAAGTAGGGCCCGGGCCGGTTCCGGCGCGACCGTCCGTTCGTATCGGTCCGGCTACCGGTCCTGGACCGAGATCACCCTCGCCGCCCACGGACAGAAGCGGCCACCGCCGAAACCGGTGCCTGCCCGCTCGACATCGGACGGGCGCCCGTCGCAGAGCTCGATCGTGACCTCCGCGAACTCCACATCCGTGAGGTGCCAGCTCCAACCGGTGTTGACCTGGGTTCCGGTAACGATCCGTCCGTTGGGAATCTGCGCGGGGCCTCCCGCCTGCGCCGCCCTGGCCGCTTCGATCTGCTCCGGCGCACCGAGCCACATGCGAAAGCGCTCATCCCCCACTTCAACGGTCACGATGGCGCCCGTCGACGGTTGGGTTGGTGAATCGCCATCACATCCGGCCAGCACGCCCGTCAGCACGACCATGGAACACACTCGTCCGTACGCCGCCATCCGCTCGCTCCTCCTCCTCTCAGTGACGGCTGGCGGCGCCCGATGGTTCTCGACACTCCGGCGCACTGAAGTTCCGCCCTGCAGCGCTGCGATTCGCCGCTCGCATCGGCAAGGCTGGATCACAGGCGCGCCTGGTCCACGTATGATCGGGTGTCAGGCAGGTTGGCGGAAGGGCCCCAACCTGGCAGGTCCGTCCGCATGAGTGACGATCCGCGAGTCTTCCTTCTCTCCCCCGCTTTCTGTCGCGGACGCCGTGCCGGCATGCTGTTGAAGCCGGGATCGACGCTGCCGATCGCGCGTGATCTCGCCGAGGGCACGCTGCCGCTGGGCAAGGCGTTCGCCTTCCTGAGCGGATTGTACTTCCGGGGCAAGCTCGCCTACGCCGGGCGATTCGGCCGGCCCGACCCCGAATGGCACGACACGACGCTCGTCATCACGCCCACGCGTGGACTGCAGCCGCCGTCGGCGCCCGTCAGCATCGAACTGCTCCACGAGTTCGCCGCGGGCGATGTGGACGCCGATGTGGCCGGCTACCGCAGTCCGCTCGAGCGCGATGCGCTCCACCTGGCGCGGGCGCTGAAATCGGCTACGCCCATCGTGCTGCTCGGAAGCGTGGCCACGGGCAAGTACGTGGACGTGCTGCGGCCGATTCTCGGGGAGCGGCTGTGCTATCCGACCGCGTTCGTCGGCCGCGGGGACATGAGCCGCGGAGGCCTGCTCCTGCGGCACGCGGCAGCCGGTGAGGAACTGGAGTACGGACCGTTGCAGGCGGGCGTCCGGCCGCGGGGACAGCGGCCCCCGCGGCTCGAGCCGTTGCGAAAGTAAGGCGGTCGATTCGCTGACCGTGCGGGCGCTTGGAATGTCTCCCGCAGCCGGTGTCAGGGATTGGCCCTGGCCCCGTGGCGCACCGTGACGCTGGAAGAAGTAGGATCGAAGCATGAAGGTCGCCACAGGAAAGGTCGTCGAGGGGAAGGTGGTTCTCGAAGGCGAGCCTCTGGCCGAGGGTGCCGTGGTCACCGTCGTCGCACGGGACGATGAGGACACTTTCGACGTGTCTCTCGATGAGGAGCGCCTGCTTCTAGACGCGATAGCCCAGGCCGACGGAGGCAAAGTGATCTCCTGGGAGGCCCTGCGGGAGCAGTTGCGGCGGACTCGGTGAAGACGCCGCGGCGCGTTGAGATCACGGAGAACGCTCAAGCGCAGATCTCGGCTGCCGCGGAGTGGTGGGCCAGGAATCGCCCGGCTCTGCACCGGTGGCATGGGTGAATGCCTTCGGACGGCGCATCGCCAGTCGCCGGGCCCCCGCGGTCAATTCGCTCGCCGAGCGGGCGCCTATCGCTTCAGGCGCGGGATGAACTTCGTCAGGCCTTGCACGGGCCCCACTTCTCCCGCGAAGACGTTGCCGGCCGCATCGGCCGTGACGCCCTCTCCCATCGATCCATAGCCGCCCATGCCTGAGGCCTCCTTCGACACGTGCTCCGGCACGAAGTACCAGACCTCGCCTGTGGCCGCGCTGCCAACGCGCAGCCCCTTCCGCCAGCCGGGGTTGTAGTTGTCGTCCGACTCCGAATCGATGGCGTAGAGCACGTCGTTCGCATCGATGTAGAGACCGCTGATGCGGCTGAACTGGTACCACGTGTCGAGGTGCTGACCGTCCTGATCGAAGATCTGGATGCGGCGGTTGCCGCGGTCGGCCACGAAGAGCCGGCCCTTCGAATCCATGGCCAGCGAGTGCGGGCCACGGAACTGCCCCGTCCCGTACCCCCACGAACCCCAGCTCTTGACGAACTTGCCATCGGGCGAGAACTTGGAGATACGGCCGATGGCTCCGGGGCCATCCTGGTCCAGAAACTGCGCGTTGTGCGATTCGGCTACGAAGATGCTTCCGTCCGGGGCCACGAGCACATCGTTGGGCTCGGTGAATCTCGCGGGCGGCTCGCCCGCCTCGCCCGGCGTGCCCAGGACCATCAGGACCTTGCCCTGCGGGCTGAACTTGGTGACCGTGTGGCCCTTGCCTGCCGCATCCGGAAACTTCTTCAGTTCCTCGGCGCTGGCCGATCGGGCGTCGACCACCCATACGTTGCCCTGCCGGTCCACGTCCATCCCGTGAGGCCAGAGAATCAGCCCGGCGCCAAAGCTCTGCACCACTTTGCCGTCCGGATCCAGCTTGACGATGGGGTTGACCGTCGAGCCCGCGCAGGAGTTGGTGCCGCAGCGATCGCCGGCCCAGATGTGCTTGCCATCGGCATCGACGTGCACGGCGCTCACCGACCCCCATTGGCGTCCGTCAGGCAGCGTGCCCCAGTTGCGAACGGTCTCGAAAGGATTCGGAAGGTTGTTGATCGGCGCCACCTTCGCGTGTTCGGGCGGTCCGGAGGCGCCGCGCTGCGCCAACACCGTGGTTGCCGCCAGAACGACAGCGCAGACAATGGGCAGACTACGCTCGGTGAATCGGCTCATCGACAGTATCTCCGAAAGGGATTGGCGCCGTGCCGCCACTGCGGGCCCGGCCGCCGCGTGCGAGGATTGTCGTCGGTCGGCGCCGGCGAATCAAGCGCCACCCGCTGAACGGCCCCGGCGTCAGGTCGGCAAGGGACCGGTCCAGCTTGCACGTATCCGCGCCCCGGGAGGACGCTCGGAGTCTTCACGCATGGCTTCGGATGGCGGACGATCCACGGGAGGTGCCCACATGGCAAAGGCAAAGCAGGCCGTTCCGGACGGCTATCACACCATTACGCCGCAACTGGCGCTCGACGATGCAGCGAGAGGGATCGAGTGGTACGTTCGTGCGCTCGGCGCCACCGAAGTGAGCCGCAGCCTCGGGCCCGACGGGAAGGTCATGCACGCGGAGCTGACCATCGGCAACTCGCGCATCATGGTCAACGACGTCATGATGGGCGCGAAAGGACCGCTGGCCTTTGGCGGCTCGCCGGCGGCGCTGTGGCTCTATGTCGAGGACAGCGACGCGCTCTTCGACCGCGCGGTCGCGGCCGGCGGCACCGTGCAGATGCCCATGGACGACCAGTTCTGGGGCGACCGGGCCGGTGCGGTGGCCGATCCTGCGGGCTACACGTGGTGGATTGCGACACGCAAGGAAGACTTCACCCACGACGAACTGAACGCGCGGGCCGACGAGTTCTTCAAGCAGATGGCCACGGAAGGGCGCGGGTAGCGCGACGGCCAGGCGGCAGCGCGGCCAGGCGCAACGCTCCACTCTGGATGCCGCTGCGCCTGGGCCGCTCCCCGCGACGACTCCGGCGTCAGAACAGGAGACCGAAGTTGATGGGAATGTAGTAGCCGTTCGCGTTGACCCGGCCGCCGCCCATGAACTCGGGCCGCTCGAACTCCGGACCCCAGACATAGTGGAAGCGCGCCTCCACGTAGAAGCGCCTGGCGAACGTGACGGCGCCGCCGAAGTTGACGCCGAAGTCGTTCGACGACCGCGTCCCGAGCACCTCATCGACCTCGACCGCCGTCGGGAAGCAGACGTACCACCATGGGTCGCAGACGGTGATCACCCCCACGGCAGGCGATGTCAGCTCGACGGACCGATGGTAGATGCCAAGGCCGCCAAGCACGTACCCCCCCACCGAGCCGCTCGACGGCGGCGAGAACTTCAGGTTCACGGTCCCCACGTGCATTGAATGGTTGGATTCGATGAGCTCGGTCCCGTCCATGGTCATCACGGTCCTGTCGGGACCACCCATCCACGAGTACGAGTACTCGCCCTGAATGCCGACGGACTCCGAGATGTTGAACGTCACGCCGAACGGCACCGTGATGCCGGCGTCGAACCGATCTCCGACGTCTCCCTGTGGCATGATGACGCCCACTCCCACGTTGGCGGTGACCGGAGAGTCCTGCGCGAGCGCGGCACCCGGAGCGAAGAGGGACGCGGCGACGACCAGTGGGGCAATCCAAACTGAAGGCAACGTGTTCATCATAGTAGCTTCATCCTCGGTCATAAGGGGGTTCCTCTTACGTTAACGACGCGCACCACTGCCGTGCAATACGGCTTTGGGCCGAGGCGGCAGACGTCCCCGCCTTCGACGCCGGCTCGAGTGTAGGGGGCGCCACGGGAACACTCGGACCGCGCTGTGAGAAAGTATACGGCCTCGGCGAGGCAGAACGACCGGCGCCCGACTCCGCGAGGCCTGGCGATGGCACGCGTGCGGCCGGGCTGGTGGGTATGATGGATGAGCACTGTGACTTCGCCCAGACAGGCGGCGGACCCGCCAGCAACCACACTCTCCCGCTTCCTCACCTTCGACCGCCACGGCTGGGCCGCGCTCGGCAGGAACACGCCCCTCACGCTCTCGGAAGCAGACCTCGACCAGCTTCGGGGCCTCAACGAAGCCCTGTCGATGGACGAGGTGAAGCAGATCTATCTGCCCTTGTCGCGCCTGCTCAACCTGCATGTCGGCGCGGCACAATCGCTCTTCCGCGCGTCGCAGACGTTTCTCGGCAAGAGCGAGCAGCCCGTACCGTTCATCATCGGGCTTGCCGGCAGCGTCGCCGTCGGCAAGAGCACCACCGCCCGCGTGCTCCAGGCGCTCCTCTGCCGATGGCCCAATCACCCGTCGGTCGCACTCGTCACCACGGACGGGTTCCTGCTGCCCAACGCCGTGCTGGAGGCTCGCGGGATCATGCACCGCAAGGGATTCCCGGAGAGCTACGACCGCCCCGCGCTCGTCCGATTCCTCGCCAGCGTGAAGGCCGGCGCCGTCGAGGCGAGCGCGCCGGTCTACTCCCACCAGCGCTACGACATCGTCCCCGGCGAGGTGCAGACCGTTCGCCGGCCCGATGTCGTCATCGTGGAGGGGCTGAACGTGCTGCAGGTGCCGCCCGCGGAGCGTGCCGAGACGCAGCTCTTCCCGTCGGACTTCTTCGACTACTCAATCTACGTGGACGCGGACGAAGCGGACATCGAGTCCTGGTACGTGGAGCGCTTCCTGCGCCTGCGCGACACGGTGTTCCGCGATCCGGCGTCCTATTTCCATCGCTATGCGGCGCTGAGCGAAGCCGACGCGCGCGCGACGGCTGCCGAGATCTGGGCGCGGATCAACCACGTGAATCTCCGCGAGAACATCCTGCCCACACGCGTGCGCGCCCGCCTGATCCTCCGCAAGGGCGTCCACCATCGCGTGGAGCAGGTGCAGCTCCGACGTATCTAGGTTGCTGACGAGCGACGTGTCCACTGCGCTCCTTGCCGCGAGCCTCGCCCTCGCGCTGCAGACAGGCCTGTCGGTGTTCGAGAACCGGGACCTCGCGCTGTACCGGCTCACGGAGCCCGTGTTCGAGCAGTTCGTCGAGGCCAGCCGGATGATCGGCACCGCCACGCGGGCCGATCGGCGGTTCGATGACGACCCGCTCTTCACACCCGAGGTCGCTCTGCTTGGAGACGCACGGGAGGTGGCCGCGCGGCTCGACGCGCGGCTGCAGGACGAACCGGTCCTCGCCCATGCGCTCAGGACGGCCGGGATCACCTCACGCGAGTACACGAAGTTCGCCCTGGGATTGCTGGCGGCTCGCGTCGCCCACGGCTTCATCGCATCGGGTGTGCTCCGCAGCGTCCCCGAGGGCCCGGCGGCCGACAACGTCAGGTTCGTCGACGAGCATCAGCGCGAGGTTGCCGCGGTGCTCGAAGAGCTGGGGATCGTCGACTGAGTCGACGAGTGCGGCGTGTATGCTTACCGCACGCATGCGTCCACTCCAGGCTCACGGCCCCGTCGTCACCGTTCTCCTCGTCTTGGTGTGGTCATGCCTCGGCAGCGGGAGCACCCGAACATCTGATGCCACCGGGATGCCCGCGCCGGCAATGGTGCAGGTGCAGGACTGGCGTGCCCCGGATCACGTCGAGCGGGGCGGACCGGACGCGGACCTCGTCGTGCGCGTCGGGGACATCGACAACCTCGGCGTCGGCTGGCCCGACGGGTTCGATCCGTTCTCGGGCCGCTCCACGACTCCCCACCCGTACCCCTTCGTCGCGGGAGACACCGTGGATGTGCGGATGGAGCTCGCGCGCAACCAGCAGACAAGCGAGAGCTTCGCGCGGCAGCTCGAGCGCGACGGCAAGGTGGATCTTTACGGCATCAACATCGACACGGACCGTGCGACGCTCAGGCCGGACTCGGAGCCGACCCTGATGCAGGTTCGAGCACTGCTCATCGCACGGCCCGCTCTTCGCGTCGTGGTGGCCGGCCACGCCGATGCGGAGGGTCCCGACACGCACAACCAATCGCTCTCCGAGCGCCGCGCCGAGACTGTCGTCGCCTGGCTCACGGATCGCGGCGTTTCGTCCGGCCGCCTGCAGTCGGCCGGCTACGGCGAAGCGCAACCGGTCGCCGACAACGGCACGGCCGAGGGCCGCGGGCTCAATCGGCGGGTGGAGATCCGCGACGCCGGCCGCTGACCGACCGTGCTCCGATTCTCCGCCGGTCTCGTGCGCCCCTACTGGCGCTGGCTGCTCGTGGTGAGCGTGTCGATGGTCATCGAGACGGCCATGAGCCTGGCCTCGCCGTGGCCGCTCAAAATCGTGCTCGACTCGGTCTTCGGATCGGAGCCCGTGCCGGGACCCGTCGCCTGGCTGGCAGGCGACGGCGCCGACGAACTGACGCTCCTCAACGTCGCCGTGGCGGCAACGGTCGTCATCGCGCTGCTCCAGGCCTCCAACGCCTACCTCAACGCGTACTACACGGTGAGCATCGGGCAATGGGTCGCACACGATCTCCGCCAGGGCGTCTACGCACACCTGCAGCGGTTGTCGATGTCCTACTACGACCGGCAGCAGACCGGGCCGCTCATCAGCACGATCACCGACGACATCAACACCGTCCAGGACTTCGTGTCGACGTCGCTGCTCGACATCGTGATCGACAGCCTGATGATCCTCGGCATGCTGGCCGTCATGCTGTGGCTCAACTGGCGCTTCACGCTCGTGGCGCTGGCCGTGACTCCCCTGGTGCTGGTCTTCGTGTACCGGCTGCGGGCGATCATCCGGACGGCGACACACGACGTTCGCCGCCGCCAGAGCGAGCTCGTGAGCATCGTGCAGGAGGGGCTCGGCGCCATTCGCGTGGTCAAGGCCTTCGGGCAGGGCCAGTTCGAACGGGAGCGGCTGAGCGCCAAGAGCCGCGAGAGCGTCGAGGCGGCACTCTACGCCCGCCGCGTACGGTCGCTCCTCGGGCCCGTCGTCACGTCGTTTGTCGCGATCGGTACGGCAGCCGTCCTGTGGTTTGGCGCGCGGCAGGTGCTCGACGGCGCCATGACGGCCGGCGCGCTGGTCGTCTTCATGACCTACCTGGGCCGGTTGTTCCGGCCCATCCAGTCGCTCTCGCGCGCCAGCACCAACATCGCGCAGGCCACGGTCGGCCTGGAGCGCGTGCGCGCCGTGCTTGACGCCGACGAGCGGCTCCCGCGGTCCCCGTCGGCGCGTCCCCTCGACATCGCCGGCGGGCGCGTCGAGTTCCACGACGTGAGCTTCGGCTACAACCCGGATCGCCTGGTCCTCCACGATGTGTCGTTCGTTGCCGAGCCCGGTCAGCTCATCGGGCTCGTCGGCCCGAGCGGCAGCGGCAAGTCCACGCTCGTCAGCCTGATCCCGCGCTTCTACGACCCCGGGGAAGGCGACGTCACGATCGACGGCCAGAACGTCCGCGACGTCACCATCCGCTCGCTGCGGCGCCAGATCGCGTTCGTGCTGCAGGAGACACAGCTCTTCTACGCACCGGTGTGGCAGAACATCGCCTACGGGAAGCCGGATGCCACGCGCGACGAGATCGTGCGCGCGGCCGAACTGGCGCAGGCCCATGCCTTCATCGAGACGCTGCCGGAGGGCTACGACACCATGCTCGGACAGGGCGGACTGACGCTCTCCGGCGGACAGCGCCAGCGCATCGGGATTGCCCGCGCGATCGCGCGGGACTCGCGGATCCTGATCATGGACGAGCCGAGCTCCGGGCTCGACTCGGAGTCGGAGCGGCTGGTCTTCGAGGGGCTGCGCAACCTGCAGCTCGGGCGCACAACCTTCGTCATCGCCCACCGGCTGTCGACCATTCGACACGCCGACGAGATCCTGGTGCTCGACCAGGGCCGGATTGTCGAACGCGGCCGGCACGCCGAGCTCGTCGCCCTCGGAGGACTCTACGCGCGGATGGCACAGCTCCAGGACTCGGATCAGCCGCAGGGGCCTGCAGACCCGCCGCCCAGCCTGTGAGCGTCACTCGATGCCTTCGATGTCGCCGAGATCCTTTGGCCGGCCGGTGGCTCGCTTGTTGCGAATGAAGTCGTCGCGGCCGATGAAGTCGACGTCGACATCCCCGAACGGATGGCGCACCCGGCGCGGCCAGACGTCGGCGAACGTCACGCCCGTGAGCTCGGTCAGCAAATCGATGCGCCCGGGCGGAACGCCGATCTGATAGACGATGCCTGGGCGAGCGATGTCGTCGGCCGACACGCTCGCGATCGGTGCGCCGAAGGCCGCCAGAGCGCCGATCACTCGCGGCGCGTTGTCCGGGGTGGCGTCGATCCAGATGTCCAGATCACCTGTGGCCCTCGGACGGCCATACAGGGCGAGCGCGTACGCGCCCACGACCAGGAAGCGGACCTCAGCGGCGTTGAACGCGCGCAACAGATCGACAAAGTCCGGGTTCATAGGCGTGGCCGCCACTGAGGCTCCAGATCTCCTGGCTGAGCCGCCAGGCGTGCAGCAGCCGCTCGGCACCGGACATCTGCATCCAGAACTCGAGGTCGTGGCGATCGGCTTCGGCCGCAGACAAAAAGCGTGTGACGGTCACGCGCGCCGAGCGCGGAGCACGCGAATCCCCATCCATGTGGTCAATTATGCCCTGAAGGCGCAGACGGCCTTCATGACTCGTGCAGAATCTCGGAAGACGCCTACGGCCCAACGCGCGCGTAGACCTCATCCCAATCGAAGTGCTGCTGGTGCGATTGGCCACGGCTTCCGGCGAAGGTATCGTCGAGAACGGTGAGCCCTTCGATTTTCGCCAGCTCCAGCCACCGCCATCCGCTGGCGCTCTTTTGTCCAGAGGGCGCGGCCTCACGCAGCTGGTAGACGAAGAGCTTCGTTGCGCCCTTGTACACGCCGTAGTCGTGCGGTTCCACGACGCGAAGCCGGCCGCTGTAACGGACCTCGACCAGGCGCTTGCCTGCAATGGCGAACCGGATGCGATCGTCGAGAGACGGTGACGCGCCGCCGGCGCTCATCTGTCCGGGGTTCTCGTGACGATGGCGAACGATTCGCCGCTGCCGCACGGCCTCGGGCAGCGACTCGGCGCGGGGGGACAGTCCCTTCGCGCCACGCGGCTTCCTCGTCGACGGGGGTACGCGTGGCGGCTCTGCGGGGCCAGGCGTCACGGAGGCGACACCTAGCAAGCCGCTGGGAAGATTCGTCGGCGCTCCAGGCAGGGAGCGACCAGACAGCAGATTGTCGAAGAAGGCGAACCGTGGCTCAGGCAGATCCGAGAGCTCGAACCACGCGGCTTCCACGATCTCGTCGGTGTCCTCGATGGCAAGGGTCGGATCGCTCGTCTCGCCGCGCATCCAGATCGTGACGTAGTGCCTGTCCACGTCCTCGAGCACGTCGTTCGTGATGGCGACGAACTCGACGTCGAAAACATCGATGCCTGTTTCTTCGCGCGTCTCGCGAACCGCCGCTTCGAACGGCGATTCGCCGAAATCGAGGTGCCCGCCAGGCGGAGACCAGAGACCGCGATGCCCGAGCACGAGCAGGATGCGATCGTCGTGGAAGACGAGGCACCCGACACCGACATAAGGGACCCTGGGCCACTCAGCCACGCGCGTCTCGCCTTTCTGCACTCTCCTTCATCGATATCCATGCCTCCCATACGGCCTCGGAATGACGTCGCGGTCGCGGCATACGTGCGCGCTTCCCGGCCCGCCAGCCGTTGTTGGGCCTGCTGGACGAGTGCCGGTCCCCCGTCGGCGGCGCGAACACCGTCCAGCAGGATGCGCTGATTCGCGAGGCCCGCGAAGCCGCCCAGCGCGCGAGACGCCAGGTATGCGTCGAGGAAGCCCGACGCGCTCACACGCACGGTCGTGTCGTCCACGACCTCGGCACCGAGACAGTTCACGGGTGACGGTGTGACTCCCGGCGGCAGTCCGTGTTGATCTCCAACGGTTCACTCTACGCCAGGGGCGGCCTGCGCGCGAGCCCTGTGGGCGCTCCCTTCGGACGACATCGGCGAAGCCGTTCGAGGATGTAAGCTGCTACCGCATGAGAGGACGCGCGAGGCGAAGGCCGGCCGGCTCGACCGCTGCTGGCGTGCCGCGCTACGTGGACGTCCGGCGCAGTATCGAGTCGCGCATCATGTCGGGCACGCTGAAACCGGGTGACCGCATCCCGCCCGAAGCCGAGCTCGGCGAGGCATACGGGCTCTCGCGCATGACCGTCAACAAGGCGATCTCGGCCCTCGCCGCTGCGGGCCTCGTCGTGCGACGACGCGGGGCCGGATCGTTTGTCGCCTCACCGGCTTCGCAGGAGACGATTCTGGAGATCCACGACATCCAGGCCGAAGTGCAATCCGCCGGACACCGCTACCGGCACGAAGTGCTCGAGCGGACGGCGCGTCGCGCGACCTCGGATGATCGTGCACGGCTGGGGATTGCCGGGCCGGGCCGCGTGCTGTCGGTTCGTGTTCGACACTTCGCTGACGATCGCCCGTTCGTCGTCGAGGATCGGACCATCAACCTCGCCGCGGTGCCTGAGGCTGCCTCGGCGAGTTTCGACGTCGTGCCCCCGGGGACGTGGCTGCTGAAGCGGATCCCGTGGACCGACGCAGAGCACCGGATTCGCGCCGTGCCCGCGTCGAAGGAGGTGGCGGCTCTGCTGGACATGCCCGCTGAGGCGCCGTGCCTGGTCATCGAACGCGCGACCTGGCGGTCCGGCGCGCCCGTGACCAGCGTGCACCTCACGTACCCCGGAGACCGCCACCAGCTCACCGCCCGATTCAACCCGGCGCGCAAAAAGGGGGCAGGCGTCTGAAAAAGGGGTCAGGCGTCATTAAGGAAAAATCCCGCGCGAAAAGGGGTCAGGCGTCATTTCCCGGCCGAAATGACGCCTGACCCCTTTTCAGATCATCGGCAGGGACAGGCCGTGCTCGCGGGCGCACGCCACAGCGTCTTCATAGCCGGCGTCGGCGTGGCGCATCACGCCGCTGGCCGGATCGTTCCACAGCACACGCGCGAGGCGCGCGTCCGCCTCGACCGTGCCGTCGCACACGATGACCATTCCCGCGTGCTGCGAGAAGCCCATGCCCACGCCGCCGCCATGATGGAGTGAGACCCACGTGGCGCCCGACGCGCAATTGAGAAGGGCGTTCAGGAGCGGCCAGTCCGAGACCGCGTCCGATCCATCGCGCATGGCCTCGGTCTCGCGGTTTGGAGACGCGACAGAACCGGAGTCCAGGTGATCGCGTCCGATCACGATCGGCGCCTCGAGCTCGCCGTCGCGGACCATCCGGTTGAAGGCCAGCCCGAGACGATGGCGGTCGCCCAGCCCGACCCAGCAGATGCGCGCGGGCAGCCCCTGGAATCGAATGCGCTCGCGTGCCATGTCGAGCCAGTGGTGGAGGTGCGGAGCGTCAGGCATCAGCTCCTTCACCTTCGCATCGGTCCGGTAGATGTCTTCGGGATTCCCCGAGAGCGCTACCCAGCGGAAGGGACCGATGCCCCGGCAGAAGAGCGGACGGATGCACTTGGGCACGAAGCCCGGGAACTCGAACGCGGTGGAGACACCGGCCTCGAAGGCCATCTGACGGATGTTGTTGCCGTAGTCGATCGTCGGCACGCCGTGAGAGTGGAATCCCAGCATCGCACGCACCTGCTCGGCCATCGACGCCTTCGCGGCACTCGCCACGCCGGCGGGATCGCTCACCCTCCGCTCGGCCCACTCCTCGAGGGTCCAGCCCTTCGGCAGGTATCCGTTGACCGGATCGTGGGCGGAGGTCTGGTCGGTGACGATCGACGGACGGATACCGCGGCGAAGGATCTCGGGGAACACGTCCGCGGCATTGCCAAGCAGCGCCACCGAGATTGGTCGTCGTTCGCGGCAGCTCCGCTCCATGGTCGCGAGCGCCTCGTCCAGGCTGTCGGTCCGCACGTCCACGTAGCCGGTCCTGAGGCGCATGTCGACGCGGCTCGGCTGGCATTCGACGGCCAGGCACGACGCGCCCGCCATCGTCGCAGCCAATGGCTGGGCGCCGCCCATGCCGCCGAGCCCCGCCGTCAGGATCCACTGCCCCGCCAGGCCTCCGCCGTAGTGCTGCCGGCCGAGCTCGACGAACGTCTCGTAAGTGCCCTGCACGATGCCCTGGCTCCCGATGTAGATCCAGGAGCCAGCCGTCATCTGGCCGTACATCATGAGACCCTTGCGATCCAGCTCGTGGAAGTGTTCCCACGTGGCCCAGTGCGGCACGAGGTTGGAGTTGGCGATGAGCACGCGCGGCGCATCCGGTTGCGTGCGGAAGACGCCGACGGGCCTGCCGCTCTGCACGAGCAGCGTCTCGTCGGGACCTAGCCGGCGCAGCGTGTCGACGATGGCGTCGAACGACGGCCAGTCGCGGGCGGCGCGGCCGATGCCGCCGTAGACGACGAGGTCCTCCGGACGCTCGGCGACCTCGGGATCGAGGTTGTTCATCAGCATCCGGAGCGGCGCCTCTGTCAGCCAGCTCCGCGCGCTCAGCGTGGCGCCGCGCGGAGCTTGGATGCGCCGTGAGATGTCGCTGCGAGTCGATGTCGACATGTTGGCACTCCCTGTAAGACCTGCCTGTCACGTACGGACCACCGAGGCACCGAGGCTCAGAGGCGCATCAGAGGTGATCGGCGGGACGCGCTGGCCGGTCGAAGACCGGCCCAACCGGCGCTCCGCGCCGACGCGCGTCCCACTGCTCTGTGTCTCTGTGTCTCTGTGGTTCCCTCGTCTCTGTGTCTCTGTGGTTCCGTCCGCAATCACTCTCCCAAATGCGGCAAGGCCTCTGCCCCGGCGGCTTCGACCAGCCGGCCGGACGTCACGAGCGAAGTGGCCGCCTGGATATCGGGCGCGAACAGCCGATCGTCGTCGAGATGCGGCACGTCGGCACGCAGCACCGCTCGCGCCCGCTCCAGCGCGGGACTGGAGAGAAGCGGCGCGTGAAAGTCACATCCCTGCGCCGCCGCCAGCAACTCGATGCCGACGACGTGTGCGGCGTTGGCCGCCATCGCGAGCAGCCGCCGTGCGCCGTGCGCGGCCATCGAGACGTGGTCTTCCTGGTTGGCCGAGGTCGGAATCGAGTCCACGCTGGCCGGCCACGCGCGCTGCTTGTTCTCGGACACCAGCGCGGCGGCGGTGACCTGGGGAATCATGAAGCCGGAATTGAGCCCGGGCTTTGGCGTCAGGAACGCGGGCAGTCCCGAAAGCCCAGGGTCCATCAGCATCGCGATACGCCGTTCGGCGATCGATCCGATCTCGCAAAGCGCCATCGCGATGATGTCGGCCGCAAACGCGATTGGCTCGGCATGGAAGTTGCCGCCCGAGATCACTTCTCCAGTGTCGGCAAACACGAGCGGATTGTCCGAGACGCCACCGGCTTCGATGGTCAGCGTGCCCGCGGCCTGGCGCAGGAGATCCAGGCACGCGCCCATCACCTGCGGCTGGCAGCGCAGGCAGTACGGATCCTGCACGCGATCGTCGCCGGTCAGGTGCGACGCCCGAATCGCACTTCCCGCCATCAGCGCGCGCAGGCGCGCGGCGGCATCCATCTGCCCCCGCTGCTGCCGGAGCGCGTGGATCCTCGGGTCGAACGGACTATCGGACCCGCGGGCCGCATCCGTCGACAGCGCTCCCGTCACGAGCGCCGCCTGGAACACGCGTTCCGCTCCGAAGAGCCCGGCCAGCGCAAGTGCCGTCGACGCCTGCGTCCCGTTGAGGAGCGCGAGGCCTTCTTTCGGGCCAGGCACGAGCGGCGACAGGCCCGCGGCCGCCAGCGCGTCGGACGCGGGCACGTGGACACCGTCGACAGAAAACGCCCCGACGCCCATGAGGGCCGCCGTCATGTGGGCGAGCGGAGCCAAATCGCCGGACGCGCCGACCGACCCCTGCGACGGCACGACGGGAATCAGGCCGGATGAGAGGCAGCGCGCGAGGTGCTCGATCGTGGACCAGCGGACACCCGACGCGCCGTAGGCGAGGCTGGCGACCTTGAGCGCCATCATCAACCGCGTCACCGGCAGCGGCAGCGGCTCACCGACACCGGCGCAGTGCGACAAGACGATGTTCCGCTGCAGGGTGGCGAGATCGTGGGCGTCGATCCGGACGCTGGCCAGCTTGCCGAAGCCCGTGTTGATCCCGTAGACCGGCTCGCCTTTCGCCACGATCCGATCGATCGTGGCTGCCGCCGCCTCGACGCGGGCCCGGCACGCCTGGTCGAGATCGATATCGGCCCCGTCATAGACGGCGCGCCACGCGGACAGGTCCATGCCGCCGGCGGTGAGGATTAGACGTTCTTCGTTCACTCGATGCTTGCTCCGGAAGGCGACCCTAAAGGGTCGCCTCTAAGGTTCGTCTGAATACTGAAGGGTCGCCTCTACATACAAGGCTCGCCGTGCCACACCCGCGCATGCAGCGGGTTGAATCCGATTCGATAGACGAGCTCCGCCGGCCGCTCGATGTCCCAGACCGCCAGGTCGCACCACTTGCCGGCTTCGAGCGTGCCGATTTCATCGACGAGCCCGAGTGCCCGCGCGGCCTCGCGCGTCGTGCCCGCGAGGCATTCCTCGACGGTCAGGTGAAATAGTGTCGCCGCCATGTTCATCGCCAGCAGAATGGAGGTGAGCGGTGACGTACCCGGGTTGCAGTCCGTGCCGACCGCCATCCGGACGCCGTGCCGGCGGAACCAGTCGATCGGCGGCGGGTGCGTGTCCCGCAGCGTGTAATACGCACCGGGCAGGAGCACGGCCACCGTACCAGCCGCGCCGAGCGCGGCCGCTCCATCGCGGCTCGTGTGCTCCAGGTGGTCCGCCGAGAGCGCGCGGAAGCGGCTGGCGAGCTCCGCCCCGCCCGAGTTCGACAGCTGGTCGGCGTGCAGCTTGACGGGGAGCCCCAGCGCGCGGGCCTTGTCGAAGACGAGCGCCGTCTGCCTCGGTGAGAACGCCATGCGCTCGCAGAACGCGTCCACGGCGTCGGCCAGTCCAGCGGCAGCGACGGCCGGCAGCATGTCGTCGCACACGCGGCCGATGTAACCGTCGGCGTTTCCCTGGTACTCGTCCGGTACGGCGTGCGCGCCCAGGAAGGTCCGGGCAACCCTGACCGGCCTCGCCTCGCCAAGACGGCCGGCGGCTCTGAGCATGCGCAGTTCGGTCTCGGTGTCGAGGCCGTACCCCGATTTCACCTCAATCGTGGTCACGCCCTCCGCCAGCAGGCTGTCGAGCCGCGGGAGCGCGCCCCGGACGAGGTCGTCCTCGCTCGCCTGGCGAGTCGAGCGCACGGTGGAGCGAATGCCCCCGCCCGCGGCGGCGACGTCCTCGTAGCTCGCACCCGCGAGACGCATCTCGAACTCCGCGGCGCGATCGCCGCCGTGCACGAGGTGCGTATGACAATCCACGAGGCCGGGCGTCACCCACCGGCCGTCGCAGTCGACCACTTCTGCGACCTCGATCGCCGGAGCGCCGTCCGCCGATCCGGCGTAGACGATTCGCCCGCCGGTCGAGGCCACGAGACCTTCCGGGACAATGCCCAGCCCGGGGCCGGCAAGGGTCGCCAGCCGCAGATTCCGCCACACTCGATCCGCCTTCACCATGCCCAGTCCTGCCGCCTCGCCTCACGCCATCCGGCGCCGCGCGGCCGCGGCGTCATTGTATAGACAAATGTCCGCCGGCCGCCAACCGGGTGCACGCCCAATGCCGTGCGCGGATTTTGGTGATACTTTCTTGGCACGGATGCGCCCTTCCGGCTCCGGCCTTTCGAACATCTTGCTTCTGTCTTCTTGCTCCAGGCTTCTCACCTCTCACTTCACATGTCTCACTCTGGGAGTCGATTCATGACGCGATTCGAGTTCGGTAAGGCCGGCGCGTGCGCGCTGGCACTCATCACCATGGCGGCCTGCGGGCCGGCGCCCGAGCCCGCCGGGCAGGCCCCGGCGACGGCTGCGGGCGGCAGCGGCGCCCCTCGATTCGTGGTCGATCCAGGATGGCCACAGGAACTGCCCAACAACTGGATCCTCGGGTCGATCACCGGCGTGTTCGTGGACGCCAGGCAGCACGTCTGGATCACACACCTGCCCGAAACGCTGACCGAAGAGGAGCTCTACGAAGTGCAGGAGCCCCCGATGGGCACGTGCTGCCGTCCCGCACCGCCGATCCTGGAGCTCGATGCGGAGGGCAAGCTGGTGCAGGGCTGGGGCCAGGGCCCGATGGACGATCCGTCCGACTGGCCTCGTAACCCGCACGGCATCTTCGTCGATCACAACGACTTCGTCTGGATCGGCACCTTCAGGCACCATCGCGTGCAGAAGTTCACGCGCGACGGCAAGCTGGTCATGACGATCGGCGAGTACGACAAGAACGCGGGCAGCAACGACACGACGCTGCTCGGCGGCCCTGCCGGCATCTGGGTCGACCCGAAGACCAACGAGGTGTTCATCGCGGACGGCTATCGCAACCGCCGGGTCATCGTGTTCGAGGGAGAGACCGGCAAGTACCTGCGCCACTGGGGCGCGTACGGCGAGACGCCGGACGACACGGAGAAGTTCGACCCGAAGACCATGGTGAGCGGCGCGCTGCCCAGGCAGTTCTCGACCGTTCACGGGTTGACCGGCTCCAACGACGGACACATCTACGTCGCCGATCGGCGCGGCAACCGCATCCAGGTGTTCGACCAGCAGGGCAAGTTCATTGCCGAGAGAGTCGTTGCACCGGCCACCCTCTCTTCGGGCTCGGCTTTCGTCGTCGTGCTGTCGCCCGATCCGGCGCAGCAATGGCTCTACCTCGCGGACGGGACCAACCACAAGGTCTGGATCCTCCGCCGCAGCGACCTGGAGATCGTCGGCGACTTCGGACGCGGCGGGCGCCAGCTTGGCCAGTTCCTGCGGCCGCACGGCATGAGCGTGGATGCGAAGGGAAATCTCTACGTGGGCGAGGCCTCGACGGGCCGGCGCGTGCAGCGCTTCAATCTCGTCCCCTGATACGCGCGCCGCGGGAGACGAACGGAACCACAGAGACACAGAGACACCGAGCAGTGGGACGCGCGTCGGCGCGGAGCGCCGGCCCGATGCGCGCGCGCCACCGGATCGAGTGAACCCTCGAAGGCCGGTTCGGTTCACTCGATCCGGTGGCGTGCGTGCATCGGTAGGGCCGGTCTTCGACCGGCCAGCGCGTCCCCCGTCCATCTCAGGCGCGCCTCGGTGCCTCGGTGCCTCGGTGGTCCGTACGTGACACGCCTGGTTGAACCGCCCGGAGACACGGGCCCCCTTACGGGTGTTCGAGCTCGGTGAGCACGCTCGTCACGACCAGCACGAGGAGGGCCAATGCGGCTTCGATGCGAAGGAGGGTCGTCCACGGCGCTTCCCGTGCGCGGGCGCGCCGCCAGTTGGCGTAGCCGCACGCGAGGATCGCGAGCACGATCGTCAGCTTGATGGTCAGCGCCCGGCCGTACGCCGTCTGCAGGAGGTCGGCCGGCGTCGTCAGGTAGATGAACGCCGCCAGGATGCCCGTCGAGAAGACCACGGCGGCAGCGGTAAGCGCTACGGGCGAGAAACGCCCGACGAGGCTGGCGGTCATCATCGCCCGGTCGATCCCGGCACGTGGCACGTCCGCGCGACCGGCACCGCGGGGTCCCATCTGGTCGAGCAGGACGATGGCGATGAGCGTGCCGAGCCATGCACTGCTGCCCAGCACGTGTGCGGCGTGCAGCGTGCCCCTTGCCACGGAGCCGGCCGCGTGTCCGAGGAGCGGCGTCGTCAGGCCGCATGCGACGGCGGCCAGCGCGGTCCATCGCCACCCGCGTCCACCGCGCAGCCGCACGGCGATGGCTGCCGCGAGAAACGCGCTGGCGGTCAACAACTGAAGCCGCCACGACTCGCCCCAGCGGCTCTCCATGGCAATGAGATGGATCGACTCGGTGGACCAGGCGTCCGCCGGACCGAAGGCCGCGATTGTGTGTCCGATGAGCCGCAGCAGGGTCGCGACGAGAAGTCCGGCGCCGGCCGCTACCGCCAGCGTGGACAGGCGACTGCCGGCGGAGGTGTCGGTCAGGAACGCGCGGCCCATCAGCCACCGGGTGACGGTCACGCCGATGGCGATCGCCACCGCGACATAGAACGCCGCTTTCGGCGCGGCCTCGTGGACCAGGACGGCGGCGTCCACCGGTGTCAGGCCAGCGGTTCGTGTCGTCGCGCGGAGTGCGGTCGCCTACCGCGTGTGGCGGACGGTGAACGTGAACGTGCCCTTCTGGATGTGCCCGTCGTCTCCGGCCGCCTGCCAGCTGACCGTGTAGGCGCCGTCAGCGAGCGTGCCTTCGATGGATGCCGCGATGGACTTGTCCTCGGCAAGGCGAATCGCGCCCAGCTTGACGGGGCCTGACGGCCCTTCGAGGGCCAGGCGGCTCACCTTGGGGTCTGGCGCCTGGGTGAACCAGGCCTGCACCTGCGCGGGTGCAGCGGCTACCGTCGAGTCGGCGGCCGGCAACGTGCGTGCGAGCTTCATGTGCGCGAAGACGGTTGACGTCAGCGCCAGCGCCGTCACGATCATCACCAGCCATCGGCATCCGGACCTCATCATGTGGCCTTCCTCCTGCACCAGCATATGTTAGCCTGCGGCCACGTCGGCCCGGTCCTCATCGTACGGAGGAAGCATGTCACCACGATTCCCCTGCCTGTTCGTCCTGGCGCTCGCGGCTGCTTCCTGCAGCGGATCGAATCAGGGCCCGGACGTCGCCATCGACGCCGACGACATTGGCGGCGTCGTGCGAGGGCCATCCGGCCCCGAGGCCGGCGTCTGGGTCATTGCCGAGACCAGGGACCTGGGTGTCCGCTATATCAAGAGCGTCGTCACCGACGATGAGGGACGGTTCGTCATCCCGGACCTGCCCGCCGCGAGCTACGAGGTCTGGGCGCGCGGGTACGGCCTGGTGGACAGCGCGAAGGCTCGGATGGAGCCGGGCGTCCGGGTTGCCATCACGGCGACGCCCGCGCCGGACGAGGCCGCCGCCGCGCACTACTATCCCGCGATCTACTGGTATTCGATGCTGCGTATTCCCGCCGCGGACCAATTCGGGACCAACGACGCGATTGCACCAAACGTGACGCAGACCCGGTGGCTCGATGCCATGAAGAGCAACGGCTGCATCGGGTGCCATCAGCTCGGGCAGCTGGCGACACGCACCATCCCGGAGGAGTTCGGCTCCTTCGCCTCGTCGGCCGATGCGTGGAGGCGGCGCGTGCGCGCCGGCCAGTCGGGGCAGATGATGTACAACCAGCTGAACGCGATCGGCCCGCTCTCGTTCGAGCTGTACGGCGAGTGGACCGACCGTATCGGCAAGGGCGAGCTGCCGCGCTCGAAGCCGCCGCGTCCCCAGGGCGTGGAGCGCAACATCGTGGTCACGCTCCGCGACTGGATGAGCGAGAAGCACTACCTGCACGACCTCATCTCCAGCGACCGCCGCTTTCCTACCGTCAATGCCAACGGCCCGCTGTTCGGATCGCCCGAGTACAGCTCGGACCTGATTCCCATCCTCGATCCGGTGACCAACCTCGCGCGCTCGTTCCATGCGCCTGTCCGCGACCCGGATATGCCGCTCAGCCTTGGGCCGGGACATGCGGCCGGACTCGACCCGACGGAGCCTTCCGCCTACTGGGGCAGCGAGCGCATCTGGGACACGCGCGTCAACAACCACAACTCGATGTTCGGGCGCGACGGCCGGCTGTGGCTGGCCGCCGCAGTGCGTGGGCCCGACAACCCGGCGTTCTGCAAGCCGGGCTCGGATCATCCATCCGCAAAGCTCTTTCCCGTCGAGCGCACGAACCGGCATCTGGCCGTGTTCGATCCGAAGACCGAGAAGTACACGTTTGTCGACACCTGTTTCGGCACGCACCACCTGCAGTTCGGCTATGACGCGGACAACACGCTCTGGACGAGCGGCGGCGGTCCGGTGGTCGGTTGGCTGAACACGAGAGTGTTCGATGAGACGGGGGATGCGGCAAAGGCCCAGGGCTGGACGGCCATGGTGCTGGACACCAACGGCAACGGCCGCCGAGACGAGTATGTCGAACGGAACGAGCCGATGGATCCTGCGAAGGACACGCGCATCAACGCCGGTTTCTACGCGGTGATGCCGAGCCCGGTGGACGGGTCCGTGTGGGGATCCTTCCGCGGCCAGACGAGCGGCATCGTCCGGATTGCGCCTGGCGACCACCCGCCGGCAACGGCCATTGCGGAGGTCTATCACGTGCCGCGTCCCGGGTTTGGCGTGCGCGGCGCGGACATCGACAAGCAGGGCGTGGTGTGGGTCTCGCTCGGGAGCGGCCACATGGGCAGCTTCGATCGGCGCAAGTGCAAGGGACCGCTCAACGGCCCGGAGGCGACGGGCGATCACTGTCCGGAAGGCTGGTCGTTCTACCAGTATCCGGGGCCGGGATTCGAGGGCATTGGCGAGAACAGCGCCGAGTCCAGCTATTACACGTGGGTCGACCAGCACAACACGCTCGGGCTTGGCGAGGATGTGCCGATGTCGACGGGCAACCTCAATGACGGCCTCATTGCCTACGCGGACGGACGGATGATCGTGCTCCGGGTGCCCTATCCGCTCGGCTTCTATTCCAAGGGGTTCGACGGCCGCATCGACGATGCGGCGGCGGGGTGGAAGGGACGCGGGATCTGGGCGGCCAACGGCGACCGCACGCCGTGGCTCATCGAAGGCGGCAAAGGCAGCCGTCCGCTGGCGGCGCATTTCCAGGTTCGCCCCGATCCTCTGGCGAAGTAGGTCGCTCTGCAAGGCAGGGCGGCTCTTCAGAGCCGCCCTCAGTCATCGCCAGTCGCCGGCGGCGACAAACGCGGCCCAGAAAAAGGGGTGGGTGCTCTGCCCCTTCGCGCGGCGGTCCTGCAGCACGGTGAGGCTCGCGGCGTGCACGGCATCTGCCGTCGACGCGCCCTTCTGGAACCGCGCCTCATAGAGGGCTCGCATCCACGCGCGCGTCGCCTGGTCTTCGACCGACCACAGGCTCATGATGACGGTCCGCGCCCCG
>CAZJBN010000042.1:0-31351 GCA_964543955.1 uncultured Bifidobacteriaceae bacterium
CGCCGGCGGCCTGGTACTTCATGGCCGCCGGCGTGCCCCTCATCGTGATCGCGGGCAAGGAGTACGGCTCGGGCTCGTCTCGTGACTGGGCGGCCAAGGGGACGATGCTGCTCGGGGCGAAGGCTGTGATCGCCGAGAGCTTCGAGCGCATCCACCGCAGCAACCTGGTGAACATGGGTGTCCTGCCGCTCCAGTTCGCCGACGGCGAGAACGCGTCCACCCACGAGCTGACCGGCCGAGAGGTCTACTCGATCGAAGGCTCCGGCTCCGGCCTGGTGCCGGGCGCGCTCGTCACGGTGGCCGCGAAGGCGGAGGACGGAACGGAGAAGCGTTTTGCCGTGATCGCCAGAATCGATACGCCCGAAGAGATGACGGCCTTCACGCACGGCGGCATCCTGCCCTACGTGCTCCGTCAGCTCGTCGCGAAAGGCGCCTGACGGCAGTCCGGGAGCGCCAGTGTGCACACCGGCAGAGGGTCGCTGACCGCCGCCGACATCAAGTCCCGGGCGAGCGAGCTCGGGTTCGATGTCTGCGGCATTGCGCCGGCCGACGCGCTGCCCGAGCTGCAATACCTGCCCGAATGGCTCGCCCGCGGGTACGCGGGCGAGATGATCTACCTGCAGAGGTCGGCCGCCACGCGCGCCGACATCCGCCATTTCCTGCCAGCGGCCCGCTCGGTCATTGTCACCGGGACGGTCTATGCGACACGGACGCCCGCTCCCGATCGTGCGGACGCGGCGCCCGATGCGGTTCGCGTCGCGCGGTACGCGCGAGGCGAGGACTACCATCTCGTGCTCGCCGAACGGCTCGACGCCCTTGTCGCGTGGATGCGCGAGCGGGAAGCGGAGGAGTTCGATGCGGCCGTCTTCGTCGACAAGCATCATGTCCAGGAACGCGTGTACGCTCGGCACGCGGGCGTCGGATGGATCGGCAAGAACAGCTGCGTCATCAACCCGGAACTGGGGTCCTGGCTGCTGCTCTCCGGCATCGCCACGAGCCTGCCGCTCGTGCCGGACCCGCCTGCGCCGGACCAGTGCGGCGAGTGCACGATCTGTCTCGACGCCTGCCCGACCGGCGCCCTCGTCGATCCACACGTGCTCGACGCGACACGGTGCATCTCGTATCTCACGATCGAGCTCGAAGGGCCGATTCCCGCCGAGCAGCGGCGCCACGTCGACGACCACCTCTTCGGCTGTGACATCTGCCAGGACGTGTGCCCGTGGAACCTGGCGCCCCGAACGACGTGCGATCCCGCCTGGCAGCCACTGACGCCTCGAGACGGCGCGCGTGCGAGCGAGCTCTGGCAGCGGGCCGATCAGGAACTGCACGAGTACGTCCGCGGGAGTGCCATGACCCACACGTCGCTCGCGCGGCTCCGGCGGAATCTGGCGCTCGTCATCGGCAACAGTGGCGATGCGACGCTCGCGAGAGCCCTCGATCGGCCCGGGCACGGCGTGAGGAATGCGGCGCACAGTGCGGACACCGAGGTTGTCAGGGAGGCCGTGGCGTGGGCGCGCGAAGCATTGAAGACTGGGCAATCGGGGGATCCGGCGACTGTCGATGAGTGAGGACTCGAGTGATTGGGATTGAGCGATTGATCACTCGTCGTCGCGATCGGTAGGATGCTTCGTATGGCCGATGACGTTCCCTCCCTGGCGCCAGTCCTCCTCGTCTCGATGCCCCAGATGCTCGATCCGAACTTCAGCCGTACTGTCGTGCTGCTGGCCGAGTATGGCCCGCATGGTGCGTTCGGCATTGTCGTCAACCGGGTCATGGACCAGCCGGCGAGCGACGTGGTGCGAGCTGAGCCGCCGGTGGCCATCGAGCCGGACCTTCACCTCTTCGTGGGGGGACCGGTCGAACCCTCTCGCGCCTGGGTCCTGACGAGCGACCGGGCGCTCGATGGAGACGCGCTGGAAGTGAGCGACGGCGTCTACCTGTCGGCGGCGCCGGACCTCATCCGCCGTACGCTCGGCCGTCCGCCGGATCCGGGCGTGCGGATTGTCGTCGGCTATGCCGGATGGTCGGCCGGTCAGCTCGACGTGGAGCTGGCCGAGTCGGCCTGGCTCATGGCGCCCGTGCAGCCGGACCTCATCTTCACCACCCCGCTCGAGACGATGTGGGAGACGGCGATTCGGCGCCTTGGCGCCGAACCGTCGTCGCTGCAGGGGAGTTCGGGAGTGCACTGAGGGAGTGCAGTGCTTCTCCCTACTCAATTCTCACTTCTCCCTTCTCACTTCCCACGTCTCACTTCGCGTAGATGAACGCATGGCCCCGCGCCTCGCCGATCGGGAACCACGACTGGATGGGGACGGGCTCGCCGCGGCGTGCTTCGCCGAGCACCAGGGCGACGTCACGGCTCAAGTTCCTGGGACGTTCGACCAGATAGGTGAAGGTCATCAGGTAGGTCTTCGATCGATCGCGGCTGAGGACCCGTACGATCGATGAACCGGGCTCGAGCCGCTCGAAGATGTAGGTGCCGCCCGGCAGCGTCACGCCAGGCAGCGCCACGGCGCCGCTGAAAGTGAGGTAGTTGGTGTCGACGGGAGTGACTCGCCCGTAGGCCGATGAGGTCAGGACGAGGCCCACCGCCGCCGCCACCGTGAGTGCCGCCAACGCCGACTTCGTGTTCACCATGGTCATTACCTCCTGCTATCCGATACGGAGACGCGGGCGCCTCCGACGACGATGTGGCGGGCTCGGATGGAATGACTGGGGATACACTGGAATAACCTTGGAATCGACCTGTTCCACTCGTATGCGCGTATTCACCATGATCACCGTGAGCTCGACTCTCGCGGCCACACTGGCCGCCTGTTCCGCTCAGCCGGCCGACGGGCCCACGAGCGGCCCGACCGCGTCCGGCACGTCCGCCTCCGCGCCGAACGCCGAGGTCGCTGCCCTCGAGCGATCGACCGCGCGCTTCGCGCCGACCGAGCTGACCGCCGATATCTCCGGCCTCCCCGCGAGCGAGCGGACCGCGCTCAGGCATCTGGTCGAGGCGGCGCAGGTCATGGACGCGCTCTTCCTCGAGCAGGTCTGGGCCGGCAATACCACCGTGCTGACCGACCTGGCCGCCGACGAGTCGCCGCTCGGCCGTGCGCGGCTCCGGGCGTTTCTCATTAACAAGGGGCCGTGGTCGCGGCTGGACCACAATGAACCGTTCGTGCCCGGTGTGCCGGCCAAGCCCGCGGGTGCGAACTACTACGCGGCCGGGGCGACGAAAGAGGAAGTGGAGAAGTGGCTGGCCGTCCTGAGGCCGGTCGAGCGCGCCCAGGCGACCGGCTTCTTCACGACCATCCGTCGCGGTCCCGACGGCGGCCTGATCGCCGTCCCGTTCAGCGTCGAATACCAGGGGGCGCTGGCCATTGCCGCCCGTCACCTGCGTGAGGCCGCCGGCGCCACGACCGAGCCGACGCTCAGGGCCTTTCTCGAGGCGCGCGCCGACGCCTTCGTGTCGAACGACTACTACGCCAGCGATGTCGCGTGGATGGAGCTCGACTCGTCGATCGAGCCGACCATCGGGCCGTACGAGGTCTACGAGGACGAATGGTTCAACTACAAGGCGGCCTTCGAGGCGTTCATCACGGTCAAGGACGCCGCCGAGTCCGCGCAGCTGCAGGCGCTGACCAGGGCCCTGCAGGACATCGAGAACAACCTGCCCATCGATCCGTCACTGCGTAACCCGAAGCTCGGTGCCATGGCGCCGATTGCCGTGGTCAACACCGTCTTCTCCGCGGGCGATGCCAATCGCGGCGTGCAGACCGCGGCGTTCAACCTCCCGAACGACGAACGCGTCATCCGCGAGAAGGGCAGCAAGCGCGTGATGCTGAAGAACAACCAGCAGGCCAAGTTCGACCGCGTCCTGGTGCCCATCTCGAAGGTCGCGCTGCCCGCCGCCGATCAGGCCAACGTCGCCTTCGATGCCTTCTTCACCCACATCCTGATGCACGAGCTGATGCACGGGCTCGGGCCGCACGACATCCAGGTCGATGGCCGCACGACGACGGTACGGCAGGAGCTCAAGGATACCTACAGCACCATCGAGGAGGCCAAGGCCGACATCACGGGACTCTTCGCCATGCGGTTCCTCGTCGATCGCGGCGATCTCGACAAGCGCTTCGAGCAGACGATGTACACCACGTTCCTGGCGTCTGCGTTTCGCTCCATCCGCTTCGGCATCAACGAAGCACACGGCCGAGGCCAGGCCATTCAGCTCAACCACCTCCTCGACGCCGGCGCCGTCGTCGTCAAGGCCGACGGGACGTTCTCGGTCGACGATGCGAGGATTCGCGAGGCGGTGACCTCGCTCTCCCGCGAGATCATGACCCTGCAGGCAGAGGGGAGCTACACGAAGGCGAGGACCCTCATCGACACCTTCGGTGTCATTCGTCCTCAGACCCAGGCGGTGCTCGACAAGCTCGTCGACGTGCCCGTCGACATCGCACCGCGATTCACCACCGCCGAAGCGCTGCTCCAGGAACGCTGAGCACACCCATGCTCCCCCGGAGCCTGCGGCGGTGAGCGAACCGGTCCTCGCGCTGCTCGTCGCCATGTTCGGTGGCGCGGCCGTCGGCGTGGAACGGCAGTGGTCGGGTCACGCCTCCGGACCGGACGCCCGGTTTGCCGGGGTCAGGACCTTCGCCCTGATCGGAGCGCTCGGTGGGCTCGCGGGCCTGTTCTGGTCGTGGGGCGCGACGGGCGCGTCCGTGGCGCTGCTGTCGGCAACCGGCGCCCTCGTGGTCGTCGCCTACATCCGCGCAAGCCGGCGCGACATCGACGCCACGACCGAGGTGGCCGCGATCGTCGTGCTTGCCGCGGGCGTGACGGCGGGTCTCGGCCACACCGCAGTCGCAAGCGGCACCGTGGCCGTCACGGCGCTTCTCCTGTTCGAGAAGTCCCGGCTCCACGACCTCGTGGCGCGCGTCGAGGGCGACGAACTGCTCGCCGCGTTCAGGTTCTTCGTCATGGCCGTCGTCATCCTGCCCCTGCTGCCGGAAGGC
Source organism: uncultured Bifidobacteriaceae bacterium (assembly GCA_964543955.1). Taxonomy (GTDB): domain Bacteria; phylum Acidobacteriota; class Vicinamibacteria; order Vicinamibacterales; family UBA2999; genus VFZN01. The sequence goes on from CAZJBN010000042.1 coordinate 5,004, forward strand.
CCGTTCGGCCCTCTCGGCGGCGTGCGGCCGCGAGCGCTCTGGCTGCTCGTCCTCTTCTTCTCCGGCCTCAGTTTCGTCGGGTACATCGCGCGGCGCCTCGTCGGCCCGAACCACGGCTATCCGCTCGCGGGGATGCTCGGCGGGATGGTGTCGTCCACCAGCGTCACGCTCTCCTTCGCCCGGCTCAGCCGCGACAACGCGGCGCTGGCGGTCCCCCTCGCACAGGGTGTGGTCGCGGCCAACACCGTGCTCTTCGTTCGCGTGGTCGTCGCCGCGGCCGTCCTGAGCCCGGCGCTTGCCGTCCGGCTGGCTCCTCTGGTCGCCGCCCCGTTCGTGATTGGCTGCGTGGCGGTCGTGTCGGGACTTCTTCGCGAACGGCCGATCGAAGTATCTCCCGCGCAGGTGCGAAACCCCCTGCAGCTTCGTGGCGCACTGGAGATGGCCCTCCTGTTCCAGGTCGTGCTCTACGTGGTCTACGCCGTGCAGCAGCGATTCGGCGAGGGCGGCCTGCTCGCCACGGCCGCGATCATCGGTCTGAACGACGCGGATGCGCTCACGCTCTCGATGGCCGCCGGCGTCGGCCAGGGGCGGCTCGCCCCCGATGTCGCCGCGCTGGCCGTGACCGTCGGCCTGCTCTCCAATACCCTTCTCAAAGGAGGGCTGGCCGCGGCGATTGGCGAAGGCCGCTTCCGCGCCATCACGATCGCGGTGCTGACGCTCATGGCCCTCGCGCTTGGCGCGGCGGCCGTCGCGGGCTAGTTCCCGCGGCGCCGGGCAGGCGGGACGATGAGCACGGGCACCTCGGCGTGCTCGAGGACGTGCTCGCTGGTGGAACCGAGGAACAGCTTGGCCGCGCCGCCGATGCCGCGCATGCCCATCACGATGATGTCGGCGTTGCACTCCCGCGCCTGCGCGATGATCATCTGTCCCGCCTTACCGACGGCCACCGCCACCGCGGGCATGCTTGTCAGCGGATGCCCATGCGAGCTCCTCTCCAGCAGCGTCTGCAGCTCCGCCTGGGTCTGACGGTCGAGAACGGCGTCGGCCCCGGCGGCGTCAGCGCCTGCCTGTAGCAGCGGGTCCACCACCGTGAGCAACGTCAGGTGCCCTCCGGCCGAGCGGGCCAGGGACAGCGCCACGGCCAGCGCGCGCTCGGAGTCTGGAGAGAAGTCCACGGGGCAGAGGATGTTGGTGAACACGGGTTACATCGTAGCAGGGCGGCCCCGCGGAGGGATCCACGGAGCTGCAGGGGCGTGGATCGCAGTGCGGTAGCTCGCTGTCCACAGTTCAAAGTTCAAAGTGCAAAGTTGCCAACGGCCCTCGTTGATGTCAGGGCGTCAGCGCTTTTCTTGTGACTTTGAACTCTAAACTTTGAACTCCTGGTGGGGGTCCGCTTATCGGAGGTGGCGATAGACGAGCTCCAGCAGCTCGTCGTAGGTGCGGTCCGCGTGTTCGGGTCCGCGTGCGATGGCTGATGTCGCGCAGTGCTTCAGGTGATTGCGGAGCAGTTGCCGGCCGACCCCGCGCAGCGCCTCCTGCACGGAGGCGACCTGCGTGATGATGTCAGGGCAGTAGCGGTCGTCCTCCACCATCTTCTGCAGGCCGCGCACCTGGCCTTCGATCCGCTTGAGGCGGCGCAGGTTGGCGGCCTTGATCTCCGCGTCCACGGCCACTGCGTGTTCCGGCTTCTTCATGGACCCTCGCCTGTTCGGTGACAACGCCGTCCTGCTCACGCCCGCCTCAACCGCAGGCTGTTGGACACGACACTGACGGAACTGAACGCCATCGCCGCGCTGGCGACGACCGGACTGAGCAGGATCCCGAAGGAGGGGTAGAGCACGCCCGCGGCCACTGGAATCCCGACGATGTTGTAGATGAACGCCCAGAAGAGGTTCTGGCGCATCACCCGCATCGTGTCGCGCGCCAGCACGACCGCCTGGACGACACCGCGGAGATCGCTCCGCATCAGCGTGACGTCGGCGGCCTCGGCTGCGATGTCGGTTCCCGACGCCATGGCGAGCCCCACGTCCGCCTGCGCGAGGGCCGGTGCGTCGTTCAGGCCATCGCCGACCATGGCCACGCGATGCCCGTTGGCCTGCAGGCGGCGAATGGCGGCCACCTTGCCGTCGGGCAGGACCTCCGCGATCACCTCGCCGATGCCGGCCGCGCGTGCCACGGCCTCGGCCGTCTGCCGCCGATCCCCGCTGAGCATTGTCACGCCAATGCCCATCCCGGACAGCGTTCGGACCACCTCCGCGGCTTCGGGACGCAGGGTGTCCGCGAGGCCGAACGCCGCGGCCGCCCGACCATCGATGGCGACGAGGACCGGGGTCTGCCCGAGAGCCGACCACTCCGCCACCGCAGGTGCGAACGACGTGGTCTCGACGCCAGACGCCTCGAGGAAGTCGTTCGTGCCCGCGAGCACGCGCCGGCCGCCGACGATCGCGGAGACGCCGCGCCCGGGAGTCGCCGCGAAGGCTTCGACCCGGGATCGTGGCCCCGACGCCTGCGCATCGACGTACGAGACGATGGCCGATGCCAGGGGGTGTTCCGAGAGACGCTCGATGTCGCCAGCCACGGCAAAGACGGAAGCCTCGTCCAGCCCTGGGAGGGCGCGTGCCGAGACCACGCGCGGCACGCCTTCCGTGAGCGTGCCGGTCTTGTCGAACACGGCGATGTCGATACCGGCGAGGCGCTCGAGCGGCTCGCCACCCTTGATGAGCACGCCCGAGCTGGCGCCCCTGCCGCTTGCGACCATCACCGCCGTGGGCACCGCCAGGCCCATCGCACACGGGCACGCAATGATGAGGACGCTCACGGCGGCCGTGAGCGCCGGCACGAGGGCCGGCTCTTCGGGCAGCAGGAGCCATGCGGCCAGCGTCGCCAGCGCAATCGCAACCACGACCGGGACGAAGATGGCCGCAATACGGTCCGCCAGCCGCTGGATGGGCGCCTGCGACGCCTGCGCGTCCCGCATGAGCGTGACGATCTGCGCGAGCACGCTTGCCGAGCCGACCGCAATCGCCTCGATCTCGAACGCGCCGGTACGGTTGATCGTCCCGCCGAACAACCGATCGCCAACGCGCTTGTCGATCGGCATCGATTCGCCGGTCAACATCGACTCGTCGACGGCACCTTCGCCCTCCGTCACGCGGCCGTCCACGGGAATGCGTTCTCCCGGGCGCACAACCACGCGATCACCCGGGCCAACCTCGACAATCGGCACTTCGACGTCGCCATCGGGGCGACGGACACGTGCCGTCGACGGCTGCAGGCGCGCCAGCGCCCCGAGCGCGCGTGTGGTCTGTCGCTTGGCGCGCGCCTCCATCGCGTTGCCGAGGAGCACGAGCGCGATGATGAAGATGATGGCTTCGTAGTAGACGTCAGCGGCGCGCGTGCCCGGCCGCACGATGACGGCGACCGTCACGGCGAGCGAGTAGAGGAACGCCGCACCAGTGCCGAGCGCGACGAGCGTGTTCATGTCCGCCGTGCGATGGCGCAGGGCCGACCACGCGCGCACGTAGAAATGCCGGCCGGCCCAGCCCATGACGACGACCGTGGCGCCCAGAAGGGCGACGGCCAGCGTGGCGGGATCGAGGCTGTAGAGGAAGGGAAAGGCTGCGCGGAGCGGCGGATCGAGCACGCGCATGGTCCAGGCCAGCAGCGGATCCGCCGCGTGCACGTGCTCCGAACCGGACATGAGCGGCATTGACGCCGCCATGGCCGCGACGCCGAGGGCCAGGCTGACGGTCGCCTTGACCAGCAGCGTCCGGTACTCGCGATCGAGCACGGCTTCCCGCGCCTCGTCCTCGGCGACCGCGTTCGCCGCCGGTGTCGGCAGGTGCGCCACGTAGCCGGTGTCGGTGATCGCCTGGACGAGCGCGTCCGGGCTCGAGACGGCCGGGTCGTACTCGATCGTGGCCTCGTGCAGCATCAGGTTGACCGCGGCATACGAGACCCCCGGCGCCGATCGGAGCGCGCGCTGGACGTTGGCCTGGCACGCCGCGCACGTCATGCCTTCGACGGGCAGCGTCACCCGGGCCGTATCGGCCGGCGGCATCGACAGCGTGGCGTTCATCGGCGTTACTCGACCCGCGTGGCCTCGTATCCCGCACGGGTCAACGCGTCGCGCACGGCCTGCTCGGAGACGACGTCCCGATCCAGGCGGACGGTCGCCCGGCCGATCTGCACGTCCACCGCGTCGACGCCAGGCACATGGTCGAGGACACGCTTGACACTGGCGACGCAGCCGCTGCAGCTCATGCCCTCGAGGGAGAAGGTGGCTTCCAGCACATTCGGCATCAATACCCCCAGACCCTATACTGTATACCCCAGGGGCCTATCGAGCAAGCCGTGGCCGTCCGCGGCGTGTGACCTCGGGACGCTCACAGCGAATCCAGGAAGCGGCGGAGGAGGGCGCGTTCGGCGGGAGACAACTCCTCGAAGCTGCGGCGCGCGATCTCGGCCTCGTGGCGGTGCTGCAGGATCGCCGCTTCGGGCGTGAGCGCACGGCCGTCGTGCAGCAACGGGCGTCGAAGGCGCAGGCCCCAGAGGGCCGGCGTTCGGAACTCGGTGCCGTCGGCGGCGCCCTGGGGCATGCCGTCGCCCGTGCCGATGTCGTGAAGCAGCAGGTCCGAGTAGAGCGGGACGGGCTGTTGCCGGAGCGCCGGAATCGTGCTGTCGATTCCTGTCGTGAAACCCGGGCGATGACAGGCCGCGCACCCGACGGACAGGAACACCCGCTCGCCGTCTCTCACCGCATCGTCTACCGGGCCGCGCGCGATCGGTGCGAGCAACTGCATGAAGATCTCGAAGTTGTCGATGCCGCGCCGCCCCGTTGATGGCTCACGGAAGTCCTCGGGATCCGGGATTGGATCGCACAGGCGCATCGCATCGGCCGACAGACCGAACCCGCTCTCGGCAGGGAAGACATCGTTCGTGATGCCCATCTCGTTGACGTAGGCGTCGGCGCCGAAGCTGAGGAGGGTGGCGTGCTGCGCCTTCCAGCCGAAGCGGCCGACGCGGACCTCGCCGGTGGCCGCGTCCCGGATTCGGGCCGCGCGCCCGCTGATGCCGTCGCGGTCGCGGTCGTCGGGATCCGCGAGCGCTTCGATGTCCTCGTCGCGGATGGCTTCGACCAGCCCGGCGCCGAAGAGCGGGATGGGCGCGCGACGGTCGATGAGCGTGGCGTCGGCCGGCAACATCGGCTGACACCCATGGGTGGGGATCGAGAAGAGATGCAGCAGCGTGCTGTCGGGACCGTCGAGCCCGCGCCCCCGGCCTTCGGCGTCGAGCCGACCCGCCCGGAGCTCCGTGACGACGCCGCTGCCGCCAATGGCGGGCACGCTGTGACAAGCGGCGCAGCTCGTTCCGTTGAAGGCCGGCCCGAGCCCTTCTTCGGCCGACTCGACCTCCAGGAAGTCGTCGAGCCCGAGCCTGAAGAGCGAGAACTCGGCCGGCGAGATGCCGGCGATCGGATCGCCGGGACGTCCTTGTCCCTGCGTCCACCCCGACCGGGCGGTGAGCGCCACCCAGGCAGCGAGACACGCCATCACGAGGCCCGCGCGGACGCGCCATCTCATCGCGACGCCCTCTCCGAGACGATAATCTCGCCGCGCATGAAGTTGTGGCCGGCGCCGCACATCCGTGAACATTCGAAGGTGTAGCGACCAGGCTTCTCGGGCCGGAACGTCACGGTAACCGGCCCGCGGCCGCGCTTGGGGACCGCGACGTTGATCTCGGTCCCGACGATCCTGAAGCCGTGGAGCGTGTCTTCGCTCTCGATCGAAATCTCCAGCGTGTCGCCTGCTTCGGCGCGGATGCGGGACGGGAAGAAGTCGAATCGCTCGGCCGTCACCGTGACCTTGACCGTCGCCGGCGCCTGCGCCAATCCGCCGAAGGGCAGGCTTGTGAGGCAGGCCAGCACGAAGCCTGCACGGCGCACCCTGTGGGGGCGACCCTTCAGCGTCGCCCGAGTCCCGTGGCACATCAGAACCACCATCCGAGGCCGAGGTTGAAGCTGTTTGGCGCGCGGAGCACGTCGCTCCGGTTTCGCTGGATGACGAAGTCGGCCTTGATGACGACGTCGGGATCGGGGAAGTAGCTCGTGCCGATCACCCACTGTGTGCGGTCGAACTCGGGCAGCGGGAGGTAGCCGGACGGCATGCGGAACTGGGTGTCCACGTTCTCGTAGCGCACGAACGCACGAACCTCGTACGGTGGAGTGGGGAAGATCCGAACCGCGGATTCGAGATAGAAGCCGCGCATCTGGCTTGCGATATTCGGATCGACACCGACCTGCCGCGTGAGTGCGTCGTTGAGCTCCGCAGCACCACCGAGCCAGGTGTGTGCGTATTGGGCCCGATGTTCGAACCGGCGCCACCGGTGCCGCGCGTCGGCTTCCAGCACCGACGCCGGCAGGTCCAGCCGGCGCAGCGTGGCATTGCTGTTACCGCGCCACGCGCTCGCGCCAACGGTGAGGCCGCGAACGCCGAGGTACTCCACGCGCCCGGTCGCCGCCACCGATCGCGCGATGGCCTCGGATCCCTTCTGCCGGCCGTCGCGGAAACCTTCCTCTGCCGAGAACCGCTCTCCATCGAGCGGCGCCATCAGGAATGCGCGGTAGCGCAGCCCGGCGCCGATTTCGCCGTGCACCCCCACGCCCGGCTCGAACCACGTCGACGGTACGACCACCGTGTCGACGAGCGGCCGCTCCACGCCCTGAAAGACCGTCGGCTCGTGGCGCTCGTTGATGATGCCCACCGGGACGAGCATCATGCCCGCGCGGATGTTGAACGAGCGCTGCAGGAGGAAATCGATGTACGCCTGCTCCAGCTCGAGCTCGCCCTTGTCCTCGAGCCCGGCGACCAAAGCATGCTCGATCTCCACTTCGCCGACGAACCGGATGCGCGGCGAGAAGCTGTGATTGACCAGGAGAACGAAGCGATGCACATCGAGGATCGGGTCGGCATCCTGCGGCCGGTTGTAGTGCACCTCCCCGTAGCCCGAGATGGGGCCGGTCGAGGGGGCCTGGTCCGAGCTCTGGGCCCCAGCGCCCGCCGCGGACCCGGTGAGACCCACCAGCACGAAGAGAACAGCGATTCTTGTCATCAAATGTTGAAATTCGACTCATCGTATATCAGATTTTGATGAGTCAAATCAACCGATTCTCCTCCGCCGCGTTATCCTGTGGCATGCCGCTCTACGAGTACGAGTGCCGTACGTGTCATCACCAGTTCGAGCTCCTGGTGCGCGAGTCGACGAGCTTCGAGTGCCCCTCGTGCCAGGGGACGGACCTCGACAAGCAGCTTTCCGTGTTTGCCGTGAGCGTGCCGGCCGACTCCCGCGCTTCCGGGGCCGTCAGGTCGGGACCATGCGGCGCCTGCGGGCACCTGGACGGCCCGGGCTCCTGCAGCGTCAACTGACCCCCGCTTCGCATTACCCGGGCCGCTCGCCGTGTCCCGCATCGTCGCTGCCGTCATGCCCGCCCCGCTCGCGCCCATCGAGCTGCGGGAGTTCCCGGCGCCCCACATCGAGCCGGGCGGCATGCTGCTCGAGACGATGTATTCGGAGGTGTGCGGCACGGATGTGCATCTCTGGCATGGCCGGCTGGCCGGCGTACCGTATCCGATCATTCCAGGCCACGTCTCGGTCGGCCGGCTGGTGAAGAGCCGAGGCACGATCAGGCTGGCCGATGGACGGACACCGCGCGATGGCGATCGCATCGTGTTCTACGACGTGCATCGCACCTGCGGACGGTGCTACGCCTGCGTCGTGAGCGGCACGCCCACCAGGTGCCCCGAGCGCAGGGTATACGGCATCACGGACTCGGCGGCCGACGGATTGTTCGGCGGCTGGAGCGAGGCGATCTACCTCGAACCGGGAGTCGTCGCCGCTGTCCTGCCGGACTCGGTGAGCGAGGCGGACTACATCGGCGGCGGGTGCGGTCTCATCACCGCGGTGCACGCCATCGACCGGGCGGCCATCCGGTTGGCGGATGCGGTGGTCGTGCAGGGCACCGGCGCCGTCGGGCTCTGCATGGTGGCGCTCGCACGGCTGTCCGGCGCGTCGACCATCATCGCCGTCGGCGCTCCGGACGATCGCCTCGCGCTGGCCCGGCACCTGGGCGCGGACCTCGTCGTCGACCTGGCGGTGACCACGCGCGAGGAGCGGCGCGAGCTCGTGTCGAAGGCGACGGGGGGACGGGGCGTGGACATCGGGCTCGAAGCGTCTGGCGCGCCGGGCGCGGTCGAGGAGGGTCTCGACCTGGTGCGCGACGGCGGGCGGTATGTCATCGCCGGCCACTACACCAACGCGGGGCCGAGCACGATCAACGCGCACACGCAGATCAACCGCAAGCACCTGGAGATCCGCGGGTGCTGGGGCAGCCAGGCCGGGCACTTCCTGCGCGCGCTCACGCTGCTGGAGCACTACGCGTCGCGGATTCACTTCCGGTCGATTGGCACCCGTGTCTATCCGCTCGATCGCCTCAACGAGGCGCTGGCCGACGCGGAGGCCATGAGACTGCCCAAGGCGCTCGTCGACCCGCGCACGCGGGCCGAGTAGCGCTGGACGGCTGACCGCGGCGCCGTGTGGGGCTCGATCCTCATGCGGCGGCGAAAACCAGGGCCGGGGCGAGCGTCCCCGTTATACTGGGAGGATGTCCACGAGCCAGACCGCCGCACCTGTAGCCAATGCTCTTCGGCGGAATGTCGCCATCATCGCTCACGTCGACCACGGCAAGACGACGCTGGTCGATGCGATGTTCCGGCAGGCCGGCGTGTACCGGACCAACGAGCGGGTCGCCGAGCGGGCCATGGACAGCAACGAGCTGGAGCGCGAGCGCGGCATCACGATCCTCGCCAAGAACACGGCCGTCCACTACGGCGAGATCCTGATCAACATCGTCGACACCCCGGGCCACGCCGACTTCGGTGGCGAGGTGGAACGCGTGCTCTCGATGGTGGACGGCGTCGTCCTGCTGGTGGACGCGGCCGAAGGTCCGCTGCCGCAGACGCGCTTCGTGCTGCGCAAGGCCTTCGAGCGCGGGCTTCCGCCGGTCGTGGTCATCAACAAGATCGACCGGTCCGACGCGCGGTCGAAGGAGGTGCTGAACGAGGTCTACGATCTCTTCATCGACCTCGACGCCTCCGAGGAGCAGATCGAGTTTCCGGTCCTCTACACGAGCGGGCGCGCCGGCACGGCGTCGACCGATCGGGATGTTCCGGGTGTCGATCTCAGGCCGCTCTTCGACGCCATCGTCGCGCACGTCCCGCCGCCGCGCGGCGACGCCGCGGCGCCGCTGCAGATGCTCGTGGCGAACCTCGACTCGAGCGACTACCTGGGGCGCATCGCCATCGGACGGATCTTCAACGGACGCGTGCGCCTCAACGATCCGATTGTGGTCCTCAAGATCGACGGCACGGCGCAGGAGACGCGCGTCACGAGGCTCTTCGCCTTCGAGGGGCTCAAGCGCATCGAGATCGCCGAGGCCTCCGCCGGCGACATCGTCTGCCTCGCGGGTATCGACGACATCAACATCGGCGAGACGATCGCGGATCCCGTGCACCGCCTGGCCATGCCGGCGATTGCGGTGGACGAGCCGACCGTGTCGATGGTCTTCGGCATCAACACCTCGCCGGTCGCCGGCCGGGACGGGCAGTACGTGACCTCGCGCCATCTGCGCGAGCGACTGGACCGCGAACTGCTGGGCAACGTGTCGCTGAGAATCGAGCCGACGGACACGCCCGAGCAGGTCAAGGTGCTCGGCCGCGGCGAGCTCCAGCTGGCGATCCTCATCGAGATGATGCGGCGTGAGGGGTACGAGCTGCAGGTGTCGCGCCCCGAGATCGTCACGCGGGAGATCGACGGCCGCCGCATGGAGCCGGTCGAGGACCTGGTCATCGACGTGGCGGAAGAGTTCCAGGGTGTGGTGATCTCCATGTGCGGGACCCGCCGCGGGACGATGACCAGGATGGTGAATCACGGGAGCGGGCGCGTCCGCCTGGAGTTCCGCATACCCGCCCGGGGCCTGATCGGCTTCCGTTCGCAGTTCCTGACCGACACCAAGGGCACCGGCATCATGAACCACCTGTTCGCCGACTGGGAGCCCTGGCACGGGCCGATTCCGTCGCGGGCGACGGGGGTCCTCGTCTCGGACCGTGCCGGCGTGGCCACCGCCTACGCGATGGCCAACCTGCAGGAGCGCGGGGTCATGCTCATCGAGCCGCAGACGCCCGTGTACGAAGGCATGATCGTCGCCGAGCACTCCCGGACCAACGATCTCGACGTCAACATCACCAAGGAGAAGAAGCAGACCAACATGCGGGCGTCGACCGCTGACGAGGCCATCCGCATCGTCCCGCCCCGCGTGCTCGGCCTCGAGACCGCGATCGAGTTCATCAACGACGATGAGCTCGTCGAGGTGACGCCGAGGAGCATCCGGCTGCGGAAGAAGATCCTGCAGCAGAACATGCGTCCGAAGAAGGAAGAGTAGACAAAAGACACCTGACGCGCAGACTGGGGCGCCGGGATCCTCGGAAACAGGCCTGTTCCTGCGGAGGCGGAATTGCACGCTCCAGCTGCAATGCAGATACCTCGGCTCGTGCTCCTCCTGTTCCTGGTCGCTCAGGGCTGGGATGGCGTGTTCACCTACGTGGCAGTGGACGCGCACGGACTGCATGCCGAAGGCAACGCACTGCTGGCGTCCTGGATGACGCTGGTTGGACCGGCGCCGGCGCTGGTCGGCGCCAAGGTAATGGCGGCCGGCTGCGGGCTCGTGCTCTATCTCACCGGGGTCCACCGGATCCTGGCCGGACTCACCGCGCTCTACGCGGTCGTGGCCATCGGGCCGTGGCTGGCCGTCTTCACGCGCGGCTGATCCGCCTCATCGCCAGGGGCCTCGACCGCCGTTCCTGCCGGTGTCCGGATCCGCCGCCGGCGCGGCCTGACGCGCCCCCCGCCCGCGGGAACACGACCTGCCCGGTCATCCTGAGTCTTAGCCGGGCACAATATGTAGTGACGCCGCCCCCGGAAACCGCTAGTATCTGTTACCACCCGAACGGGGGGACGAACGACGCTTGTCGGGATGGCGTCGAAGGAGACCTAGATGGCCAAGAAAGCCGCGAAGAAGAAGTCCGCCAAGAAAGCCGCTGCCAAGAAGAAGCCCGCCGCGAAGAAATCCGCGCGCAAGCCGAACGCGGCGTTCATGCGCCCGGTGACGCCGAGCGCCGCCCTGGCGGAAGTGATTGGCTCCAAGCCGGTGCCGCGCACCGAGGTGACCAAGAAGCTCTGGGCGTACATCAAGAAGAACGGTCTGCAGGACACCAAGAATCGCCGCAACATCAACGCCGACGACAAGCTCAAGGTGATCTTCGGCGGCAAGAGCACGGTCAGCATGTTCGACATGACCAAGCTGGTGGGCAAGCACCTGAAGTAAAGCGCCCGGGGCACATCCGCCCCGCACGGGACACACGAGAGGGCCTGCGGACGCCGGCCCTCTTTGTGTGTACGCCCGCTATCGCGGCAAGCGGTTCGAGTCGGTTCAAGTTCAAAGTCCAAAAGCCTTGGCCATCCGATCGCGGCGGCCTTGCGATGGGGCGCACCCAACCGCCCGCCACGACCGTGTGAACTTCGAACTTGGAACTCTGAACTCGTGTGCGTCACTCAAGGGAAGATGCCGAGCTCCATGTAGCTGCGCGCCACTTTGTGGATGGCATTGACGAACGCCGCGATGCGCAGGTCAGGCACTCCGGCGTGCTGCCGCCGGGTTTCGAGCAGCGAGTGAAATGCCGTGCTCATGGTTTCCTCGAGGCCCGAGTTGACGAGATCGCGCTCGTCGGGGCCCCTGGCGAGCGCCGCCAGCTCGGGTTCGGTGAATCTCTTGCCCGTCGCCGCTTCGATCGCGCGCAGCATCGACAGTTCGTTGGCCTGCTCGTGCCGCTTCGACAGCCGTCCGAAGCGCACGTGCGAGAGGTTCTTGAGCCACTCGAAGTACGAGACCGTCACGCCTCCCGCGTTGCAGTAGATGTCGGGGATCACGAGGATCCCCTTCTCCCTGAAGATCGGATCCGCATCCGGCGTCGTGGGACCGTTCGCCCCCTCGAGGATGATCTTCGCCTTGATGCGCGGCGCGTTCCCGGTGGTGAACACGCCCTCGAGTGCGGCAGGCAGCAGCACGTCGCACTCCATCTCGAGTGCGGCATCGTTCGAGGCGAGGTTCGTCGCACGCGGAAAGTCGAGAATCGATCCGGTGTTCTTGCGGTGCTGGAAGACCGCCTCTTCGTCGAGGCCCTTCGGGTTTGCGATGGCGCCCTCGCGCTCGGCAATCGCCACGACGATCGCGCCGCCTTCGCGGCAGAACTTCGACGCGTGGTAGCCCACGTTGCCGAGCCCCTGCACGACGATGCGCTTGCCGTCGATCCCGGTCGAGAGTCCGATCTTCTTCATCTCGTCGGGCTGCGCGCAGGCCTCCCGCAGAGCGAAGAACAGGCCGCGTCCCGTCGCCTCGCGACGACCGCTCACCCCACCCTGGGGCACGGGCTTTCCGGTCACGCAGCCCATGGCGTCCAGCTGGCCCGGATTGAGCGCGGCGTAGGTGTCGGCAATCCACGCCATCTCGCGCTCCCCGGTGCCGTAGTCCGGAGCGGGCACGTCGATGCCTGGCCCGATGAAATTCTTCTTCACCAGCTCGTGCGTGTACCTGCGCGTGATGCGCTCGATCTCCTCGACCGTATAGTCCTTCGGCTCGATCCGTATGCCGCCCTTGGCGCCTCCAAACGGCACGTCGACGATGGCGCATTTGTAGGTCATGAGCGCGGCGAGCGCCATCACCTCCTCTTCGTAGACCTCCGGGCTGTAGCGGATGCCGCCCTTGACCGGCATCTTGTGATGGCTGTGCTCCGCCCGCCAGGCATGGATGACCTCGATGCGGCCATCCTGGCGCCGGAGCGGGAAGTCGAAACGGTAGACGCTGTTGCAGCAGCGGATCTGGCTCAGGAGACCGGCAGGGTAGTCGGTAAAGCGAGCGGCCTCGTCGAATTGCCTGTTGACCTCTTCGAAGAAGTTCGGCTGGTCGGACATGCGCGAATACTAGCGAGGCTCGCCTCGGTCCTGCAAGCGCACCCGTTCTCACTTCTCACTTCATCACGCAGCCGAATCGTTCTCCCAGTCGAAGGTGCCCACCCGTTCGCCGTGCTGGCTGAGGTCCAGTCCGAGCTGTTCGTGGTCCCCGTTGACCCGGAGCGGCGTCACGAGGTCCACGAGGTGATACAGCAGCCACGACCCGCCGAAGGCGAACACGCTCACGATGACGAGCGCCGCGATGTGCTTCACGAGCAGTTCGGGCGAGCCGCTGATGAGGCCGCCCTCGCGCGCAAAGACCGCGGTCAGCACCATGCCCGTCATGCCGCCGACGCCGTGGCTGGGAAACACGTCGAGCGTGTCGTCCAGGGTGGTCCTCGAGCGCAGGTGGAGCGCGAGATTGCTCACACCGGCCGCGATCACGCCGATGACGATGCTGGCGGGAATCGACACGAAGCCGGCAGCCGGCGTGATGGCGACCAGTCCCACCACCGCCCCGATGCAGGCCCCGAGGGCCGAGGGCCTGGCCCCGCGCAGCCACTCGAAGAGGACCCACGCCATCATCGCGGCGGCCGATGCGGTGTTGGTGGTGGCGAAGGCAACGACCGCCGTCGGTGACGCCGCGAGCGCCGAACCGGCGTTGAACCCGAACCAGCCGAACCACAGCATGCCCGTGCCCAGGATCACGAAGGGAATGTGAGCCGGCAGGTGAATCTCGCCGACGAGGTGGCTCTGCCGCCGTCCCAGGACCCACGCGCCGGCCAGCGCGGCAAGCCCGGCCGACATGTGGACCACCGTCCCGCCCGCGAAGTCGAGAACGCCCCACTGCCGCAGGAAGCCATCCGGGTGCCACGTCCAGTGCGCCAGCGGCGCGTAGATGACGATCGTGAAGAGCGAGACGAAGACGAGGTACGCCCCGAACCGCACCCGCTCGGCGAAGGCGCCCGTGATGAGCGCGGGCGTGATGATCGCGAACTTGAGCTGGAACAGGGCGAACAGGAGCAGGGGAATCGTCGGTGAGAGCCGCGGGTCCGGCGCCTCGCCGACTCCACGGAAGAACAGGTAGGTCAGCGGGTTGCCGATGATGCCGTGCACGCTGTCACCGAACGCCAGGCTGAAGACCACCACGATCCAGAGCACGCTCACCACGCCAAGCGCGATGAAGCACTGCAGCATCGTCGAGATGACGTTCTTGGGCGAGACCATCCCGCCGTAGAAGAAGGCGAGCCCCGGCGTCATGAAGAGCACCATGCCGGAGGCCGTCAGCATCCAGGCGATGTCGCCCGCGACGAGTCCGCTGTCAGGGGCTGCCTGCGGCGCCGGCGGCTGCAGCGACAGGGCCAGGACGAGAGTGAAGCCGAGAATGGCCAGTGACAGCAGCGCGCGTGTCCACACGGGAATGGTCGCCTTTCGGGTGAACGGTCGAGAACGAAGTGATGGTCGCTGCCCAGTCGGCAAGCAGGCGTGAGGCGAGCCTGCTCGCCGTCATGGCGTGGTGGTCGACCAGCAGCGTACGAAGCCTCTGCTCATCGTCCGGCGTCAGGGCGTCGGCCGTGACCAGCTCGCGGTTGAGGCAGCGCTGGAGCCGGCCCTCAGGGTCGAAGACATACGCCGTGCCGCCGGTCATGCCCGCGCCGAAGTTGAGGCCGGTCGGGCCGAGCACCGCTACGACGCCGCGCGTCATGTACTCGCAGCCGTGATGGCCCACGCCTTCGACGACGGCCAGGGCACCGCTGTTGCGGACGGCGAATCGTTCGCCGGCGCGTCCTGCCACGAACAGACGCCCGCCCGTCGCGCCGTAGAGCGCCGAGTTGCCGACGAGGACCTCGTCTGTGAGCCGCGAGTCGCAGTGCGGGCGAATCGCGATCGTGCCGCCGTGCATGCCTTTGCCGACGCCATCGTTGGCGTCGCCGGCCAACGACAGTTCCACGCCAGGTACCGAGAACGCACCGAAGGACTGCCCGGCATGCCCGGTCAACCGTACGCGAATGGGCGCCCCGGGAACGCCCGCGTCACCAAATCGCGCTGCGATGACGCCGCTGAGCGTCGCGCCGACCGATCGGTCGGTGTTCCTGACCGTGTCCGTGATCGTGATGTCCGTTCGTCCAAGTGCATCCATGGCCCTGGCGGCGAGACGGCCGTTGAGCGTTCGCGCGCCCGCCGGGCCAGACGCCGGGGTGTCTTCGAGCCCGCGTTCCGGCCCGGCCACGATGGGCGCGAGCAGCCGTGCCACATCGAGCCTTGGACGGCGCGTCTCGTCCTGCAGCCTCAGGAGATCGACGCGGCCGACCAGCTCCCCAAGCGATCGCAGGCCCAGCGACGCGAGGGTGTGCCGCACCTCCGTGGCGACGAACGTGAAGTACGCGACGGCGTGTTCGACGGTGCCGTTGAACTTCGCCCGAAGATCCGCCCGTTGCGTCGCAATGCCGACGGGACAGGTGTTGAGGTGGCACTGCCGTGCCATCACGCAGCCGAGGGCGACGAGGGCCGCGGTTCCAAAACCGTACTCGTCGGCGCCGAGCGCCGCAGCCAGCGCCACGTCGCGGCCGGTCTTCAAGCCGCCGTCGGCCTGCAACACGACCCGGTGCCGCGCGCCGCGCGCCGAGAGGACCCGGTGCGCCTCCTGCAGCCCAATCTCCCACGGCAGCCCGGCGTGCTTGATGGATCCGCGCGGCGACGCGCCCGTGCCCCCGTCGTGCCCGCTGATCTGGATCGCGTGCGCGCCGGCCTTGACGACGCCGGCCGCGATGACGCCGATGCCGGTCGTGGCGACGAGCTTGACGTTGATCCGCGCGCCGGGATGGAGCGAGCGCAGATCGTAGACGAGCTGCGCCAGGTCTTCGATGCTGTAGATGTCGTGGTGGGGCGGGGGCGAGATGAGCGGGGTGCCAGGCTGCGCATGGCGGAGCGCGGCGATGTGATCGACGACCTTGCTTGCGGGCAGCTGGCCGCCCTCGCCGGGCTTCGAGCCCTGCGCCATCTTGATCTGCAGTTCGGTGGCGGATCGCAGGTATGCCGGCGTGACACCGAACCGGGCGGACGCGACCTGCTTGGTCAGGCTCCCGGCCCAGTCGCCCGTGGGCGCCCGCGTGAGCCGCTCCGGCTCTTCGCCGCCTTCGCCGCTGTTGCTTCGCGCACCGAGGCGGTTCATGGCACGCGCCAGGACGCGGTGCGCTTCGGGGCCGAGCGCGCCGACCGACATCGCCGACGCGAAAAAGCGCGTGACGATGCGCTCGATCGGTTCGACCTCGTCGAGAGGCACTGGTCTCTGTTCGCCGAAGGCCAGGAGATCGCGCACCGCGACCGCGGGACGACTCGCCACGAGCGCAGTGAACCGCTCGTACGCGTCGGGTGCGGCCGTGTCCACCGCCTGGTGAAAGGCCTTCACCATTGCGGGGTTGTACGCGTGGTACTCACCGTCACGCCGGTAACCGTGCATGCCAGGGTGCGGCAGCGCTGCCGAGGTCGCTGTGGACTGCCGGTGCCAGGCCACGGACTCGGCAGCGAGATCCGCCAGCGACAGCAAACCGGGGACGTACGCGGTGTCGGGGAAGTACGCGTCCCGAAGCTCGTCGGAGAGGCCGACCGCTTCCATGAGGTGTGCCCCACGGTAGGCGGCCATCGTGCAGACCCCCATCCGGGACAGCACCTTCAACAACCCGTGGTCGAGCGCCTGCAGATAGCGTGTGACCGCGAGCTGCGTCGCTTCGCCCCTGCGGCTGGCCAGCGCCTCCGCCGAATGGCAGCCCAGCCACGGGCAGACCGCACCCGCGCCAAATGCCAGGAGTGCGGCCACCTGGTGCGCATCGCGCGGCTCCCCGCTGTCGACAATCAGGCTGGCCCGCGTGGACGAGCCGGCGCGGGTGAGCGCAAGGTCTGCGGCTGCGGTGGCGAGGAGCGCGGGCAGGGGTACCGCCGCGTCGCACGCCGCCCGATCGCTCAGCACCACCATGACGACACCGGCCGAGACGTGCGCGGTCGCTTCGTCGGCGACGCGGGCCAGCGCCGCGCGAAAGCCGTCGACGCCTGCCGCTACCTCGAACGTCGTGTCGACGACGGCCGACGGGCGTTCGGGAAGCGCGCCCAGCAGCCCGAGCTGTGCAGGGCTCAGCACCGGCGACGCGCTCGACACCAGCCGCGCATCGGCGGCCGCCTCATCGAGGACGTCCGTCCGGCGTCCGAGGAGCGTGCGCAGCGACATCACCATGGACTCGCGCAAGGGATCGATCGGCGGGTTGGTGACCTGGGCGAACCGCTGACGGAAGTAGTCCGGCAGCAGACGCCTCCTGGTACTCAGGATGGCGAGCGGCGTGTCGTCGCCCATCGAGCCGATGGACTCCCTGCCTTCTTCCGCCATCGGCCGGAGGATGACCTCGATCTCTTCGGCGGTGTAGCCGAAGTACCGCTGCGCGCGCAGCAGATCGTCGGTCTCGCCCGCCGACGGGAGATGGAAGCCGTCCCGGCCAGGCAGGGCGACGATCGTGCGCGCCACGAGCGCGCGGTACGGCCGCTTCGACGCGAGCGCCTTGCGGATGCCGGCGTTGTCGTGCAGCGCCCCGGTGGCCAGGTCGACCACCAGCATGTCACCGGGACCCAACCGGCCCCGCCCTTCGACGTGGGCCTCGGAGATGTCGAAGATGCCCGTCTCGGATCCGACCGTCACGAGCCCGTCGGTCGACAGCAGCACGCGGAGAGGCCGGAAGCCGTTGCGGTCCAGCATGGCGCCCGCCTGCTTTCCATCGGCGAATGCCACAGCCGCCGGACCCTCCCAGGGCTCAACGGCGGTGGCCTGGTACTGCTCGAAGGCGCGCGCCCCCGGCGTCAGGGCCGTGTCGTGCTCCCAGGCGCGCGGCAGCAGACGTGCAAAGGCGTGCGCCAGGCTGTAGCCGCCCTGCCGCAGGTAGTCGACCATGTCGTCGAGGCTCTGGGAATCGCTGCCCGTCTCCCGGACGACGGGCGCGGCCAGGGCGGTTGTGCCGACATAGGCCGCCTGCCGGGCTCGCGACCTCAGCCGGTTGCCGAGCACCGTGTTGATCTCGCCGTTGTGTGCCAGCACACGGAACGGCTGGGCCAGCCCCCACTGAGGGAATGTGTTCGTGCTGAACCGCTGGTGGGCGATCGCAAAGGCCGTTTCGAAGCGCGGGTCCGCCAGGTCGCCGTAGAACGCCGAGAGATCGGCCGGCGCGACGAGCGCCTTGTAGACGATCGTGCGCACCGAGAGCGAAACCAGCGCCGCGTCGGTGAGGCCCCGCTCGCGGAGGCGCGCTTCGGCGTCGAGCCGGGCGCGGTAGAGCGACTGTTCGAGCCGAAGCCCGGTCCGGGCAAGGCCGGCCGGCGGCAGGGCGGCAACCTGCCAGACCTCCGGGCACGATGCCCGCTCGAGTTCGCCGAGGACGTGCGGATTGGTGGGCGTCAGCCGCCACGCGAGGTCGCGCCAGCCTTCGCGCACCAGCGCCTCCTCGATCGCCCGCCGGGCCTCGTCCGCCCCCGCCGGCGGGGCGAATACGACACCCGCCGCAGGCTCGGCCGACCGGTCGGCGAAGCGCGCCGGCAGGTCCCCGGTGAGAAGCGACCACGGAATCGCGGTCATCACACCCGCGCCATCGGCCGAGCCGTGGCCTTCGCCCTGTGCGCCCCGGTGCGTGAGCCGTGTCAAGGCCTCGAGCGCGCGCGCCAGCCATTCATGCCGCGGCCGGCCCCGACGATCGACGATCAGGGCAACGCCACAGGCGTCGTGGTCCCACTGCCCGGGTTCCATGCGTCGTTATGGCGCGGCCATGTCCAGAAGCAAAATAGAAGGTATGTATACGACTCATGTCGTCGAGGCATACATCTGAATAACTGGCGACTTCGGCAACGGCATGACAGCCGTGCATCGAGTGAAGCAGCAGATTGTCTGGTACACTGAGCGCCCTATGTCGACGTCGTCGGACGAAGTTCGCCCCGCGCGGCTGTGGCGCCAGATACCGATCGAGGTCCGCACGTCCGCGGCCCAGGCCTTCTGGCGGGACGAACAGGCCGCCATCGAGCATGCCGAGGCCGTGGCGCTCATCGCGCGGCAGATCAAGTTCCGGCCGAAGAGCGTGCTGAGCCTGCCGGTGGAGAAGAAGGCGAAGCACCTCGCGGGGCTCGCGCAGGTGTCCGACCTGCTGGCCGCGCGGCTCCTCGTCTCCTATCATCTCGAGCACCAGCGGCCGATGATGGGCGCGTTCCTGGATGCGCTGGGCATCGCGCACGAGGAGGGGCTCATCAAGGATGAGTCACCGTCGGCGCCGGCCCCCGAGACGCTGGACGCGGCCGTGGCGACACTCGCCGCGGCGTACCCGCGTGCCGATGTGGCGCGCTACTTCTGGACGCTGCTGTGGCAGGATCCCGAGACCTGGGGCGGCCTCGAGGGACGGCCGGAATTGACGCCGGAGTAGCGGCCCTCGGGCCGCTCGACGCCTGTGGCGCCCTTCGACACGCACGTCTTCATCTGTACCAACCATCGGCCGCCCGACCATCCGCGCGGCGGCTGCGATCCCGCCGGGACCGAGGCGCTTCATCGCGCGTTCAAGAAGGCGGTCGCGGAGCGGGGGCTCAAGCGCCGCGTCCGTGCCAACCGCGCCGGCTGCCTCGACCAGTGCGAGCACGGCCCGACCGTGGTCGTGTACCCCGACGTCGTCTGGTACGGGCACGTCACCGAGGCGGACGTGATGGAGATTGTCGACGAGCACCTGGTCGGCGGCCGGCCGGTCGAACGGTTGAGGCTGGCCGATGAGTGCGTCAATACCGTGACCTGTCCGCACAAGCCCCGATCCTGATCTGCGAGCGACGCCATGGAAGGACTGATCACCGCCGACGCCCTGATCGCGCTGCTCACGTTGACGGTCCTCGAGGTGGTCCTCGGCGTCGACAACGTGATCTTCATTTCCATCCTGGCAGGGAAGCTGCCCCGCGGGCAGCAGGCGCGGGCGCGCCGGGTCGGGCTGATGGCCGCGATGGTGATGCGGATCCTGCTCCTGTTCTCGCTGGCGTGGGTCATCCGCCTCACCGCGCCGCTCTTCACGGTCTTCGGACAGGAGGTCTCGGGCCGGGATCTCATCCTGATCGTGGGCGGCCTCTTCCTGCTGGCCAAGGCCACGCGCGAGATTCACGAGAAGCTGGAAGGCGGGGAGGGCGGGCATGCCGTCGCGGTGGCGGCCTCGTTCGGATCGGTGATCGCGCAGATCATGATCCTGGACATCGTCTTCTCGCTCGATTCGGTCATCACGGCCATCGGGATGGCCGACGACTTGTGGGTCATGGTCACGGCCGTGATCCTGGCCGTCGGAATCATGCTGGTGACGGCCGAACGCGTCAGCCACTTCGTCGACGCGCATCCGACCGTCAAGGTCCTCGCGCTCAGTTTCCTGCTGCTCATCGGCATGTCGCTCGTGGCCGAAGGCTTCGGCCAGCACATCCCGAAGGGCTACATCTACTTCGCGATGGCGTTCTCGGTGTTCGTCGAGACGATCAACCTGCGCGTGGCCAGGAAGAAGAAGGCTGCGCCCGTGAAGCTCCGCTCGCCGTACTGACCGGCGAGCCGTTCACCGCGCCAGGCCGGCGATCCAGGCCGCCATGGCATCCTGGATGCCGGCGTGCACCGATTCGGGATCGACGCCGCTCGACTTGAGCACGCCGAACGAGTGATCGCCGCCCGGTACCACGTGGATGTCGATCGGCGGACGCTCGCCCGGCTCGCCGCCGAAGACGGCGTGGCGGACCTCGTCGGGACCGCCAAAGGCGTCGCGCGTGCCCTGCACGATGAGCGTGGGTGTGGCAAGGGCGCGAAGATGCGACACGCGGTCGCCCTTGCTCCTCCCGCCGGGCGGCGCCAACGGGTAGCCCAGGACCACCACGCCGGATGGCGCCGGGACGCCAACCGGCCAGCGGTCCGGCTGACCGGGCAGATGCGTGGCGATGCGCCCGCCCATGCTCTTGCCGCCGATGAACAGGTGGCGTCCCGTGACGTGGGGCTCCGCCAACGCGCCCGAGACAGCCCGCCGGAAGGTGTCTTCGAGCACGGGGGCGCGATCCGGCGTCTTTCTCCGGCGCTCCATGTAGGAGAAGTTGAAGGTCACGACATCGATGCCGCGGGCGGCAAGGGCGCGAGCATAGGCAGTCACGAACGGGCTCGACTGCCCTGCGCCTGCGCCGTGCGCGAGGACGAGGACCGCATCCAGGCGGGCTCCCTCGGCGCCGTACAGCATGGCTGACACGGGTGCCTCGGCGTCGGTCGGAATGTCGAATGCCAGCGGGCTCATGATGGTTGTCGGGCGAGTCGGGCGCCTCGAATCACTGGCGGGCGCCGGCCGCCGGATCCCCGCGTCGGGCGGCCACGTTCGGCCTTATCTTGTCACGAAGGGCCGGGACGCGGTCGAGTCGGGCGGTTCGTGCCGGCAGGGACGAGCTTGGCCCGCCGGCCAAACAAGCTGCGAGGCCCGACGGTATACTGACGCGCCCGTCGAAAATGATCCACTCGAGCGCATCGAGAGGTCAGGAGGTTTCCGTGGTGAGACGCGTCTGGCTGACGGTTGGCTGCCTTCCGGTTCTCGTGATCACGGCGGTCTCGTGTCGAGGTCCATCGCCCACCGCGACCGAATCCGCGGCTCCCGCGGCGGCCGCAGCAGCCGAACTTCCTGCAACCGACGCGCTCGTCGCGCGCGCGCGCAGCCTCGAGCTCGACACGCCGTACGTGCCCCCGCCGGGCGATCCCCTGGAGCATCACACCTCGGGCTTTGCCAAGACGATGTGCTCGGCCGTCTTCATCACCGGCCTCGATCCGGACGTGGCTGCCGAGAGCGTCGGCTACTTCACGGCGCCGTACGAGGAGCGCCAGAAGGTGGGCAAGCCCGTTGTCGATCGAGCGCGCAAGCAGGTCAGCGTGACCATGCCGAACGGCACGGTCCTCACCGCGCGCCACTTCGGGTCGCAGGGCTGCATCACGCTCCCGCCGGACCGTGACTCGTTGTACTTCGAGCCGGTCACGGTCACGCCCGCGCTTCCGGACGCGGCGTCCACGCCGTGGCCCATGGGCGACGTGCTGCCTCAGGCTCCGCTCCCGGCCGAGATCGACCAGGCAAAGGTCACCGAGGCCATCGACGCCGCGTTTGCCTCGCCCGAGGGCTTGACCTCGGCGTTCGTCATCACCCACCGCGGGCGCCTGATCGGCGAGCGCTACATGGACGGGATCACGGCAACCACGCCGCTCGAGTCGTGGTCGATGGGCAAGAGCGTCACCGCGACGCTCATGGGCCGGCTGATTCAGCTGGGCGCCTACACCCTCGATCAGCCCGCACCGATTCCGGAGTGGCAGTCGCCGGGCGACCCGCGGCAGCAGATCCGCATCTCGGACATCCTGCGCATGTCCAGCGGCATCCGCATCAAGGCGCCGGGTGATCCCGGCCTGGACCTCCAGGGAGGGTATCCGGATCACCTGTATCTCTACACGGGCCGCGTCGACTCCTTCCATTACGCCGCCACGCGCCCGCAGGAGTGGCCGCCGAACACGGTGGGCCGCTACCGCAACACCGATCCCGTCCTCACCAACTATCTCGTCCGCCTTGCGGTCGAGAAGCGCGGCGAGCCCTACCACCAGTTTCCGCAGCGGCAGCTCTTCGACAAGCTCGGTATCCGCACGATGGTCATGGAGACCGACCCGTACGGCAACTTCCTCACGCAGGGGTACGAATTCATGTCGGGCCGCGACTGGGCCCGCCTCGGCAACCTGTATCTCCAGGACGGCGTGTGGAACGGCGAACGCCTGCTGCCCGAAGGCTTCGTCACGTTCGTCAGCACAGTGGCGCCGGCCTGGGCCGCAGACAAGCGGATGATCTACGGGGGATTCTTCTGGATCAACGGGACGGGCACGTTCCCGGTGCCGACCGATGCCTACTACATGGCTGGCGCAGGCGGACAGACGACGCTCATCATTCCGTCGCACGATCTCGTGGTCGTTCGGATCGGGCACTTCAAGGGTTCGCGCCCGGGCGGCCAGGCGTTCCGCCGCGCGCTCGGGCTTCTGATGGAGGCTGTTCCACCGAAGAACGCGGCGACAGCGACGCGATGAGGCCGCGACGGCCTGGACGGTGACCGCCAGGCCGTGGAGGCAGGGCCAGAGCGTCGCTCGACGTGTGGTACCATCGTCGGCTGAATTTCCCCGGGGTGGCACGCCCTGGTCGTGTTGTCAGTCCGAGGTTCTGCGCGATGAAATGTGGTTCTGTCTGGCTGGCTGGCACGTTCGTCGCCGCGGCCGTCTCCGCCTCTGCCCAATCCCTCCAGGTGTCGCCGCCCACCGTCAGTCCCGACCGTCCGACGGCGAGAGCCACACGGGTCGAAGAGGGTCCGACCCTCGACGGCAACGTGGTCGGCGACCCCGCCTGGCAGGCGGCCGTGCCCATCACCGGCTTCGTGCAGTTCCAGCCCAACGAGGGGCAGCCCGTGTCGGAGCGGACCGAAGTCCGCATGATCTTCACCAGGGACACGCTCTACATCGGCGTGGTCTGCTATGACAGCGATCCCTCCGGGATCATCGTCTCGGACTCGCGGCGTGACACGTCACTCGACAACACCGACAGTTTCCGGATGATCTTCGACACGTTCCAGGATCGCCAGAACGGCTTCGTCTTCGGCACCAACCCGGCTGGTATCGAGTACGACGGGCAGGTCACCAATGAAGGGCAGGGCGGCGGGGGACTCTCCAACGCGCAGATGTCGGGGTCGGGCGGCGGCTTCAATCTCAACTGGGACGGTGCGTGGGAGGTCCGTGCCCAGACGACGGACATCGGCTGGTCGGCGGAGTTCGCCATCCCGTTCAAGACCCTCAGATATCCGGAAGGCGCCGACCAGTCGTGGGGCGTGAACTTCCAGCGCAACATCCGCCGCAAGACCGAAGAGGCCTACTGGGCGCGCATCCCGCGGCAGTTCAACATCAATCGCGTCTCGATCGCCGGCACTGTCTCGGGCATCGAGCCCCCGGTCTTCCGCAATTTCAAGCTGACGCCCTACGTGCTCGGCGAGATCCAGAAGAGCGGGGTGAATCCCGTGGACAATGTCGCCCTCGGCGACGCGGGCGTGGATGCGAAGTACAACCTCACGCCCAGCCTGACGCTCGACGCCACCTACAACACCGACTTCGCGCAGGTGGAGGTCGACGACCAGCAGGTGAACCTCGATCGCTTCAACCTGTTCTTCCCGGAGAAGCGGCCGTTCTTCCTGGAGAACGCCGGGTTCTTCTCGGTGGGGAATCCGGGCGAGGTCGACCTCTTCTTCAGCCGCCGCATCGGCCTGTCGTCGAGCGGTGAGGCGATTCCGTTGTACGGCGGCGGCCGCGCGTCGGGCAAGGTGGGCCTCTGGAACGTCGGGCTGCTCAACATGCAGGTCGAGGAGGATGCCGGCCTCGAGACGCCGAGCAACAACTTCGGCGTGGTCCGTCTCAGCCGCGAACTGCCGAACCGGTCCGCGATTGGCGGCGTGTTCGTCAACCGCCAGGGTTTCGGCGACCTCGCCCGGGATGAGGACTACAACCGCACGTACGCCGTGGACGGCAAGTGGGGCATCGGCCGCAACAACACCGTGTCCGGCTTCCTCGCGCATACCGACACTCCGGGCCTGAGCGGCAGCGAGCACGCGTTCAACATCCGCACGCGCGTGCTCTACCCGAAGTACGACATCGACGCCGGGTATCAGGAGGTCGGTGACAACTTCAATCCGGAGGTCGGTTTCCTCAGCCGCCGCGGCTACAGGAAGCCCGATGTCCGGCTCATGACACGCTTTCGCCCGCAGGACTTCATCAAGATCCAGGAACTCCGGCCGCACGCCACGTTCCGCGGCTTCTGGGGCTTCGACGGCTTCCAGGAGACCGGGTACGTGCACCTGGACAACCACTGGCAGTTCCGCGACAGCACCGAAGTGCACACCGGCATGAATCTCACCAGGGAGGGCGTGCGCACGCCGTTCGAGATCTATCCCGGCATCTTCGTGCCGCCCGGCACCTACGACAACGTCGAGGCCCAGATGGTGCTGATGACGAACCAGGGCGCGCCGCTCAGCCTCAACCTGCAGACCTTCGTCGGCGGGTTCTTCAATGGCGACCGCGTGACGCTCAACCCCACGGTACGCATCCGGCCGAGCGAGGCGTTCAACCTGGAGCTCGCCTACTCGCGGAACGACGTCAACCTGGCCACGGGCGACTTCATCACCAACCTCTTGCGCACGCGCGTGTCCTACTCGTTCAACGCACGCACGTTCCTGCAGTCGCTCGTGCAGTACAACGATCGGGCCGACGCCTGGTCCATCAACCTGCGGTTCGGCTGGCTCCAGGCGGCCAACACCGGCCTCTTCATCGTCTACAACGACTCGCGCGGCCTCTACGACCTCTTCCCGGATCGGCCCGAGCGCACCGACCGGTCGCTCACCGTCAAGTTCAGCCGCATGTTCGACGTGCTGCAATAGTCCGGGTCCGGTAGACAACCCGGACTGGACGCTGCGCCGCCGGACGGCGCATGGTAACGATTGTGCCCATCGAATCGCATGCCATCTTCGCGGCCGTGCACGGCCGATACCTGACGTCCAGGCCGGGCGCGGCGCCAGTTGGACTGCTGGTCGGGTTCCATGGCCAGGGCGAGACCGCGGCGATCGAGATGGCTCACCTCTCGGCGATAGCCGCCGGGCGGCCGTGGATGCTCGTGAGCGTGCAGGGCCTCAACCGGTACTACACGCGGAAGGGCGACGTCGTCGCCGCGTGGATGACGCGTGAGGACCGCGCGCTCGTCATCGAGGACAACATCGCCTACGTTGGCTCGGTCGTCGCCGAAGTGCTTGCCCGTGACCCGCTGGTGACGCCGCGGATCGTGTACTGCGGCTTCTCCCAGGGCACGGCCATGGCCTACCGTGCGGCCGCCCTTGCCGGCCACCCGTGCCATGGTCTCGTCATCCTCGCCGGTGACCTGCCGCCCGACGTCGCGCCGCACGCATCGCTCCTTCCTCCCGTCCTCATCGGCCGCGGGCTTCGCGACGAGTGGTACACCGAGGAGAAGGCCGCGCTGGACCACCAGGCCCTCACGCGCGCTGGCGTATCGTTCGCCGAGCACGTGTTCGACGACGGCCACGTGCGCCATCCGTCGTTTGCCGCCCGCGCGGGGCTGCTGCTCGACTCCGTGTGCTGCTGAATACACAGATTGCCAGGCATACGCAGATACGCAGATAGACACAGATGCGCAGATAGACACAGATGCGCAGATAGACAC
>CAZJBN010000043.1:0-31348 GCA_964543955.1 uncultured Bifidobacteriaceae bacterium
ACGAGGCGATCATCCAGTACATCAAGAAGACGTACAACCTGCTCATCGGCGAGCGCACGGCCGAGCAGATCAAGATGGAGCTCGGCAGCGCCTATCCGCTCGAAGAGCGGATTACGATGGAGATCAAGGGGCGCCACCTCATCGAGGGCGTGCCCAAGACGATCACCATCAGCGACGAGGAGATTCGCGAGTCGCTGGCCGAGACCGTGAACGTCATCGTGGATGCGGTGCGCGTGGCGCTGGAGCGCACGCCGCCGGAGCTCTCGGCCGACATCGTCGATCGGGGGATCGTGATCACGGGCGGCGGATCGCTGCTCAAGAACCTGGACAAGCGCCTGCGCGAGGAGACCGGCCTCCCCGTCTCGAGCGCCGAAGACCCGCTGTCCTCGGTCGTGCTCGGCGCCGGCAAGATGCTGGGCGAGTTCGATCTGCTGCGCAAGATCGCGATCGACTAGGGGACTGGAGATGGAGTCGGGATCCGGGAGCCGGGAACCGGGATCGGGATCGGGATCGGGATCGGGATCCAGGAACCGGGAACCGGGAACCGCGATCAGGAACCGGGAACCGGGAACAGGAACCGGGAACCGCGACTCTGAACCGGATCCCCGTTCCCGGATCCAGGCTCCCGGCTCCCGACACCCGTAACGCACATGCCGCTCCCCGACGTCCGCCAGCGCCCCGGGCTGCTGCTCGGGGCGGCCATCGTGCTGCACGTGGCGCTCATCTCCGCCCAGGTGAGCAACGCCTCCGGCCTGCCGCTCCTCCAGGTCGTCACGTTCGGCTCGTTCGCGGAGGTGCAGCGCCTCACCATGGGTGCGGTCGACAGTGTCCGGGGCATCTGGACCGGCTACATCGGCCTCCGGACGGCCCACCTCGAGAACGCGGCGCTCGAGGAGGAACTGCGCGCCCTGCAGGTGCGCCTGCAGGAGGAACGTGCGCTCGCCAGGCGCACCGAGGGCCTGCGCCAGCTGCTCGAACTGCGCGAGCGCGCGGGTCTCGAAACCACGGCCGCCGAGGTCATCGCGGCCGGTGCCAGCCCCGAGTTCCGCACCATCACCATCGACAAGGGCGGCGACGATCGGGTCCGGGCCGACATGGCGGTCATCTCGGCCAACGGCGTGGTGGGACGCGTCATCCTGCCGAGCCGACGCGCCGCGAAGGTCCAGCTCCTCATCGACAGGAACGCCGCCGTTGGCGCGACCATCGAGCGTTCACGGGCTCAGGGCGTCGTCATCGGCGCGGGCGCCGGCGAGCTGCAGATGCAGTACGTGCCGGGGACGGCCGACGTCGACGTCGGCGACCTCGTCGTCACGTCCGGCATCGACGGCATCTATCCGAAGGGTTTCGTCATCGGCACGGTCGAGAGCGTGGACGGAGGGCGCGGGACGTACCACGAGATCGTCGTCCGGCCGGCCGTCGACTTCACGCGGCTCGAGGAGGTGCTGGTGGTCCTGACGCCGCCGCCGGCGCGCGAAGGGGAAGACGGCGTCCCGTGAGGGTGCTCGGTTACCTGGCCATCATCACCGCCGCCCTGGCCCTGCAGACGACGCTCGGCGGGATGATCATGCGGGGCACGACGGCCATCGACTTCGTGCTGATTGCCGTCGTGTACCTGGCGCTCTCGTCGGGCCCGATCGCGGGCCTCCTGGCCGGGAGCCTCGCCGGGCTCATCCAGGATGCCCTGTCGAGCGGGATCCTCGGCATCGGCGGGCTGGCGAAGACGATCGTCGGATTTCTCGTCGGGGTGCTGAGCACCCAGTTCATCGTGGCGGCGCCGCTGCCGCGTTTCGTGGTGTTCGTGGCCGCGACGGCGCTGCACGCGGCCGTGTTCATGGGGTTGTACGTCCTGCTGGACCTCAGGCAGTTCCCCTCGCCCTACGGCGAGGTCGCGACCCAGGCGCTCGGCAACGGGTTCGTCGGCGTCATCATCTCGCAGGCCCTGGACTGGCTGCCCCGATTCGTCGCGGCGCGCCGGTACGCGCGGCAGGCGAGACGAGGACGCCGTCCTTGACGCGGCGTCGCGGCACGCGCAGGGGACGCCAGGGGCGTCTGGTGCTATCGAAGACGCCGCGAAGCCGATAGGATAGGAGGAGAACCGCAATGGCGATTGCAGAAGACCGTCGACGGCTGGCCGTGCGGCTCAGGTGGCTGCGGGTGGCGGTGCTCGTCGTCTTCGGGTCGCTCGTCGGCGCCTTCTGGTTCTTCCAGATCGTCCAGTTCGGCCGGTTTCGCGAGATGGCCGAGAACAACCATCAACGGACGCTTTCGCTCCGCGCGCCGCGCGGCGCCGTCTACGACAGGAACGGCCACGTCCTCGTCGACAATCGCAGCGCCTTCAACATCTCCATCGTCCGCGAGCACACGCGCGATCTCGACCGCACGGTGCAGCTGCTGGCCGAGGTCACGGGCGTCGACGAAGCGCGCATCCGCGAGACGGTCGATCGGCATCGCCGCGAGCCGACCTACCGCCCCGTGGTCGTCCTGCCGGACGCGACGCTCGCGCAGGTGGCGGCCGTCACCGCGCGGCGCCTCGACTTCGAGCTGCCCGACGTCGTCGTCCAGGAAGTGCCGACGCGCCAGTACCCCGCGGGCAAGCTCGCGGCGCATCTCATCGGCTATGTCGGCGAGGCCAGCGACCAGCAGATGGCCGTCGAGTCGGTGGCCGCCGGATCCATCGTGGGGCAGTTCGGCATCGAGCGCGTGTACAACCAGACGCTCATGGGTGAGGACGGCGCCCGGCGGGTCGTGGTCAACAGCGTGGGCCGCGAGATCCGGCCGATCGAAGAGATCCCCGCCGTCGAAGGGCAGCGGGTCAGACTCTCGCTCGACTACGAGATGCAGCGGGCGGCCGAAGACGCCTTCCGCGCGCATGGCAACTGGGGCGCGATGGTCGTGCTCGACCCCCGCAATGGGGACGTGCTGACCATGACGAGCCTTCCCTCGTTCGATCCGAATGCGTTTGCGACCGGCATCGATCGGCAGGCGTGGAGCGCCCTCAACACCGATCCGCTGCGGCCGCTGCAGAACCGCGTCATCCAGGGCCGCTACTCCCCCGGGTCCACGTTCAAGATCGTCGTCGCGACCGCCGCGCTCGAGTCGGGCCTCGTCTCCGCGGATCACCGGGTGTTCTGCGCGGGCGGCGCGACCTTCTACGGCCGCTTCTTCCGGTGTCTCGGCCAGCACGGCTGGATGGACATGCGCCATGCCCTCGAGCGGTCGTGCAACACCTACTTCTACACGCTGGGCAACATGGTCGGCGTCGACCGCCTCCACGAGTACTCCGAGAAGCTGGGGCTGGCCGGCAAGAGCGGCATCGATCTGCCGAACGAGATCGAGAGCATCGTGCCCTCGACGGAGTGGAAGCTGAAGCGAACGGGCGAGAAGTGGTACGCGGGCGAGACCATCTCGGTCGCCATCGGGCAGGGACAGCTCTCGGTCACGCCGATGTCGATGGCGGTGATGATGGCCACCATCGCCAACGGCGGGACGCAGGTCGTGCCCCGGCTGGTCACGGCCGTCGACGACGGCGAGGGCTGGGAGGACGTGCCGCCGCCCGCGAATCCCTTTCCCCCGCTGCTCTTGAAGCCGGCGACCATCGCCGCGGTGCACGACGGGCTGTGGATGGCGGTGAACGGCGGCGGGACCGCGCGGCGCGCCCAGATCGCGGGGCGCGACGTGGCGGGCAAGACCGGTACGACGCAGGTGATCTCGCACCAGGGCCGCGCCCGCGCGGCCGGGAGCGCGCGCGATCTGCGCGATCACGGCTGGTTCGTCTTCTTCGCGCCGCGCGACAACCCCGAGGTGGCCGGCGCGGTGTTCGCCGAGCACGCGGGGTCCAGCGCACTGGCGGCGCAGATCGCCCGCCACGTCCTCGAAACCTACTTCGCGCAGAGGGAC
This sequence comes from uncultured Bifidobacteriaceae bacterium, assembly GCA_964543955.1. Classification (GTDB taxonomy): domain Bacteria; phylum Acidobacteriota; class Vicinamibacteria; order Vicinamibacterales; family UBA2999; genus VFZN01. Next base: position 3,898 of record CAZJBN010000043.1, read on the forward strand.
GGCCTGCCGCTGCCGGTGCTGGCCGTGCCGTCCGCCGCGAAGCCCGCGCCCCCGGCGCCCGCCGCGCCGCGGCCCGCGGGCAACACCGCGGACTTCGAGCCCTGATGTTCGAGCGCCGCCTCCATTTCCACATCGACTGGCTGCTCATTGCCGCGGTGTTCGCGCTCTGCGCGATCGGCCTGGCGATGATCTACAGCACGACCGGCGGGCTCACCCGCGTCTACTGGACGCAGGTCTACGCCGTCGGTCTGGGCACCCTGGCCATGGCCGTCTGCCTGGCCGTGGACTACCGGTCCCTGGCCGACAAGTCGCACTGGCTGTACCTGGCGATGATCATCGCGCTCGTCGGCGTGCTGTTCTTCGGCGCCGTGCGCGGCGGATCGCGGCGGTGGATCGATCTCGGCGTCTTCAACCTGCAGCCGTCGGAGTTCGCGAAGGCGACGCTCGCGCTCATGCTGGCCAAGATGATGGGCGAGTCGCGGCGCCCCGCGCTCACCAACCAGGACCTGATCCTCGCCGCGGTGATCACCGCCGTGCCGTTCCTGCTCATCGCGCGCCAGCCCGATTTGGGGACGGCCGTGACGCTCCTGCCCGTGCTCCTGGCCATCACCTACGTCGCGGGCATGCCGATGAAGTATCTGGGCGTGCTCGCGCTCGTCGCCGTGCTGGCGGCGCCGGTGGCCTACCAGTTCGGCCTCGAGGACTACCAGCGGGAGCGCATCGCGACCTTTCTCGACCCGGAACAGGACCCGCGCGGAGCGGGCTACCAGCAGATCCAGGCGCGCATCACAGTCGGCTCGGGCGGTGCGTGGGGCAAGGGCTTCATGGAAGGCACGCAGGGCCAGCTCAGGTTCCTGCCCGTCGCGCACAACGACTTCATCTTCTCGGTGCTCGCCGAGGAACAGGGCTTTGCGGGCGTCGTCGTCGCGCTGGCCCTGTACCTGTTCGTCATCCTCCGATCCCTGGACGCCGCGCGGCTGGCCAAGGATCGGCTCGGTGCGTATCTCATCCTGGGCGTGCTCGCGTCGTTCACGTTCCAGGTGATCTACAACATCACCATGTCGGCCGGCCTCGTGCCGGTCAAGGGGCTCACACTGCCGCTCATGAGCTACGGCGGATCCTCGATGATCGCCACGCTGGCCGGCTTCGGTCTCATCCTCAACGTGCGGATGCGGCGATTTACCAACTGATTCAGACGGGAACCGGGAGCCGGGAGCCCGGGATCGGATGCACGCTGGCGTGCAGACCGGAGGACAGGGCGCCTCGCCGTCCTGGATTCGGCGGATCGACCAGTGGTCTTGCGGTTGCCCTTCCCGGTTCCCAGTTCCCGGTTCCCGACCCTGTCGAGCAACGTATGACCAAAGAGATGATCATCTCCTCCAATGGCCACGAAACACGCGTGGCCATCCTCGAGGACGACCAGCTGGCCGAAATCTTCGTCGAGCGCGAGCGCAACCGCGGCGTCGTCGGCAATGTGTACAAGGGACGCGTGTCCAAGGTGCTGCCGGGCATGCAGTCCTCCTTCATCGACCTCGGGCTGGAGCGCGACGGGTTCCTGTATGTCTCCGACGTCATCACCTCGCTCGACGATCTCGAGGGCGGCGACGACGACGTGGAGCCGAAGGCGGCGGCCGAGGGTGTCGAGAAAGGCCGAGACCGTGAGAGGGAGCGCCAGCCCGAGGCCAGGATCGAGGACCTGCTCAAGGAGGGCCAGGACGTCGTCGTGCAGGTGGCCAAGGAGCCGCTAGGGACCAAGGGCGCGCGCCTCACGTGCCACGTCACGCTGCCCGGCCGCTTTCTCGTGTTCATGCCGACGGTGGACCACATCGGCATCTCGCGGAAGATCGCGACGCGCGACGAGCGCTCGCGGCTGCGCGGCATCGTCAAGGAATTCCGCGACCAGCACCAGTTCGGCGGGGGCGTCATCATCCGCACGGCCGCCGAGGACCGGACCAAGGAGGACATCCTGGCCGACCTCCACTACTTCCACAAGATCTGGGTCGAGATGCGGCAGAAGTCCGAGGGCCGCCGCGCGCCGGCCGTCATCTACCAGGAGCCGAGCCTCGTCAACAAGCTGCTCCGCGACCTGCTGACCGACGACTACACGGCCATTCGCATCGACGACCCGCGCGAGCACGAGCGCATCGTGGAGTTCATCGCGCGCATCATGCCGTCGCTCTCCCCGCGCGTGAAGCTCTACGACAAGGACTACCCGATCTTCGAGGAGTACGGCGTCCAGGCGGAGCTCGACAAGGCGCTCCGGAGCAAGGTGTGGCTCAAGTCGGGCGGCTCGATCGTCATCAACCAGACCGAGGCCCTCGTCGCCATCGACGTCAACACCGGGCGCTACGTCGGCAAGAAGACCGCCGGCCGTCTCGAGGACACGATCCTCAAGACCAACCTCGAGGCCGCGCGCGAGATCGTGCGGCAGATCCGGCTGCGCGACCTCGGCGGCATCATCGTCCTCGACTTCATCGACATGGAGGAGAAGAAGAACCGCCAGAAGGTGTTCCAGGCGGTGGAGCAGGAGCTCAGGAAGGACCGCGCGCCGTCGAAGGCGCTCCAGGTCTCCGACTTCGGCCTGGTCATCGTGACGCGCAAGCGCGTCAAGCAGAGCCTCGAGCGCGTGCTGACCGAGCCGTGCCCGTACTGCTCGGGCGCCGGCACGATCAAGTCGAGCTCGACGGTGTGCTACGAGATTCTGACCGAGGTCAGGAAGGTCGGCCAGGACCTGGACGGGCCCGGCGTGCTGCTGCGCGTCAACCCCGATATCGCGCGCGCGCTCAAGGAAGAGGAGCGGGGCGTCCTCGAGGACCTCAAGTCACTGCTGGGCCGGGATGTCATCGTCAAGCCCGACGTGCACCTGCATCACGAGCAGTTCGATGTGATGAGCATCGGAGGGTAGGGCACGGAGGTTCGAAGCACGACGAGGGCCGGCGCCTTCGGAGCGGGCCGGCCTCCCGTGAACGATCTGCAGCGACGGCCGCGGCTTACGCCGTAGCCGGCGGCATGTGGATCAGGTAGTTGACGCCGCCGCGGTTGATCCAGACGCGCAGGAAGTCGTCGCCTTTCAGCATCTCCACGCGCGAGCTGCCAGCCGCCGGGCGTGGCCCTCCACGCGTCCGGCTGTGCATCAGTTCCACCTCGGACGGCGGGACGATGCTGACCACTTCGCGGCCGACGACCTTGCCGCCCTGGACGAACTCCACCCAGCGATCCATCGCGATACCCGGCGTCGCCGCCGGCGATTCGGCCGTCAGCCGCACCTGGTAGGTGCCTGCCCTGAGCGGCTGTCCGTTGGCCATGACGGCGCGCGGAATCTGCACCGATCCAAGCGAGGTCTGGGCGGCGGGTACCTGGCCCTGTGGTGTTTGAGCGGCCGCGGTCACCGACAGGAGCGCGGCGGCCACGGTCCCGACAAGCCATCTTGGGGTCATATACAGGAAGCCTCCGCCGGGAATTATAGCAGTCGGGTTCGGGAAATCAGTATCCCTTGCGGATGGGCTGGCCGATTTCCCCGGCAGACGCCGGTTGCCGGCGCGGTCCACGCCGTTGGGTTGACGTGCTATTTCCGCGTGATGACGATCGTGCCGCTGAAGGTCTGGACGGTGATGAGGGCGCTGGCATCGCCGTAGGACCCGCGAATGGCCCGCGTGGATCCACGACTCGATCGCTGGCCGCCGCCGTCGGCCCTGAGCGTCACCGGGAAGTCCGACCGGACGCTCCCGCTGAAGGTCGTCGCGTTCAGCTCGAAGCCGGTCGTGTCGGCCAGCGTGAGCCGCACATCGCCGGAGTGCGAGTTGAGCTCGTAGCGGCCGTTCTTGACGAGCGTCGCCCCGAACTCGATGTCGCCCGACACGGACTTGGCCATGAGCCGGTCCACCTCGATGTTGGTCAGCTGGAGGTCGCCGCTCACGGTCACCGATTCGAGGGTTCGGGCCTTGAGGTTGGTGGCGATGACCGAGCCGCTCACCGTGCCGAGCGACAGCGACGAGGCTCCGTCGATGTCGCGCGCCGTCACGTCGCCGGAGACGGTCTTGGCGAGGGCGACATTGGGTGTCGCCTGCACGGTGACGTCGCCGCTGATGGCCTCCGCACGCACCTCACCCCTGACGTCGGTCACGCTCACGTCTCCGGAAATGGCCTTGACGGTGACCAGGGCCGACCGAGGCACCGACACCGTGTACTCGACCTGGACCGACTGGCCGCGGCTGCTGCCGGATGGCCGGCGCGGGGTGATCGTTCGGACTTCGACCCTCCCGCCGACGTGGGAGATCTCCACCCGCAACTCCTCGAGGAGCCGCTTCGCGGTGTCGGGGTCGCGATGACGCACCCGTTTGACCGCCTCGATGCGGATCTCGCCGCCGCCGCTGCCGGTCACGTGGACGTCGCCCGCCACGTTGGAGAGATCCAGCGCCGCTCCGTCCCCGACCTTGAAGGTCTGCGAGGTGCGGTCGGACTGCTCGGCTCCCTGTCGCGCCGTGCTGTATCGGTCCAGCCACCCGGCGCGCGACGCGTGGTCGCCAGGGTGCAGGGGGGCAGTGACCGCCGCGCCAACCGGCTGCGTCACGGTGACGGCCGCGGCCGCGAAGAGTGCGAGAAGACGGAAATCGATCATGGCGTCACCGTGACAGGTCCTGCATCAGGCGCCCGGCCTCGGCCTGGTTGCCCTTGCGCATCTCGTTGATGAGCTCGACGGTCTGTTGGAGCAGCGACACCTTGGTCCGCATGGCGTCGAAGAGGTTCTGCTGGACGCCGGCATTGGCCGGCTGGTCGCGGAGCGCGGCACGGCTCTCCCCGATCGCCTGGTCGACGACCTGCAGGTTCTTCTGCAGGACGGCCGCGACCTGCGGCTCGAGCTCCGTGCTGTCGCTGCGCGCGATTTGCTCGAGGCCCTGAATGGCCTTCTCGTAATGGGCCTCGGCCGCCTTCAGGTCTGCTTCGACCGAGTCCACGAGCGCGGCATCGTCGGCGGCGGCCGACCCGGCAGGCGCCGGCGCCTCGCCGCCTCGGACCAGCGGCAGTACGGTCAACGACGTGGCCAGCACGAGCGCGGCGGCCGCGGCCAGCCAGACGCCCCACGCCGCCGGCGTGTTCGGCCAGCGCGCCGGCTGAGCCGCCGTTGCCTGTTCGACGGCGATCGCCGACTGCAGCGACGCGAGCAGTCCCGCCGGCGGCTCCTGCCGGTCGAGCGTGAAGGCGGCCGCGCGAACCGTGCGCAGGTCCGCCACGAGCGCCCGGCATTCCGGACACTCCTCGAGATGGCGCTCGACCTGCCGCTCGGAGGCGGCGTCGAGTTCGCCGTCCACGAAGTCGGCCAGCGGCAGTTCCTGACAATTCACGATGCGTCCTCGTGTTTCCTGCCCCGCGTGCCCCTGACATCGCCCGCAAGATACTCGCGAATCCGGAGGCGCGCCTTGTGCACCTGCGACTTCGACGTGCCCTCGGAAATGCCGAGGATCGATCCCACCTCGACGTGTCCGAAGCCCTCCACGTCGTGCAGCAGGAACGCGGCCCGACACGCCGGCGGCAGCGCCGTGATTGCCCGTTCGAGGTCGATCCGGCTCACCGCGCCGAGCGCCGGCCCCGGCGCGGCCACCGCCGCCGCATTCGGCGCATCCATCGAGTCGGTCAGGTGCGCCATGCGTGTCTGGCGATTCCTGAGGACGTCGAGGCAGTGATTCATCGCCAGCCGATACAGCCACGTACCGAGTGACGAGTCCCCCCGGAAGCCGCCCAGCTTTCGATACGCCAGCAGGAAAATCTCCTGAAGCAGGTCATCGGCCTCTTGCGAGCTGCCGACCATGCGCCCCGCCAGATTGTAAAGGCGCGTGGCGTGCTGCCGGTACAGCCTCTCGAAGGCGGCCGGGTCGCCGGCCCTGATGCGTCCGACCAGTACCAGGTCGGCGCTCTTTCCTTCGCCTGTAGGCTTAGACGGCACCGTGACGGCCTGGGTTGATCACGCCCAGAAAGACGTTCGGCGCTGGCGCTTGGTTCCTAAGCGCCATGTTTCGGCCAACTTACGGCCGAAAAGTCCCTGACCCGGGAGCCGGTGACCGTCAGGCCCTCGGCCTGGAGCAAGGCCCGCTTGAGCGGCAGGCTCGAATAGCCGCCGAGCTTGCCGCCTGCGGCGATGACGCGGTGATACGGGACCCCCGCTTCGCGGGCCCGACCGAGGATGTTGCCGACCGCCCGTGCGGCGCCGGGCCGGCCCGCCAGGCGCGCCACCGTACCGTAGGTGACCACCCGGCCGACGGGAACCCGGCGGACGACCTGCAGGACCCGCCGTTCGAACGTGCGATCAGCGGCCAACCGTGATCTTGAGGCGGAGGCTCGTCCCGCCGAGGTCCGTCTCACCGAAGTGCTCCGACGCGCTGCCCGGAGTGCCGAGGCCGTCGGGAATCCGCGTCCAGGCGATCTCGCCCGCGATGCCCATCCACTGCAGGACTCGCACCTCGGCGCCGCCGAGCACGTGGAATCCGGTGAATCGCTCGCTGGCATCCTCCTCCGCTTCGGCAAACTCCGAGGTTTCCTCGTAGCCAAACGAGCTCCAGCCGCCGCCAACGTAAGGCACCACGCGCGGCGACAGGTTCCTGAACCGCCATCCGCCGGTAATCTCGATGGGCGTGATCGTCACGTTCAACGGGATGCCGAGAGGGAACACGTCGCTGCCCGAGATGAACACACGCTCGCCCTCGTCCTCGAAGCGCCACGCACCGATGCCCACGTACAAGCCGCCGAGCGGCAACCCGACCTCGGCGCCTCCACCGAAGATGACGCCGCTCGACGAGCCGAGCACGGCCTCGAAGCTCTCGCTCGCGGCAAAACGCATGCTGCCGACCATGCCGTATCCCTTGATGTCCACCGCCTGCGCCGCCGAGGGCACAGCCCCTGCGGCGATCAGCAGGGCGCTGAGGACGAGATGTCGGACGAGCCCATGCACGGTCGGGATTCTCCCTTCACACTCGGTCCGGCGGCTGTTCACGTTGCCTCTCTTCACCGCGCTCGGGGACTAGCGACCCAGTCCGAGCCCACGGAGCGTCGCTCGCGGATTGATGAGCCCGACACCGTATTCATCGTCCCGGCCGGGGCTGCCCTTGTCGGTGGCGTAGTGCTTCATGGCCGCTTCGATGGCGGCCGGATCGGTGATGCCCTGCTGAATGAGCAGCGCCGCAAACCCGGAGACATGCGGCGTGGCCATGGACGTGCCCTGCGAGAAGTAGTACGCAAACGAATCCGCGCGCGGCGGACCGAACTGCGACGGCGGCAGGGTGTAGGTGGCCAGCAGGTCCTGGTCCAGCGTCTGCTGCAGGATGGCGCCTTCGGGCGCGCCCTCGCGCCGTGTGTCGCCACCCGGCGCGACGAGCTCCACGCTCGCGCCCGTCGTGGAGTAGTAGGCCAGATCGAGCGACCGGCCGACCGCGCCGACGACGACGCATCCGTCCAGGCTCGGTGCGATGGCGCCGATGCGGTTGGGCTCGTTGCCCATCTCGCGCGTGTTGCCCGACGCGATCGCGATGAACGCGCCGCGGCCCACGGCATAGCGCAGGGCATCTTCGACGACCGGCGCCGGTCCGCCGGCGTGGCGCCCGATGCTCATGTTGAGGATCTGCGCGCCGTTGTCGACCGCGTAGCGGATGCCGCGCGCGAGCGTATCGTCGGTGCCGCTCTCGGGCGAGCCGAACACGAAGTCCCAGACGTCGTCAATCACCTTGACGGGCATCAGCCGGACGTTGAAGGCCATGCCGGCCACGCCGACCGAGTTGTTGGTGAGCTGCCCGATGGTTCCCGAGACGTGCGTGCCGTGGCCGTCGAGGTCCACCGGTTCGGTGTCGTTCCAGATGAAGTCGTGCGGCGCGACGAAGCGCGACGACTCCCCGAGTTCCGGCGCAGCCGCGAACGGGACGTCCACCACGCCGAGCGCGGGGTAGACCGGACCGCCGCTCTCCAGCCTGAACGGAAATCGCGAGATGTACCGGAACGTGCCCGATCGGAAGGCCATTCCCGTGTCGAGCACCGCGACGACGACTTCGGCCGTCGCGCCGGGCTGGATGTCCCACGCGCGCTCCATGTCCAGGGCGGGAAAGTTCCACTGGTCCGGGTACAGCGGATCGTTTGGCCTGAGCTGCTTGCGCACGCGGTAGCGGGGCTGGGCGTACTCGACATCGGCCCGCGCGCCGAGCTCGGCCGAGGCCCGTTCCGGATCGTCGCCCGCCGCCAGGGTCAGAACCTCGAAGTTGGCCCATGACGGGCGGTCGGCATCGATGCCGGACACCTGGCTCAGCGTCGCGGCCACCGCGGCGTTGCGATCGGCGCCGGGCCTGAACTTGACGATGACGCCGCCCGGCACCATGTCCGGCAACGGGCCTGCCGCGCGGTCGACGTGAAAAGCTTCGATCGCCGGCTGCGACGGGTCGCGCGGCATGTCCTGCCTGCGGATCCCGCGATCGATGCCGGGGAGGCCGATCTCCTGGACGAGGGCGCGTGCGCCGGTGGACGGCGAGCGGTCCTGCCCGGTCACGATCGCCCATGACGCCGCAGCCCCCGCGAGCGCGCACCCCACACTGCGGACGAGAGCCTTCGATCTGATCATCGGATGGCGATCCTTCGTCTCCTGGCGCGCAGGAGGTCGTGCGCGCCGGTGCGAGGCCGGAGGGGCAGGGGCGACCGCTCCATTCTACCGTCGGAACGCCTCGCGCCGCGGCTGGCCATCGGTGCCAGGCATGGCAAGGTCGATGGTGGCGGCCAGCGTCGGGACGAGATCGGCCGGCGACGAACGCGCGCTGTAATGGCCGCGCTTGAACGGCGCGCCGACGAAGAGCAGCGGCACGCGCTGGTCGTAGTCCTGGAGCGTCCCATGCGTCGTGCCGCGGGCCGTGGCGGTGCTCATGACGAAGTACCGGCGCGGCACGACCACGATCTGCCCGCTCCGGCCGGGAAAGTAGCTGAGCGACGCCGCCCGGACGACGGGATCTCTCGAACGACGCTGATACTCGAGGCCTTCGCTCGGTATCACGCGCAGCACGCCCGGAAGCGCCCTGAGCGCCTTCATCGCGGGCTCGAGGAGCGCCGGCTGGCCGGCCACGCGCAGGCGCGTCGGCTCCGAAAGGTAGATCTGCGTGTACTCCGCGCGCACGACGTGCGGGCCGGGTCCGAGCGTCGGCTCGAGCGCGGCGTTGGCCACCTTGACGAGCTCGGCCAGCACGACGCGGCCTCCCGCCTTCCCGGCCCCGGTGCGCGCCTCGGGAATGGGCGCGACACCGTGATCGGCGCTCAACCCCGCGACGTAACGATCGCGGCCGACCGTCGCATCGAGCGCGTCGAACAGGTCGCCGATCGTCTGGTCCAATCGGTACAGCACGTCCTGGGCCTCGTGGCTGTCGGGCCCGAACGCGTGGCCGACGTAGTCGAGCGCCGCGAAGCTGACGCCGAGCATGTCCACGCCGTCGCGCTGTCCCAGTTGCTTGGTCCGGACGAGCTCGGCGGCCATGCGTCCCAGGTAGGCGTCGCTGAACGGGCTCGTCTCCCAGAGCGTGTCGAACCGGCGGGCGGGCGTGCCCGGCGCGCCGGCCAGCGGATGCGGGAAGACAGTGGTCCAGCCTGACGGCGCCGCTTCACCCGGACCATCGTCCGGGCCGAGGTAGGCGCTCGGGTCGTGCAGACGGTCCCACACGAGCGGCCGGTCGTGTTCGACGGGGTTGCGATCGAGAAACGCGCGCACATCGGGGTCCGGCGCGTCGTACGCGCTCGAGCTGGCCCACACGTTCTCGTCGTCGCGCCACGTGGCCACGCCGCCATGGCCTGCGAGCATGATCGCGCTCCGCGGCTTGACCGACAGGGTCATCACGCGCGAGCCCGGCGAGCGCTCGCGGAGTCGATCGCCCAGCGTGGGGACGGCCAGCTGCACGGCGGAGTGTCCGGCCCGTTCCGCGCCGTCCGCGTAACCGACCGGCGAGGCCGCCGGATCGTTCGTGCAGGATGCGTTTCGGGTACCGCGCCACCAGGCGTTGAGGATGATCCCGTGCGTGGCGGGGAACGCTCCCGTTCCGATCGTGGCATGGCCGGCGCAGGTGACCGTCTGCAGGTACGGATAGGCATTGCGATCGAAGACGGCGCCCTCGCGGACGAACCGCGCCAGGCCCCGCGTCCACCGCGCGCCCAGCTGTTCGATGTAGTCGTGGCGCATCTGGTCCACGACCAGCACGACCAGGAGCCGAGGCTGGGCCGCCGTCTGCGCGCGAGGGGCGGCCGGCCACCAGACCATGCCGGCGGCGACGGTGAGCACGACGACAATGCGGAGGAGTGGCATTCGCGCGTCAGAGGCAGGTCAGGGGGTCGATGTCGTACGCCGCCGGATCGACCGGCGCGACAATACGCCGCGCGTGTGCGCCGTCGGCCGGCAGGTCGAAGAGATTCACGTCGACGGGCGTCTCGAGCCGGCGGCCCTTCGGATCGATGATGACGCGCACGCGCGGCCGGTACGGATCGGGCGCGTGCACCTGCAGAACGACGGCCACGGCGCCATCGTCGAGCGTCACCATGTTGCCAGGCGGGTAGATGCCCATCAGCTGCGTGAAGCGCCGCACGAGGTGCTGGTCGAACTGCTGGCCGTCGCTGCGCTTCATCACCTCGATGATCCGGTCCGTCGGGAGCGATCCCTGGTAGACGCGCTGCGAGCGCATCGCGTCGTACACGTCGGAGATGCTGCAGAGCATCGTGGCGAGGTTGAGCGTGGCGCGGGTCACGCCGGCCGGATAGCCGGTGCCGTCGCGGCGCAGGTGATGTTCGAACGCCACCACCGGCGCGAGGGACGGAATCTCCGGCGTGCGGCGCAGGATCTCGGCGCCGTCGATCACGTGGCGGCGCATGACGGTCATTTCGGCGTCGGTCAGCCGATCGGGCTTGCGGAGGATCTCGACCGGCGTGTGGACCTTGCCGATGTCGTGCATCAGCCCGGCGAGCCCGAACTCGCGCAGCATGCCGCCGTCGATGCCGAGGGCGCGGGCCTGGGCCATGGTCAGAATGGCCACGTTCACCATGTGGGTGAACGTGTAGTTGTCGTACTCCTTGAGGGCGGTCAGGGCGATGAGCGCCGTGCGGTTCTGGGAGACGGCCTGCGACAGCGACTCGATGAGATCCCGCGCCTGTCTGGGATCGGGCTTGCCTTCGGTGCGGGCGGCTTCCCAGACCTGTTCGGCGACCCGTGCGGACTCCGTGTACAGCCGGCGGATCGCCTCCATGTCTGCCGACGACACGTCGACCTGGTCGTCGAGCTTGACGCGCCCGACGCGGACGTGCGGCAGGTTGCCCAGCGCCGCGAGGGGGTCGGCGGGCGTCGCGCCCGGGGCCCCGCGGCCGGCAATCCGTTCCGGACGGCCGAGCGTCAGCAGGAGCGTGTTGATCTCGTCAGGGGTCACGCCGCGGTCGAGCGCGATGCGCTCGATGCCGAGACGCTGAAGCCGCCGGATGAGCTCGCTGTAGAGATCCCACGCCCGCGGGATCGGCATCTCGCTGACGATGATGTCCTGGCCGAGGAAGCCGACGGTCGCGGTCGGCTCCTCGGCGAGCAGGGCCGTCACCGCTTCGCCGAGGGCGTCGGTGGCGCGGCGCACCAGCGGATGCGTCGGCGCGTAGAGCTGCGTGGCGCGCAGGGCGGCGGCAAAGCGGCGAACGAAGTCCTCGCCGGCGCGGAGGTGGCTGACTCGATCCATCAGTCCGGCACTCCCTCCGCGCGTGAGCGTCGCGGCAGCTTCATGGCCAGTTCCGCGGCCGTGCGGACGCCGCGGCCTCCCGATGCGGCCGCATGGCGCAGGGCCTCGTCGGCCGCCGGCGTGGCCATCGCGTGCAGGGCACGGGCCGAAGCGGCACGAATGCGGGCGGTCCTCGCCGGCGCGAACCACTCGCGCCGGTCCAGCAGCGTCTTCAACGTGGCGACATCTTCGTCGCTCGTCCCCGAATGGCCGAGTGCCTCGATGGCCGAGACGTACGCGCCTTCCTGGGCCCCGCGGTGGTCCAGGTGCGTGAGGATGTACTGCAGCATCGGGACCGCGCGCCTGTCGCGGAGCGAGGCGAGCCCGTGCGCGATGGCCTCGCGGGTGGCGGGCGTGCCGTCCTCGAGGCTTTTTTCGAGCAGCGCGAAGGCGTCGGCCGACCCGATGTGGATGATGGCCCGCACGGCTTCACGCTGGATCTGCGGATCGTCGTCGGCGATGAGGACGCCCAGGTCCTTCAAGGTGTCTCCACCGCCGACCGCGCGGAGCAGGTCGATGGCAGCCCGCCGGACGGCGGGGTTGGACGAACTGCGCAGCTGCCGGGCCGAGGCCGCCGCCGCCTGTCCGAATCCGATCAGCACGTCCTTGAGCCTGCGGACCGACAGGCGGCTCTCTTCCTGCGCCAGCGCCGTCGTCAGCGGCATGGCCAGCGCCGGCCCGACGCCGTGGCAGAACGCGACGAGCTCGGGCATCTCCGCGTCCGATGCCTGCCGCACGAGCTGCACGACGTGCGCGACGATGGGCCCCTCGGTCAGGCGCCTGAGGCCGTCGCGCGCGGCCGGTGCGAAGGCGGCGCCTCGCCGCGCGATGTCGGCAATGGTTTCGACGAGCGGGTTGGCCAGCCGGAGTTCGTTGGTCAGCACGAACTGCTCGAGGCGTCCGAGCGCGACGTCCAGCATGGAGGCCCACGCATCGGGCCGCTCCTCGATGCGCAGCAGATCGCCAAGCATCTGCTGATCGAGGGCGCGGACGTCCTCGCCGTCGACGGTGTCCATCCACGCGGCAATGCGATCGGGGGGGTCGTCGGCGATCGCCTCGACCTCGATGGCCCGGGTGCGCGCGTAGTCGAGCTCGCGGCCGTAGTCGTCGGGCACGTACTCCGTGTCCGTGTACGACATCAGCATCGACATGGCGTTGGCCCAGAGGCGCTCGAACTGCGGGTCGCTGGCGAAGTCGGTGCGCGCGATCTGCTCTTCGGCGCGCGCGAGCGCGTGCTCGCGGTGAGACTCGTCGGGCGCCAGCGCGTGGAAGGCTTCGACGAGGCGGCCGGTCGCGCGCCGGTCGCGCGCCACGTTGTCGGCCACGAAGGCACCGAGGAGATCGTCCGAGAAGCGCGCCTGCAACTCGCCGCCGAGGTCCACGGGTGCGGACGAGGTGACCGATCCCGGCGGCGCCGGCTCGGTGAGCACCGACAGCAGCAGGTCCGGCGGCAGACGCGTGGAGGCGGCGGCGAGGTTCGACATGACCGAATCGAACTCGTCGGGCGCCTCGGCGGCCAGGTAGTTGGCCAGTCCGTGGAGCAGGCGCAGGAGCGCCTGTTTCTGTGGAGGCGCCACCGCCAGCCCCATGTCCTTGCCGCGTTCCTGCAGCCGCGTCATGAAGGCGCGGAGCCGCTCTTCGTCGCGGGCGATTTCGAGCAGGGTCTCGAGCAGCTGGCCGTCGAGCGGGGTATTCGGATCCCCTGCCAGGCACGCGACGATGATCTCGTCCCACGTGGCATCGGTCGCGGCCCCTGCGCGCTCCTTAAGGACCTCGGCGTAGTCGATCTCGGTGATGGTGATGGGCCCGCCGCCTGCCGCCATCCACGCCTTCGCGATGCCGCCTTCGGCCTGCACGTCCTCGGGCGGGCGCGACAGGATGGTGAGGAGCATGTGCCACGCCCCGGCGTTGAGGGCGCCGGTGATCCGGAGCTCGCCCACCAGATGTTCGTGGAGGATCCGGGCCACGTCCGAGGCGCCCGCGTCGGGACGGGCCAGGCGCCGGCCGTCCACGAGCAGCGCATCCGGCAGGACGGTCAGCACGAACGGTCCGCGGCTGGTCACGTGCTCGCCGATGGCGACGATTCGCGTCAGGGCGGCCTGGAGGGTCGGGTGCCCCGGCGGATAGAGCGAGACGGCGCGAGCCGCGCCCTTCAACACCCGCGCGAATTCGGACAGCTGCGCCGCCGTGTCCGCGTTCATGGGTTCGGGTAGGTGGGCGCTCGTCATCGACCGCTGGTTGATTCTATAGAATGGCCGCGGATTTCGCTCGACGAGGTCGGTAGTCTGCGGCGCTCGCGACCCGCGTCGGTGCCGGCCGGCGTCCGGCAGTTCCCTACGATATACTTCCGGCGCGCATGCGTGCCGTCGACATCATCCGCGCCAAGCGCGACGGCGAACCGCTGTCCGACGCGGCCATCGGCGCGTTCGTGCGCGGCGTCACCGACGGATCCTGGCCCGACTACCAGGCGTCGGCCCTGCTGATGGCCATTGTCCTCAAGGGCATGACGCCGGCGGAGACCTCCACACTCACCCGCGCGATGGCCTCGTCGGGCATCCGCGTCGATCTCTCGGGCCTGCCTGGTATCAAGGTCGGCAAGCACAGCACGGGCGGCGTCGGCGACAAGGTGTCGATCGTCCTGGCGCCGCTGGCGGCCGCCTGCGGCGTCATCGTCCCCAAGATGTCGGGTCGCGGCCTGGGCCACACGGGCGGCACGCTGGACAAGCTCGAGTCGATTCCCGGCTTCCGCGTCGGGCTGTCGCTCGACGAGTACCGCGCGGCGCTGGCGGAGGTCGGGTGCGCGATCATCAGCCAGACGAACGACGTCGCACCCGCGGACAAGAAACTCTACGCGCTTCGCGACGTCACCGCGACGGTCGACAGCCTGCCGCTCATCTGCGCGTCGGTGATGAGCAAGAAGATCGCCGAGGGCAGCGACGCGCTCGTCCTCGACGTCAAGTGCGGCAGCGGCGCCTTCATGAAGACGTTCGACGAGGCGCGCACGCTCGCCCGGGCGCTCGTAGCGATCGGCGAGGCGGCCGACATCAGGACGGAGGCGTTCATCACCCGGATGGAGGCCCCGTTGGGCTGCGCCGTCGGCAACGCGCTCGAGATCCGGGAGTGCATCGACCTCGTCCATGCCCGCGGGCCCGCGGATCTTCAGGCCCTCATCCTGCGCCTGGCCGCACGCATGGTCAGGCTGGCGGAGAAGGCCGCCACGGACGCAGAGGCGGATGCACGCGTCCGCGCGGCGCTCGAGAGCGGTGCGGCGGCCGCGAAGCTCGGCGAGATGATCGCGCGGCAGGGCGGAGACGCCCGCGTCGTGGACGAGCCCGATCGCCTGCCGTCGGCCAGGACGACCCGCACGGTGACCGCTCCGACGTCGGGCTTCGTGACCGGCATCGATGCCGAGGCGATTGGCCGCACGGCCGTCCTGCTGGGCGCGGGACGCGACCGCAAGGACGCGTCCATCGATCCGGCCGCCGGCATCGTGCTGCGGCAGAAGCCGGGCGACCGGGTCGAGGCGGGCCAACCCGTGCTCGACCTCCACTTCGACGACGGGCCCGCCATCGAGGAGGCCGTGCAACTGGCCGCGTCGGCCTTGACGGTGGGCGAGGCCGCGCCGGCTCAGGCGCCGCTCGTCATGGCGTGGCTCCACCGCGACGGCGAGACGCGCCTGGACTGATCCGGCACGAGGGGAGGCATCGTGGGTGACTGGGTATTCCGCCTGCAGTCCCTCGTGGGACTCGTGGGCATTCTCGCCGCGGCATACGCGGTCTCGACGAACCGGCGCGCGATCAACCCGAGAGTGATCGCCTGGGGCCTCGGCCTCCAGGTGCTGTTCGCGCTGATCGTGCTCAAGACCGACCTCGGCCAGGCGACGTTCCAGTGGCTGGGCGACCGCATCCGGCAGCTGCTCGACTACTCGGTCGTCGGCGCCGCGTTCGTCTTCGGCCCGCTCGGCGATCGGGCGGTGTGGACGAACGTGATGACCGGCGCGCTCGGCGAATCGGGCGCGCAGTACGGCGTGATCTTCGCGTTCCAGATCCTTCCGACGATCATCTTCATCGCCGCGCTCTTCGCGATCCTCTACTACCTCGGTGTCATGCAGGTCATCGTGCGCCTGTTCGCGGTCGTGATGAACCGCGTGATGGGCGCGAGCGGCGCCGAATCGCTCAACGTCGCGGCCAGCATCTTCATGGGGCAGACCGAGGCGCCCCTGACCATCCGGCCCTACCTGGCCCGGATGACCGAGTCCGAGCTGATGACGGTGATGACCTCAGGGATGGCGCACATCTCCGGCGGCATCATGGCGGCGTACATCGCCTTCGGCATCGAGCCCAAGCACCTGCTGACCGCCGTCATCATGACCGCGCCCGGTACGCTCATGATGGCCAAGATGTTCGTGCCCGAGACCGGCGTGCCCGAGACGCTCGGCACGGTCAGGCTCGAGGTGGAGAAGACCGACGTCAACATCATCGACGCCGCCGGACGCGGCACCGGCGAGGGCCTGCACCTCGCGCTGAACGTCGGCGCGATGCTCATCAGCTTCGTCGCGCTCATCGCCCTCGCGAATGCACTCCTCGGCACCGTCGGGCTCAGCCTGCAGCAGATTTTCGGATGGCTGTTCGCGCCTGTCGCGTGGAGCCTGGGCGTGCCCTGGCGCGACGCGGCCACGGTGGGCAACCTGCTCGGCACACGCATGGTCCTCAACGAGTTCATCGCGTTCGCCCAGCTCGGGCCGATGCGGGAGACGCTCGACCCCCGCTCCTTCACCATCGCGACCTTCGCGTTGTGCGGGTTTGCCAACTTCTCGTCGATCGGGATCCAGATCGGCGGCATCGGCGCGCTCGTACCGGAGCGGCGCCACGATCTCGCCCGCCTGGGGCTCCGTGCGATGATTGCCGGCACGCTTGCCAATTTCATCACGGCGATCATTGTCGGGTTCCTGTTGTAGGTTGTCTCAGGCAACCCTGAAGGGTTGCCTCTACGGCGAGGCGGAGAAAGCACAGGCAACGCTATTCTCTTGTTGGAGGCAACCCTTCAGGGTGGCCTTGTTTCAATTCTTTCGTAGAGGCAACCCTTCAGGGTTGCCTGATTCAATTCGTTTGTAGAGGCAACCCTCAGGGTTGCCTGTTCTCACCGGAGACACGCATGTTCGATCAGGTGGTCGAGGCCGCCGAGATGCTGCGGGGCCGGGGATTTCACGGAGCCGACGTCGCCGTGGTGCTCGGATCGGGACTCGGGGGCTTCGCCGAGGGGCTGGCCGATCGCTTCTCGGTGCCCTACAGCGATATTCCATCCTGGCCGGCGTCGGCCGTTGTCGGCCATGCCGGCATGCTCGTCGGCGGCACGGTCGGCGGCCGCCGCGTGATGGCCCTCTCGGGCCGCGTACACTTCTACGAGGGGCACCCGCTCACCACCGTCACCTTCGGCATCCGCGTCCTCGGCTGCCTGCGCGTCCCGACCCTCATCCTCACCAACGCCGCCGGCGGCATCAACACGCGCTTCGAGCAGGGCGGGCTGATGGTCATCGAGGATCACATCAACCTGATGGGCAGTAACCCCCTCGTCGGGCCGAACGACGAGCGATTCGGCGTCCGGTTCCCGGACATGACCGAGGTGTACTCGCGACGGCTGCGGTCCATCGCGCTCGAAGCCGGCCGGGCCGCCGGCGTCTCGCTCGAGCGCGGTGTCTATGTCGCCGTCCATGGTCCCAGCTACGAGACGCCGGCCGAGATCCGCGCCTTCCGCACGCTCGGCGCCGATGCCGTGGGCATGTCGACCGCGCCCGAAGCCATCGTGGCCAGGCACATGGGCATGGAGGTGCTCGGCATCTCCTGCATCACGAACATGGCCGCGGGGGTGCTGGACGCGCCACTGCACCACGACGAGGTGATGGAGACGACGCGCCGGGTCAAGGGACAGTTCATCTCGGTCCTGGAGGCCGTCATTGAGCGCCTCTGACGCCCTCGTGGTCCGGGCGCGTGACGCACGCGAGCACGCCGTGGCCACGTACTCGGGCTTCAGGGTTGGCGCCGCCCTGGAGACGGCGTCGGGCGATGTCGTGACCGGGTGCAATGTCGAGAACGCGAGCTACGGCCTGACGATCTGCGCCGAACGGGTCGCGATGTTCAAGGCGCTCTCCGAGGGCCACCGCCAGTTCGTGCGCGTCGCCGTCGTGGCCGACACCGACGCGCCGACGCCCCCGTGCGGCGCCTGCCGCCAGATACTCTGGGAGTTCGCCGGGGACATCGAGGTCGTCCTCGCCAATCTCCATCGCGTGACCGCGACCCACCGGATGAGCGACCTGCTGCCGTTCCCGTTCGACGGCCGGCTGCTGTAGGGCCGGCTCTCCGCCTCCGCGGCCCTTCGGGCCGTGTCGGCGAGACCTCGCCGGAGCTCGCCTGCCCTCCGGCGCGAGCAGAGGCGGGCCGGTTCCCGGTTCCCGGCTCCCGGTTCCCGGCTCCCGGTTCCCGATATGATCCTCTGATGCTTCCGACCATCGCCTGGGAAGGCGACGCCATCATCATGGTGGACCAGCGCAAGCTGCCGGTCACCGAAACCTACGTCACGTGCACGACGGTCAACGAGGTGGCCAAAGCCATCAGGACGATGGTGATTCGTGGCGCGCCGGCCATTGGCGTCTGTGCCGCGATGGGCGTGGCGCTCGGCGCCGCGCGCAGCAAGGCCACCGGTACGCGCCAGTTCACGACCGAGTTCCAGAAGACCTGTGATCGACTCGCGGCCACGCGGCCGACAGCGGTCAACCTGTTCTGGGCCATCGAGCGCATGAAAGAGGCGTTCGCCGCGGGAGCCCTGGCGGGCGAGTCCGTGGATCAACTGAAGGCCAGGCTTCGTGCCGAGGCCGACCGCATCCACGACGAGGACGTGGCCAGCTGCAGGGCCATCGGGCGGCACGGCGCCGCCGTCGTGCCCGAGGAGGCCCGGATCCTGACGCACTGCAATGCCGGTGCGCTCGCAACCGCGGGGTACGGCACGGCGCTCGGCGTCATCCGCGGGGCCGTGGAGACGGGCAAGCGCGTCCGCGTCATCGCCGACGAAACGCGCCCGTTCCTCCAGGGCGCACGGCTGACGGCCTGGGAGCTGGTGAAGGACGGCATCGACACCACGGTCATCACCGACAACATGGCCGGCGCGCTGATGCGGGCAGGCGAGATCGACATGGTCGTCGTCGGCGCCGACCGCATTGCCGCCAACGGCGACACGGCCAACAAGATCGGCACCTATTCGGTGGCCGTTCTCGCGCGGGAGCACGGCATCCCGTTCTATGTCGCCGCGCCCTGGTCGACCATCGACCTCGCCACGCCCGACGGCACGGCGATTCCCATCGAGGAACGCAGCGCGCGCGAGGTGACCCACGTGGGCGCCAGCCAACTGACCCCGTCCGACGCAAAGGTCCGCAACCCGTCGTTCGACGTGACGCCGGCGGCGTACATCACGGGCATCATCACCGAGCGCGGCATCTTCCGCGCGCCGTTCGCCGAGACACTCGGCAGCCAACCGTGACGGGTGACCCGACGCGATGTTGATGCTCGGCATCGAGACCTCGTGCGACGAGACGGCCGCCGCCATCGTCGAGTCCGCCGAGCCCGCGCGGGAGCCGTCTGTCGAGGGCGCCAGGCCGTGGACGATTCGCTCGAGCGTCGTCGCATCGCAGATTGCCATCCACCGCGAGTGGGGCGGCGTCGTCCCGGAACTGGCGTCGAGGCAGCACGTCCGGGACATCTGCGGCGTTGTCGAGCGCGCGCTGGCAGACGCACGCGCAGCGTGGACGGATGTCGATGCCGTCGCCGTGACGCAGGGGCCGGGGCTGGTGGGCTCGCTGCTCGTCGGCGTCTCCTTTGCCAAGGCCGCCGCCTGGGCGATCGACAAGCCGCTCGTCGCCGTCCATCACCTCGCCGGCCATGTCGAGTCGATCTGGCTCGAGCACGGCAACCTGCCGCTCCCCGCCGTCGTCCTCGTCGTGTCCGGCGGCCACACCAGCCTGTATCTCGTGACCGAGCCGGGGAGCTATCGCCTGCTCGGCCGGACACGAGATGACGCGGCGGGTGAGGCGTACGACAAGGTCGCCAAGCTCCTGGGGCTGGGGTATCCGGGCGGGCCGATCATCGACCGTCTGGCGGCATCCGGCGACAGGACGGCCATCCGCTGGCCAGGTACGCGGCTCACGAACCCCGATCGCAATGCGCCGGACCGCGACGCGCGATTCGACTTCAGCTTCTCGGGCTTGAAGACGGCAGTCCTGCGCCACGTTCGCGCCCGACAGGCCGCTCTGGCCTCCGATCGCCTGCCGGACGCCGAGGTTCGCGATATCGCGGCCAGCTTTCAGCACCGCGTCGTCGACACGCTGGTCGAGAAGACGTTTGCCGCGGCGCGCTGGCACGGCGCCCGGGCAGTGGGGATGGCCGGAGGCGTGTCAGCCAACGCCGGACTGCGGCGCGCGGCTCAGGCGCGCGGCCATGCCATCGAGGTTCCCGTCTTCATCCCGCGCGTATCGCTCTCGACCGACAACGCGGCGATGATTGCCGCGGCGGGTTTCCGGCAACTGGCGGCCGGCCGCCTGGCCGCTCCGGATCTGAACGCGGCGGCGTCGCTGACGCTGTAGATCGCTCGCGCCGGAGAAAGTTACAACTTTGAACTTTGAACTGTGAACTGTGAACTCAGTACCGTCAGTCTCCAATGACCTTGATGAGCACCCGCTTCGGGCGGCGGCCGTCGAACTCGCCGTAGAAGATCTGTTCCCATGGCCCGAAGTCGAGCTCGCCGTTCGTGATCGCGACGACGACTTCGCGGCCCATGACCTGGCGCTTCAAGTGGGCGTCAGCGTTGTCCTCGCCTGTGCGGTTGTGTGCATAACGGGTGGGTGAGGCGTCGAACGGCGCCAGCTGCTCGAGCCAGCGGGCGTAGTCTTCGTGCAGCCCCTGCTCATCGTCGTTGATGAAGACCGACGCGGTGATGTGCATGGCGTTGACGAGCACGAGTCCTTCGCGGACGCCGCTCGTGCGGACCGCATCCTCGACCTGCGGCGTGATGTTCTCGAAAGCCATGCGCGCGGGCAGGGTGAACGTCAGATACTCGGTGTGGGAACGCATATGAGCAGAGAGTATCCCGATGCGCCAGTCGTGGGCGTGGGCGGCGTAGTGGTGCGGGACGAACGCGCGCTCGTCATCCGGCGTGCCCACGAACCGCGCAGGGGCGAGTGGTCCATCCCGGGCGGCACCGTCGAGCTCGGCGAGCGGCTGTCGGATGCCGTCCGGCGCGAGCTGCTCGAAGAGACGGGGCTCGAGGTCGAGGTCGGGCCGATCATCGAGACGTTCGACCGTGTGCACCACGATGCCGGCGGTCGCGTCCGCTATCACTTCGTCATCGTGGACTACCTGTGTTCGGCGCCCGACGGCTCCGCGTGCGCAGGAGACGATGCGGACGACATCGCGTGGATCACGGCCGGCGAGATTGACGCTCTCGGGATCAACCCGCATGCGGCCGCCGTGCTCCGCCGGGCGTTGGAGATGGAGTTCAGGCAACCCTGAAGGGTTGCCTCCACAAGTGCGCGTGAGAGGGGGGTTGCCTCCACAAGTTCTCCTCGTGTCTTGTAGAGGTACAAGTTCTCCTCGTCTCTTGTAGAGGTACAAGTTCTCCTCGTCTCTTGTAAAGGCACAAGTTCTCCTCCTCGTGTCTTGTAGAGGCAACCCTTCAGGGTTGCCTTGCCCTTCCCGGGATTGCCCGCCGTGTTAGCGTATCTCTTGTGACTGTCACCCGAGACGCCGCCTGGAAGCTCCTCACCGAATGGACCGAGAGCGACAGTCTTCGCAAGCATGCGCTGGCCGTGGATGCGGCCGTGCGCGGGTACGCGCGGGAGCAGGGCGCGAGCGAAGACGAGTGGGGCGCCGTGGCGCTCCTGCACGACTTCGACTACGAGCGCTACCCGACGCTCGGCGACCACCCGAACAAGGGCTGCGAGCACCTGCGCTCGCTCGGCTATCCCGAATGGGTGATTCGCGCCATCCAGGCGCACGCGTGGGAGATTTCGGGCATCGAGCCGGAGACACCGCTCGAGCGTGCGCTCGTCGCGTGCGACGAGATGGCGGGCTTCGTGACCGCGGCCTCCCTCGTGCGGCCCAGCAAGAGCATCTTGGATCTCGAAGCGGCGTCGGTCGTCAAGCGGATGAAGGACAAGGCGTTTGCCAGAGCCGTGCCGCGGGAGCACCTGCACAAGGGTGCCGAGCTGATGGGGTTGCCGCTGGCCGAGCACATCGGCAACGTCATCCGTTTCATGCGTCTCGAGGCCGACGCGCTGGGCCTGCGCGGCACCTTGTAGCACCGGTCCACCTCGCCCGCATCGTTCACGAACGCTGCGCGTTCGCTCACAAGGCGTGTTCGGGCGAGCCCCTGAGCGTCTCCTCTCGATGAACCGTCCGGGCTCGACGGTCGCCGCGCCCGATCCGCAGCCGGCGGCCTGATCCCCGCCCGAACGGGCCGCGCCCCGATTCCGTATACTTCACTGCATGCCGGTTTCGCCCGTCCCCCCGACCGGACCAGGCCGCCCGCCCGATCCGTTCGCCGGCGACAGCGGTTCGTCCGTGTTGCCACCGGTCGTCGAGTGCCAGGACCTCAGCGTCCGCTACGGCAGGAACTGGGCTCTTCGCGACGTCTCCGCCAGCTTCCTCGGCGGCGCCGTGGGGCTTCTCGGTCCCAATGGCGCGGGGAAGAGCACGCTCATCAAGACCCTGCTCGGTTTCATCAAGCCGGACAAGGGCACGATGCGCGTGCTGGGCATCGACGTGGCCGTTGCGCCGCTCGACGTGCGCGCACGTGTGGGCTACATGCCGGAGAGCGATGCGCACATTCCCGGCATGAACGCCGTCTCGTTCGTCGCCTACTGCGGCCAGCTCTCGGGGCTGCCCGCCGCCGATGCGATGCAGCGCGCGCACGAGGTGCTCTACTACGTCGGTCTCGGCGAAGCACGCTATCGGAATCTCGAAACCTACTCGACCGGCATGAAGCAGCGCATCAAGCTGGCCCAGGCCATCGTGCACGATCCCGACCTGCTGTTTCTCGACGAGCCCACCAACGGGATGGATCCCAGAGGGCGCGACGAGATGCTGGAGCTCATTCGCGATCTCGCCCACAGGAAGAACGTCAACCTGATTCTCTCGTCCCACCTGCTTCCGGACGTCGAGTACACGTGCGACCACGTGGTCGTGGTGGACAAGGGCGCCGTGGCCACGGAGGGCCCTATCGTGGCGCTCAAAGGGCCTCAGGGCCGCGTCTACGAGCTGCGCGTCAAGGGCGAGCCACATCAGTTCGTGCAGGTGCTGACGCGCGAAGGCTGCGAGTGCCACGACACCGACGAGGACATCATCCGCGTGTTCGTGCCCGGCGTGTCGCCGGGCGGCCCCGGGGATCGCGAGAGCGGCGCCCCTGACGATGGCGCGCGGCTGCTGTTTCAGCTGGCGGCGCGCGAGCGCGTGCAGGTGCGGCACTTGAGGCCGAGCGTCCCGACGCTCGAGGACGTTTTCGCGCGCGCGGTGGGCGAGCCGTAGCCACCATGCCGATCCATGATCAGGGCTATCGACGCTACGGAGGCACCCGAGCCGCCATCGGCCGCGCCTGGCAGGTCATCGCCAGGTCCGGCATCCAGTCCATCATCAGCAAGCGTGCATTCATCGGGCTGATGCTCTTTGCGTGGGCGCCCTTCGTGGTCCGCGCCGTTCAGATCTACGTCTCCGCCAACTTCCAGCAGGCGTCCTTCCTGGCGCCGAAGGGCGAGACGTTCCGCGAGTTCCTGGACCAGCAGGGCTTCTTCGTCTTCGTCGTGACGATCTGGGTCGGAGCGGGGCTCATCGCCAACGACCGACGGGCCAACGCGCTGCAGCTCTATCTCTCGCGCCCGCTCACCGCGGCCGAGTACATCGTCGGCAAGATGGCCATCCTCTTCCTGTTCCTGGCCTTCGTCACCTTCGCCCCGGCCATGGGACTGCTCATCGTGCAGACGGTCTTCGCCGGCAGTTTCACGTTCATCCGCAACAACGTCTACCTGCTGCCTGCGATCACGCTCTTCTCGCTGGCCCAGGTGCTGCTGGCCTCGACCACGATCCTGGCGCTCTCGTCGCTCTCGAGGAGCAGCCGCTTCGTGGCGGTGATGTATGCGGGCCTCATCTTCTTCACCTCGGCCCTGTTCCAGGCGCTGCGCGGCATCACGGGCTCGAGCGCCTTCGCGTGGCTCTCGCCGGGCGATGCCCTCGAGCAGCTCGGCGACGTCATCTTCCGGCTGCCGCCGCGCTACGACCTTCCGCCGGCCCTGGCGGCCGTGACCGTGATCGTCATCATCGCGGGGGCGTGCGTGATTCTGGCCCGCAAGGTCAAGGGTGTGGAGGTCGTCACATGACAATCGCCCTTTGGCTCGCTCTGTCCAGGAGGCTCGCTCAGGGCATTCGACGGCGTCGCCGGTCTGCCACGAGCGAACCTGCGGTTCCCCGCGAGGAGTGCCGCAGGTGAGTCCAATGGGCGTGGGGATCCGGGAGCCGGGAGCCGGGAGGGACCAGGCCATCGAGCCCGCGCCGCAGCCCGTCGACGGCGGAGCGCTCGTGCACGCGGAGCACCTGTCCAAGTGGTATGGCCAGGTGAGCGGCCTTAACGACGTCTCGGTGACGATCCCTCCCGGCATCACGGGGCTCCTCGGACCGAATGGCGCCGGCAAGTCGACGTTCATGAAGCTCATGACGGGGCAGCTGAAGCCGAGCCAGGGCAGCATCCGCGTGTTCGGCGAGCCCATCTGGGGGAATCCCGGCCTCTACGCCCGCATCGGCTTCTGTCCGGAGCAGGACGCGTTCTACGATCGGATGACCGGCCTCGAATGGGTGACCGCGCTCGTCCGGCTGAACGGTCTCGAGGAGGCCGCGGCCGACCAGGCGGCGCGCCGCGCGCTCGAGAGCGTGGATCTCATGGAGGCGGCCGGCAAGAAGATCGGGGCGTACAGCAAGGGCATGCGCCAGCGCGTCAAGCTCGCGCAGGCGCTCGTCCACGACCCGGGCCTGCTCATCCTGGACGAGCCGCTCTCGGGCATGGACCCCCTGATGCGCCGCAAGACCATCCGGCTCGTCAAGGAGTGGGCCAGGCACGGCAAGCACATCATCGTCTCGAGCCACATCCTGCACGAGATCGAGTCGATGACCTCCAACATCCTCCTCATCAACAACGGGCGCATCGTCGCCGAAGGCAACGTCCACCAGATTCGCGGCCTCATCGACACGCATCCCCACACGGTGTACGTGCGCGGCAGCGATCCGCGTGCGCTCGCGCGCCGCTTCCTCGCCGAAGACGACGTGCTGAGCCTCAGGTTCGAACCTGGCGCGGTCATCGTGGAGACGGCGCGGCCCGACAGCTTCTACGCGCGCCTCACGGATCTGGCCGCGTCGGGCGAGGCAGGCGCCATCGACGAAGTGCAGTCGCCGGACGACAACCTGCAGGCCGTGTTCCGCTACCTGGTCAAGCAATGACGATGGGCTTCTGGGGCGCCTCGCGCCGCATCTTCGATCTCTCGCTCGGCGAGATGCTGTGGTCGCGCCGGACCGTCTTCATGGCCCTCGTCGTCGGAGGGCCGGTCCTGCTCGCGCTCATCGTCCGGGCGCTCGACAGCTTCGGCATGTCGGCGCTGAGGGTCAACGGACGCGCCGTCGGCGGCATGGGCGTCTTCGGCGTCATGATCTGGATGCTGTTTCTCCGCTTCATCGTGCCCGTGCTGGCTGTCTTCTATGGCACGGCACTCATGGCCGACGAGGTGGAGGACAAGACGCTGACGTACCTCTTCACGCGGCCCATCCCGCGCGGTGCCGTGCTGGTGGGGAAGTATCTGGCCTATGTGGCCTGCACGATGCTGGTGGTGCTGCCGGCCGTGGTGCTCGTGTACTTCCTGGTCGTTCCGTTCCACGAGGTGCCAGGCAGCTTCGGGAATCTCGTGACGGACCTCGGGCTCCTGGGACTGGGCCTGGTGGTTTACGGCGCGCTCTTCGCCTTCGTCGGCGCGTTCTTCAAGCGCCCGCTCGTCATCGGCCTCTTCTTCATCTTCGGCTGGGAACCGACGGTCATGGTCCTCCCGGGCTACCTGCGCCAGTTCACGGTGGCCTACTATCTGCAGGCCCTGGTGCCGCATGCGATGCCGTCCGACGGAATCACCAGCCTGCTCCAGGGAATGTTCCGGGACACCCCGCCCGCGTCGCTCAGCCTGATGTGGCTCGCCATCTACGCCGCCCTCTTCCTCTGGCTGGCCACGCGCGTCGTCGAGCGGAGGGAGTATGTGTTGGAACAGTAGGACCGCTCGGTGGCAGGACCCGCGTCGCTTCGCTCGGCGGGTGGGGACCGCTCGGCTTTGCCTCGTGGTGGGACTCGCCTTCGGCGCGGTTGGGCCCTCGCTCGAGCTCGGGTAGGGACGGCAGCATTCGGGCCAATTCCAGCCAGGTGCCGTTCTTTCCCACCGGCGCGAAAGCGCCGGTCCTACGCGCCGGATCGGCGAAGCCGCGAAGGCGAGTCCCACTGTGAGGCGAAGCCGAGCAGTCCCACCCCGGGAGGGTCCAAGTCGTGAACCCCAGCCGTCACGATTTCGTAATAGTCTGTAGGAGCGCCGCATGTCGAAGAAGACACGCTACTTCGTGATGGTTGCCGCGGGCATTCTGGCGGTTGGTCTGGGAACGGGTCTCGTCGCCTCGTACATCGGCCTGCCCGTGTCACTGGCGTCCCGTGCGGCAGGGCCGGAGGAGCTCCAATACATCCCGGCGGACGCCGCGGTTGTCGCCTACGCCGACGTCCGCAACGTCATGAACTCCGAGTTCCGCCAGCGCTTTCGCAAGATGGAACCCTCGTCGCGCGACCGCGAGGAGTTCGAGGAGAAGACGGGCCTCAACATCGAGCGGGACATCGACTCTATCGTGGCGGCCTTCATGCCGCGCGAAGGCGTCGGCGACAATGCCGAAGCGGCCCTGGTGATCGCGCGTGGCCGCTTCGAAGCCGGCCGGCTCGAGGCCCTCGCGCTCGATCACGGCGGCACGGCTGAGGACTATCGCGGCAAGCGTCTCCTGACCCATCTGGACAGGCGCGGGGACGGTCGCGACCGCGGCATGTCGGTGGGCTTCATCGAGGCGGACATGGTCGCACTCGGCGGCACCGAGGCGGTCAAGCAGGCCATCGATGCGCGCGCCGAGAACCGGAACGTCGTGTCGAACAACGACGTGATGCGGCTGGTCTCCGAACTCGACAACAGCAACGCCTGGGCCGTCGGACGCTTCGACGCGCTGGCGCACGGCGCGAGCCTGCCTTCCGAAGTCCGGGCACAACTGCCAACCCTGCAGTGGTTCTCGGCCTCCGGCAACATCAACGGCGGTGTCTCGGGGTTCTTCAAGGCCGAGGCCAGGGACGAAGCCGCGGCGCAGAACCTGCGGGACGTCCTCCGCGGATTCCTCGCCCTGGCCAAGCTCCAGGCCGGCAGCCGGCCCGGCATGCAGCAGATGGTCGATTCGCTCCAGCTCGCCGGCGAGGGCAACACCGTCTCGCTCGCCTTCGACATTCCCAGCGAGTTCTTCGACGCGCTCGAGGCGATTTCCAGGCAGAAGAAGGGGCAAGACTGACCAGGTGCTCAGGTGCTCAGGTGCTCAGGTGCTCAGGTGCTCAGGTGCTCAGGTGCC
>CAZJBN010000044.1:0-17769 GCA_964543955.1 uncultured Bifidobacteriaceae bacterium
GGGGCCGGTGTCGTTCATGAAGGGCTTCGACGCCGTGCCGGCGCCCGCCAGCAGCTCGCGCGCCGAGCGGATCGTGGAGAGGTTGCTGCCGGTGCCCGAACCGTACTTGAACAGCATGCCCTCGGTGCGAGCCAGCGTCAGGATGGACTCCATGGTGTCGTCCACGGAGTTGATGAAGCACGCCGAGCACTGCGGCGCCTTCTCGAAGCCGCAGTTGAACCAGACGGGGCTGTTGAAGGCCGCCTTCTGCTCGACCAGCAGGTGCTTGAGATCGTCGCTGAACGCCTGCACGGCCGACTCGGAGCCGAAGTACTTCTGCTTGCGCGCCCATCCGGTGATCGTGTCGACCACGCGGCCGATGAGCTGCCTGACCGAGTGCTCGCGTTCGGGCGACCCGATGTGGCCCCGGAAATACTTGGAGACCACGATGTTGGTCGCCTGCTGCGACCAGGGTTTCGGGATCTCGACCCCGCGCTGCTCGAATACGACCGAGCCCTTCTCGCTGCCGATCACCGCATCTCGCAGCTCCCATTCGACCTCGTCGAATGGATCACGGCCGGCGACGGTGAAGAACCGCGAGAATTCGAGTCCCGGCGCGGTCGTGCGATCGGCGGTCGTGCGATCGGCCGTCGTGTCGATCGGCGTCGAGCCGACCACCTGCTGTCCGACGGCTGCCGCCGCCAGCTTCTGAGCACCGTCCTGCATGCTCCCTCCAAACGCAAAGGGGACACCCCTCCCCTGTGGGGTCGGTCACCCTGTCAGTGCCATGAACCGTTAGTCAGCTTGTTGCGCGCTGCAGTCTCGTGAACTCGTGCCGATCATCTCCTGGCTCGATCGTGTCCCTGACACCCTCCGCCGGGATGGGATGACGCCAGGGGCTCCGTCTCGCGCGCGAGGCCCAATATGCGCCCCTCTACATTGGATGTCAAGCATGTAACCACAATATGTTGCGCTCTCGATTTAGGGTATACGCAAAATGTCGTATATTCCGGCCAGTTTTCTGTCTTTCGTCGTATCTTCGCATATCGCCACCGGAGCGGCAAGTGTGGTCGTCAGAGCGCCACCACACCCGCCCTCGCCGCGAGGCTATCGAACGAGGACGGCGGCCATCGTGACCGCCTTGTCGGCGAGCTTTCCGGCAAAGACGAGATTGCGCACCTTGAGCGCTTCCTCGGCCTGCTGGACGAAGCGGCGGGCCGCCTCGAGCTGCGTTCGCCCGTCGGCGTTGAGGGCCGTGCCGTTGACCCTGGCCAGGTCGGACGAGGCGCGCGACAGGAGCGCGCGGATGGAGGCTTCGGTCTTGGCCTCGGTGCCGGCTGCAGGCGTCAGCGTCAGGGCCGGGGGCGGGTCAGCCCCGGACGCGTCCTGCCGGACCGGCTCGGGCGTTGGCGGGGGCGGCGCCGGCCTTGGCTGGGGCTTCAGCACGGCCGCCGGCGAGACGGTCGCCGTCGCCTCCAGCGGCGCCGGTGGAGGCGGTTCGGGATAGACCGCGACAATCCTGGGGGGCGCCGGAGGCGGCACGAGCGACGGAAGTTCGGGCTCGGCCATCGGCGCGACCGCGCGCGCCGAGCAGCCGGCGGCGCCGACGGCCGCGATGACCAGCACGACGGCAAGGGGGGCCGTTCGCATGGGATCGATCCTATCGTGTCTCGAACAGGTTCATCGAGGTCCCGGTGACCTCGCAGGGCGTGCGGGCCTGCACCACGACGCCGGTCAGCGCCCGCGGGGCAGCCTGATCACGAACGTGGTGCCGGTGCCCACTGTGGACTCCACGTCGATATCCCCATTGTGCAGCTGAATCGTCCTGAACACGAGCGACAAACCGATGCCGCTCCCCCGCTTCTTGGTCGTGAAGTACAGGTCGAAGATCTTCGCGAGGTTCTCGGGCGCGATGCCGGTACCGGTGTCCTGCACGCGGACCTCGATGCGTCCATCCTTGCCGGCCGCGCAGGCAATGCGCAGCCGTCCCCCGCGCGGCATGGCCTGCACGGCGTTCTGCGCCAGGTTGAGAAGGGCCTGCCTGAGGAGCGGTTCGTCCGCCTCGATGGCCAGGTCGGCATCGGTGCACGCCTGCTCGCAGACGACGCCGGCCTTCTCCGCCTCCGGCCCGATCGCATCGAGGACGCTCGTCACGAGCGGCCTGGTCTTGACCGGGGCCAGCGTCACGTCTTCGGGGCGCACGAACTTCAGGAACCCCTGCACCACATCGTCCAGGCGCCGAATCTCGGCGCCGATGACCTCGGCGTGGCGGCCGGCCGAACCGGGGTCTGGCGAAGCGAGCTTCTGTTTGAGGAGCTCGAGATGGATGGTCATCGCGTTGAGCGGGTTCTTGACCTCGTGCGCGACGCCGGCTGTCAGCCGGCCGAGCGACGCCACGCGCCGCGAGAGATCGGCCAGCTGCGCGCGCTTGGGACCATCGCCCACCGCATCCCTCAACTGCGCCGACACCTGGTCGAACACGTCGCCGAGATCGCGGAACTCTTCGTCACGCAGGTCGAGCGGCGTCCCAATCTCCCCGCGCCCGAGCCGGGTCAACCCGCTCGCAATCACGTGGATCGGCCTGAGGACGATCTGCGACAGCAGCGTGGCCACGAAGATGGCGATCAGGACCGCCAGTCCGACGGCGACGCCCGCAGGCACGAGCGACTGGTACAGCTGCTCCCGAATCAGGATCGGCGAGAGGCCGATGGCAATCTCGCCGAAGGGCTCGTCGCCGAGCGCCAGCGGCTGCCGCCACTCGAACGTGCGCCCGGACGTATAGACGGCGCGGACCTGCTCGAAGCCCGAGGCGGCGACGAGCGCCGGCAGATCCTCACCCGGCGGCAGGGTCTCGCCAATCTGCGACGGATCGCTGGACGCGACAATCGTCCGCGTCCGATCGACGATGGCGGCATAGAGCACTTCCGGCGAGTACATCGCCGACTCGAGCGCCGAGCGGACCGTCGCGCTGGCGCGGATGTCCTGATAGGCGGTGTCGTGACCGAACGGCACCTCGCGCGCCTGGTGATAGATGCTCGTCGCGACCAGCTCTGCCCGCGCCGCGCCCTGCTCGAGCAGCACGCGCACCAGCGTGCCGATGTGGAGCGTGCTCAGTCCCACGACAATGAGAAGCACGATCGTGGTGACGCCCAGGACCTGCTTCTGCTTGATGGACAGGGGCATGGGGATCTAAATCAAGGTGCCCAGGGTGCCCAGGGTGCCCGGGGTGCCCGGGGTGCGCAGGGTGCCCAGGGTGCCCAAGGTGCCCGGGGTGCCCAGGGTGCCCAGGGTGCCCAGGGTGCCCAAGGTGCCCGGGGTGCCCAGGGTGCCCAGGGTGCCCAAGGTGCCCGGGGTGCCCGGGGTGCCCGGGGTGCCCAGGGTGCCCGGGGTGCCCAAGGTGCACAAGGTGCCCAGGGTGCGCAGGGTGCCCAGGGTGCCCGGGGTGCCCAGGGTGCCCAAGGTGCCCAGGGTGCCCGGGGTGCCCAAGGTGCACAAGGTACCGAGGGTGCCCGGGGTGCCGAAGGTGCGCCGGGTGCCCAGGGTGCCCGGGGTGCTCAAGGTGCCCACGTGCCTGTAGGGCGGGTCTTCAGACCCGCCTCCTGGGTATACAAGCTGCCCGGGTGCCCGGGTGCGCAGGGTCTCGAAGGGCCGGGGAGGGTCCGACGGGCCGGCGTCAGCCAGGTGAGGCATCCTCGGTCACCGGGGGCGGGCGCTCGGCGAGCGCGGGATCGATGGCGTCAGCGTGACCTGCCCCTGCGGGGTCAGGATCACGAACCTCAGCGCGCCCTCGAGGAGCCAGGTGCGTTGGTACGGCGGCAGCACAATCACACCGCGCGGCGAAGGAGCGGCAGGATTGACCAGGCGGTGCAGCACGGGACCATCGGGGCCCGGCTCCGCGCGATTGAGCGACGCGGCAACCACGTCCGCAGGAAGCTCGAACGACAGTCGGCCGCTCACCGGATCGTACTCGTAGCGCATCTGCATGCCGGCCGGCGGGCCCTGCGCGCTCCGCGGGAGACCTCCCGCGATGCCCATCACGAGGGACACCGGAGGCGGCACGCGCCCATCGACGAGCGCCGGGGTGGTCGGCGGAACGCGGCGCGGCGTCGCGATCTGCTCGTACGCATACGCGAGCGCCAGCAGTCGCGCATCGCTCCACGCAGGACCGAGCATCTCGAAGCCCACGGGCACGCCGTCCGGCGTGAAGCCGGCAGGCGACGCCATGGCCGGCAGGCCCGTCGTCGCGCTCAACTGGCAGTTCGTCCCGCGCTGCGGCTCCTCCACGACCACGGGCCGGCGCCGCAAAGTCGGGTAGACGAGCGCCTCGATCTGATGCTCGCGGAAGAGAGCGTCGACGAGCGCCGTCACCGCCGCGCGACGCGCGGCGATGCGGTCGAGCGCGGCGGGATCGACCGCGGTGCGGTTGCGCAGCTTGAACGTGTTCTCGAGCGCGGCGTGAAACGCGCCCCGGTCGAGGATGTCCTGGAGCGACTTGACGGGCGCGTCGGGGAACGACTCCAGGTACGCCGCCAGGTCCTGCTTGAACTCGTCGTTGATGAGGCTCGTACCGCCGAGCATCTCTTCGAGACCGGGCGTGGGGACCTCGACGATCTCGGCGCCCTCCGCGGTCATCAGCTCGAGCGCCTTGCGCACGATCCCGGTGACCTCGTCGTCCTCGGGAGCCGTCCCGAAGTGGCTGGTCAACACGCCGAGCCGCGCGCCGCGGAGCGCCGCGCG
The DNA here is from genome assembly GCA_964543955.1 of uncultured Bifidobacteriaceae bacterium. GTDB lineage: Bacteria > Acidobacteriota > Vicinamibacteria > Vicinamibacterales > UBA2999 > VFZN01. The sequence continues at coordinate 4,717 of CAZJBN010000044.1, forward strand.
ATCGAGTGCGTCCCTGAAGGACTTCGGGATGTGCCCCCGGCCCGCCGTCGTCGTCGGGTCCTGCGGGTCCTCGCCGACGGTGGCATCGAGCACGATGGCCAGGTCGGTGACACTCCGTGCCAGCGGACCGCCGATATCCTGCGTGTGCGAGAGCGGGATGATGCCGGTACGGCTCGACAGGCCCGGCGTGCCCCGCAGGCCGAACAGGTTGTTGTTCGCCGCCGGGATACGGATCGATCCGCACGTGTCGCTCGCCATGCCCGCGGCCGCGAAGCTCGCGGCCACGGCCACGCCGGTGCCGCCGCTGGATCCGCCGGGCGTGCGCGCGGGATCGTAGGGATTGAGGGTCTGCCCGCCAAGCGAGCTGATGGTGATGATGCCGGCCGCCAGCTCGTGCAGGTTGGTCTTGCCAAGCACGACGGCGCCGGCCTCGCGCAGCTTCCGGACCTGGTACGCGTCGCGCCCCGTCCTGAACCCGGCCAGCGCCATGGACCCGCCGGTGGTGGGCAGATCGGCGGTTTCGTAGTTGTCCTTGATGACGACGGGAATGCCGTGGAGCGGTCCGCGAGGCCCAGCGTCGGCGCGCTCGCGATCCAGGGCGGCGGCCTCGTCGAGGGCCTTCGGGTTCATCGCGATCATCGCGTTCAGCATCGGGCCCTGCCTGTCGTAGGCCTCGATGCGCGCGAGGTAGGCCGCCGTGATCTCGCGTGAGGTGGCCCGCCCATCGGTCATCGCCGCCTGGAGGTCCAGGATCGACTGCTCTTCGACGGCCACGTGGCGGACGGCGGTCGACGGGGACGGCGCCTGCCCGTACACGCCGGGCAGGCTCGTGAGAACCGCCACGGCGGCGACGCACACCGACACCCGGACGCTACGCCTCATTGGCACTGCTCTTCATCCGGTTCAGCTTGTTGTGCAGCGTCTTGAGGCTGATGCCGAGCATTTCGGCCGCGCGTGTCTTGTTGCCGCCGGCCGCGTCGAGTGTGGCCACGATGAGCTTCTGCTCGGCCTCGTCCACGGTCATCCCCGGCGTGAGCGTGACGGTTGCGCTGGCAGCGACGTGCGGGGACGGGCGCGAGGCGCCGAGTGGCGGCAGGTGCTCCGGCTCGACGAACTCGCCGCGCGCCAGGATGGTGGCGCGCTCGATGACGTTCCTCAGCTCCCGCACGTTGCCCGGCCAGTCGTAGTTCATCAGCAGCTGCATCGCTTCGGGCGTGAGCGAGGTCACCGAGCGGCGGTCCCGTGCGTTGAACTCCTCGAGGAACGCCTGGATCAGGAGCGGCAGGTCCTGCTTGCGATCGCGGAGCGGCGGCAGCTCGATGGAGAACACGTTGAGGCGATAGTAGAGGTCCTCGCGGAGTTTGCCGTCCCGCATCGCCTGCAGCGGGTTGACGTTGGTGGCCGCGATGACGCGCACGTCGACTTCCTGTTCGACGCGGCCGCCCAGCCGCCGGAACCGGCGCTCCTGGAGCACACGCAGGAGCTTGACCTGCGTGGCGGGCGCCATCTCGGCAATCTCGTCGAGGAAGAGCGTGCCGCGATCGGCGAGCTCGAAGCAGCCCGCGCGCCGATCCATGGCGCCGGTGAAGGCGCCCTTCTCGTGGCCGAAGATCTCGCTCTCGAGCAGGGTCTCGGGGATCGCGGCACAGTTGATCCCGACAAACGGTGACTCGGCGCGCGGGCTCAGCTGATGGATGGTCTGAGCGACGAGCTCCTTGCCCGTTCCGGACTCGCCGAGGATCAGGATCGACGCGGGCGTCGGCGCCGCCTGCTCGATGACCCGGTAGATGGCCCGCATCGACGGGCTGTTGCCGATGATTCGGCCGAAGCGTCCGCGGTCGGTCAGCTGCCGGCGAAGCGCCTGATTCTCGCGCTTCTGCGCGTTGAGCTCGGCAAGCCGCTCCAGCAGCCGCTTCAGCCGCTGCGGGTCGACGGGCTTGGTGAGATAGTCTTCGGCCCCGGCCTTGACGGCTTCAACCGCCGTATCGACCGTGCCCTGCGCCGTCAGCAGGATGACCTTGGTGTGTTCGGTCTCGTCCTTGATCGCGCGCAGCAGGTCGAGCCCGTTCATGCGAGGCATCACGAGGTCGGAGACGATGATCGTCGGTCTGAACTCGGTGATGCGATCGAGCGCCTCCGCGCCATCGGCGGCGCTGTCCGCCGTGTAGCCCCATGCGCGAACGAGCTCGGTCAGCCCGCTCCGTGTGGCCTCTTCGTCCTCGACGATCAGGACCCGTTCTGCGCTCGTGCGCGTCGCCTGCCCCACGGTTCGAGTGTACCATCCCCTGCGGAGATGATGGCGCGCCGGCAGCGGGAATCCCTTGGAGAAGTGGTCCTCTGCTCGGGATATCCGACGCAGCTGGCCATCGGCGGCGTGCTCCACGCGGCCGGCGTCCGGGCGACCACGCCGGAGGGCGGGCTGTCGCTCGTCTTCCTCGCCCTCGTCGGAGCCCTCGACACGGTGCTCCTCCTCGCGCTCATCGCCTGGCTGACCCGCCGCCGCGGCGAATCGCTCTCGCGGCTCTTCTTCGGCCGGCGACCGCCCCTCCGGGAAGCGCTCCTCGGCGTGGCGCTCGCGCCGGTCGTGCTCGGCATCATCACGACGACGATGCTGGTGCTGAGGCTCGTCGCGCCGGCCCTCCATACCGTGCCGGACAATCCGCTCGAAGCCGCGGCGCGGTCGCGCGAGGGGCTGGCGGTCATGCTCATGCTGGCCACGATTGCCGGCGGCGTCCGCGAGGAGGTCCAGCGCGCGTTCCTGCTCGACCGCTTCCGCCAGGACCTCGGAGGGGCCACGACCGGCCTCATCGTCACCAGCGCGGGATTCGGCGTCGGCCACCTGCTGCAGGGCTGGGATGCCGTCATCGTCACGGGCCTGCTGGGGTTGATGTGGGGCGCCATCTACCTGCGGCGCGGCAGCACGATCGCGCCGATGGTCAGTCATGCGCTCGCCAATGCGGCGCAGGTCGTCGTCGCGCACATCAAGCCCTGACCCCCATTCGCCGCCACGCGAGAGGCCCGATCTACTTCGGGAAGACCGTGACCGGCGTGCGCCGACGGAGGTCTTCGACCCAGTCGTCGATGAGGTCCGCCCGGCGCTCGTCGAGGGCGAACCGCTGTTCGACATACGCGGCAATGCGCAGGTCGTCGCGAATCCATCCGCGCAGTCGCGCCTCGCTGAATCCGCCGGCGTCGAGAATCCGGGCCAGCGGCTCGTCGCCGCCTGCATGGCGACTGACGTCGTTCAGCCGCGCCTCGATCGCCTCGGCCGACGGGTTCGGCGGCGTGTACCGCTCGGTCTCACGGAGCATCAGCTCGCGGTCGATGAGCTGCTCGACGATCTCCTCGTCGCCGCCACTCACGTCGACCAGCGCGAGCGATCGCGCCACGCGCGCATCCGACAGCGTGATGGTGCGCCCGCCGACGAGTGCGAGCGTCCGGTCGACGAGCACTGAGGGCTGAGCCAGCGCAACCGAGAGCATGAGCACGGTCACCATCAGAATGCCTGTCCCAGGGAGATGTGGAACACCGACCGGCGCTCGCGGCTGCCGTTGGAGAGCATGCGCGGATCGACCTTGAAGCCCAGGTCCACCCGGAGCGGCCCGATCGGCGACCGATAGCGAATGCCGAAGCCCGTGGCGACGCGAAGCTCGGTCAGGTCGATGTCCGACGCACGGCTGAACACGTTGCCCGAGTCCACGAAGCCGACGAGGCCCAGACCCTTCCAGTACGGCGAGCGCAGCTCCGCATTGATGAGCACGAGCCCGTTGCCTCCCTGTGGAAACCCCTGGTCGTCCAGCGTCTCGTCGGTGCCGAGCCGATCCAGCGCGAAGCCTCGCACCGTGGTGTCGCCGCCGGCGTAGAACCGCTCGCTGGCCGGCACATCCTCGACGACGTCCACGATCTGGTTGCCCTCGTCGTCGAGCACGGGATTGCCGTCCTCATCGACTCGCGGGACCTCGCGCGGAAAGCCGCGCGCCAGCCCGAGCCGCGCGCCGGCCACCACGACGAAGCCGCGGCCCGGCAGGCGCCGGTACATGAATCCCTGGACGAAGGTCTTGGAGAATCCCACCTCGGACCCGTACGCGCGTGCGGCCACCGACCCGTCCACGCCGAGCACCGCGCCCCGCTGCGGGTCCAGCACGTCGTCACGCGAGTCGCGGAGCAGCGCGCCGAAGAACGTGGACAGGCGAACCTGCGGGAAGAGGCGGTCGATGAGCAGTCGATCCTCGGGTGCGATCTGCTCGTCGAAGAGCTCGGTGTAGTCGTTGGTGTAGCGGCCCGTCGCGGTCAGCCCCGTCCCGAAGCGGCGGGCGTAGTCGGTCCGAACGCCGCGCCGATCGAAACTGAAGCTGGCGCGCCGGCCACGCTCGAGGAAGGCCGTGACCTGCGCATCGCCGGGCGTCCCGAACGCACGCGGCTCGCGGAAGGTCCCGGTGACGAGGTATTCGTTCAGGCCGTAGCCCCCGGTATCGGTCGGATCGGGGCTGTCGACGGCAGGCTCCCGGCGGCGGACGACAACGCGCGAGAAGAAGCTGATCGAGCGGTTCTTGCCCCAGAGGTTCCGCCGATCGATCTGCACGAACGCGCGCGGCGCCACTTCGACGCGATCCTCGGCCTGGCCATCGGTCGAGCTCGGACGCGGGAACCTGCCGGCCTCGAGACCTCCGCCATACGTGATGGAGGTCGCCGTCGCCTCCTCCACTTCGACCAGCACGTCACGATTGGGGGAGTTGGACCGCGCGATGTCGGTGAGGCGCACGCGGCGGAAGAGCCCGAGATCGCTCAGTCGACGCTGGGTCTCGGTGAGGGCGTCGGCGTTCAGCGGGTCGCCCGGCTCGATACGCAGCTCGCGCCGGATGATGTCGGGATTGGTGCGCGTGTTGCCACGGATGAGGATGCGGTCGACCCGCGTCTGGTCGCCTTCGCTCACGTTCCAGGTCACGGTGACGCGAGCGTCGTCATCGGCGAACGCGAGATCGGGCGTTACGTTCGCGGCGAGGTATCCCTCGTTGTGGTACAGGCGTTCGATCGCCGCCCGATCCGCGCGCAACTGCTCGGCGTAGAACGGGCGCCCGGACACCAGCAGCAGCGACTCGCGAATCGTATCGGCGCCCATCTGGTCCGCACCGCTCACCACCACCGCGTCCACGGTCGTCTGCGGTCCTTCGATGATCTCGAACCGGGTGTCCACGGGCCGAAACACGGCGTCGTCGTCGGACGCCTCCGGCAGGACCTCGATGGCGGGCCGTACAGCCGCCCGCTGGAAGCCTCGGACACGGTACATCTCCTCGACGGCGGCGGCAATGGCCGCGACGCGCGCCTCCACGAACGGCTCGCCGGGCGTCAGCTGGAGCAGCGGCTCGAGCTCCTCGAGACGGATGCCGTCGTTGCCGGTCACGGTGACCTGTCCGACACGGTGCAGAGGCCCGCGGGTGATCGTGAAGGTCACCTCGAGCACGCCGTTGTCCTCCCGCCGTTCGTACGGCGCTTCGGCCGACCGATAGCCGCGCTCGCGCAAGTACGCCTCGATGTGCCGGCTGGCATCTTCGAGCAGGTCTTCGTCCACCGACCGCTCGGCCCGGATCGGCACCAGCGATTCGAGAGTGTTCGACTGCACGGCGTCGCCTGCAAAGACGAGGCGGACGCGCGGTCCGGGCTGCACGTTCACAGCGACATCTGCCGTGTCGGCCTGGTCGTCGAAGGTCGTGGAGAGGGTGACCGTGGCCTCGTAGTACCCGTCGCTGCGCAGGCTCTCCTCGTACTCGTCCACGCGCACGTCGAGCGCGGGGCGATCGTAGGGCCGGCCGGGCTGGAGTCCGAGGCGGTCGAGGGTGGTGGCCGCCGCGTGCGTCGGCGTGCCGGTCACCGTCGTCCGGCCAATGGTCGTGCGCGGACCGGGATCCACCGTCAGCCGCAGCGTCACGGCCCCCGGCGCCGCCTGCGGGACGAGGGTCGTCGACACACGCGCGCGGCGATACCCGCGCTCGGCATGAAGGCCGGTGACCGATTCGGCAATCTCGGAGGCCCGTGCCGCAACGGGTCTGGACCCGAACCGCTCGTCGACGAACGTGCGGACCATGGAGTGCGAGAGGCCGCCGCCTTCGACCCGGATGTCAACGATGTGCTGGATGGGCTGGAGATCCCAGCGGAGCGACACGCCACCCGCGCCGGGAGCGGCCGTGGCGAAGAGCCGCACGTCGTCGTAGCGGCCGAGCCCGACCAGATGATCGATCGTGTTGCGGACGGACGCCATCGCGAGCGGCTCGCCGACCCGCGTCTCCACGAGGTCGAGGACCGTGGACTCCTCGACGGTCCGGCCCGCGGACGCGACCGTGACGCTGGCGATCGGCTGGCCGAGAAACGCCGACAGCGTATCGCTCGCGCCGGACTGCGCAAGGAGGGGCGACGCCGACCCGACCGTGAGCAGCACGGCGGCAAGCGCGCGAGCCGAGCACATCAGAAGGTGTGCCTCTTGCGAACCTCGAGCGCGTAGGTGCGATCCTCGTTCTGCGACAGGACCCACGCGAGGCTCTCGCTCTGATCGAACTCCAGGAGGATGATTTCGTCGCGCGTGGAGGACGACAGGCTGCGCGCGTATGTGAGGTAGATGCGATCCGAGATGCGCTTGCCGATCGTGATACGGGCAGACGGGTTGACGGTCAGGCGGGCCGACTGCTGCGACGGATCGACCAGGAGGGGCGTGATCTGGAACGTGTCCACGCCGAACGTCTCCTGCACGACACGGCCGACCTCGGCGGAGAGCGTGCCGGTGAGGGCCCTCGTGGCGCGCGCTTCGAGCAGGCGCTGCTGGCGCTCGTTCGGGTTCTGCAGCGCGGCCACCTCGAAGTCGCCGCTCGGCGCCGTATCGCTGAAGAGCATCGTCAGGATGTCCAGCGGCGGCAGCGGCGGATCGGAGGTGAATTCCGGCTGCAGCCGGTCCGTGGTGCCGGCCACGCGGAGCGTCACGCGGTACGTCTGGCTTGGGACTCGGACGCGCGTCTCGGCCTCGATGTCGAAGAACGGCTGGATGCGGTCCGGGTTGGAGAAGTCGAGGCTGCCCCGGGTCACGAGGTAACGGCGGCCTTCGAAGGTGACCTCGCCACGCTGGATGTCCGAGCGGCCCACCAGGGAGGGCTCGGCCACGGTACCGCGGAGGTTGACGTCCGCGCTTGCCACGATGCGCGCCTGATCGTTCTCGATGCGGATGGTCGAGGGCGAGATGATGCGCACGTCGTATCGAAGCGCGCTGGTCGCCGTCTGTGCGATGGACCCCTCGACCGTGGGCACTCCGGCCGAGTCCGGGGCGAGATCGAAGAGCCCGGTCGAGGTGTCGAACGGCTGCGACCACATCGCGCTCTTGATGTTGACGAGCCCGCTCACGACCGGTGCGGTGACAGGCCCCCGGAGGGCGAGGTCGGCGTCCACGACCGAGCGCATCCCCTCAGGGAAGCGCAGCCGCATGTCGGTGGCCGCGGCGGTGACCTCGTACTCGTTGAGCCGATAGCCGGAGAGGCCGAGCCGGCCGCCGAACCGGACCGGGCCGCTGGCCAGCCGCCCGCTCAGTCCGTCGAGACGGATGCCCGTCGCGTTGTAGGTCACGATGCCGTTCAGCGCTTCGATCGCGTGAGGGAACGCGAAGTGCCGGAGGCGCCCGTTGGCCACGAGCGCATTGCCGGTCACGACGGGCGCGTCGACCGTCCCCGTGATGCGCGCCGCGACCTCGGCTCGGCCCGAGGAGCGCACGTCGCGGACGAATCCCTGGAGCACGGCCAGGTTGGCGGCACCGTTGGCCGAGAGCGCCAGGGCCTGCTTCGGCAAATCCACCGTGCCTGCCAGGTCCAGCTCCGTGTCCTCGCCCACGACCTTCAGCGCGTCGACGTGCAGGATCTGCCGGTCCACGCTCAGCCGGATTGGCTCGGCATTGGTCAGCTGGTAGTCGAAGAATCGAAGGTCGACCTGGTCGACGAGCGTGTCCACGCGCAGCGCGTCGGCATTGGAGAGCTCGCCGACGACACGGATCGACCCGCTCGCCACGGCGGATGTGAACGGCGAGAGGTCGGGCCTGAACGCGCGAAGATACGGGTCGAGCGACGTGTCGCTGACGCGGAACGTGAGCTCGGCATCCATCTCGTCGGTCAGCGCGATGCGCCCGGTCCCCGAGGCCGCAAGGCGCGTGGACGCCACCTCGAGCTCGTAGGTCATGACGACGTCGCGCACCGAGAGGCGGCCCGACACCTCACCCACACCCTCGTCGCCGAAGAAGAGGTCGCGCACCCCCAGCTTGACGTCGTACCGCGGCTCGCTGAACGTGCCGCTGCCGTTGGCCGAGAAGTCGAGGAGGCCCGAGAACCCGGGCCCCTGTTCCATCGAGGCGAGCGCCAGCGTTTCGACGGCCATGCCCCGCGAATCGGCATTGAACGAGTAGGTTCCGTTCCAGCCCACGTAGGCCGCACCGGTCACCGTCGTTCCACCCTTGAGGACGTTCATGCCATCCACCCGGACGCCGGCGCCTTCGAATCGCAGCGCGGCCGTGGCCTCGGCAAACGGTTCACCGTAGGCAATGCCCTGGCGGATGTCCAGCCGTCCGAAGCCATGCGGTCTCGTGTACTCGCCGTAGAGATGGAAGTCGCCGGACAGGATGCCGTCGACGTCGTAGTCCTCGAGGTCGAACGCGCTCAGGAAGTCGGCCATCGGCCGGCTGTCGACGCGCACGCGCGCGTTGATCTCCTCGCCGCCGTCCGCGCGCGGGTATCCGAGCGAGAACTGCCCGCTCACGTCCATCCGTGACAGCCCGTCGCGAATCACCGCTCGGCTCACGTTCGTGTAGTTGTCCTCGACGACGAAGTCGCCGTCCACGTCGCCCCACGTGACGCCCCACGCGCGGATCTCGGACCCGACGAAGCGGCCCTCGATGCGAGGGCGCTGGAACCTCCCGAGCAGCACGCCGTCGAAGCGGCCAATCCCGTCGATGGGGATGGCGCGCGTGCTGCGCCCGAACGCCGTCATCAGGCCGGCAAGCAGCCGGTCGCCTTCCTGCCAGTCCCGACTCGTCACGCGGAACGGGATCTTGGACCGCTCGCCCCACCCCGTCGCACCTTCGAAGGTGACGTAGGTGTGCTCGGTCGCGAAGACGCCCGGCTCGAAGCGCACGGCTTCGCCGTCGAACGTATAGGTGACCTCGGCGGCCATCCCGACGGGGTTGCGCGGCGTGTGATTGCTGAACGGGCCGACGGCGAGCGCCCGCCTCCGCGCGTCGGCCGCCGCATCCGAGGGCAGGCCCGGCCCCATGAGAATCGTGCCGGGCGGAGGCGCCACGGCCAGCGTCCCATCGCCCTCGCGGTTCGCGAACCGGCCCATCGGCCACTCGAGACGGTTGCGGCCCGTCGCGAGCCCGGCCAGCCTGAGACCCGGCGTGTCCATGGCCGTCGTGAACCGCTCGAGGTCGACGTCGCGGTAGTCCACGTTGAACGCCGCGCGGGCGCGCCCGGGCGGCGGCCCGAGCGGCGCCATCGCGTAGGTGAAGTCCGTCCGACCTCCGTAGAAGTCCGACGACGCGCGCGTCACCTCGAAGCGGTTCGACGTCCAGATGAGCTCGCCCTCGAGGTTGGGGAATCTCAACGTGTCGAGACCCGCCTCCGCGCTCGCGAACCGCCCCTGGAGCTCGCGGCCGCCCTTGAACAGATGGAACGATCCGACGAAGTCACCCTGACCGTGTAGATCGAACCGATCGCCGGCAAAGAAGATCTCGCGCATGCGGGGGAACTGGATGCGCGACTGCACCTGGTAGGTCTGCTCGGGCCACCGCGCCAGGTCGACGCGACCGGTGACGGCCGACACCGCCCCATCGGTGACGAGGTCGATGCGGTCGAAGACGACCTCGCTCCCCTGGATCTTGAACGACGATGTCACGTCCGCGGACATCGGCACGAAGTCCTGGATCGTGATGATGCCGTTCGAGAACTGCGCCGTGCCGCGGTACTCGCCAAGCTTCGAGATCACGACGTCGAGGTTCGGCGCGACGATGCCCCACGACGAGCCGAAGTCGCGATAGACGAACTCGCCGCGCGTGGCGCGGACGCTGGCGAGCGTCGTCACGACCGGGTTCGGTCCGGTGCGCGGCGCGCGCGGCGGCCCCGCCACGCGCGGGAAGCTGTGGCGCCCGTTGGGGTATCCCTCGACGACCATCCGCCAGTCGGTCAGCTCGATGCTGTCGAGCAGCACCTCGCGGCGCAGGATGGCTCCCCAGGTCAGCGACACTTCCACGCGGCTGGCGACGAGCCACGGATCGGCCTCGGGCGTCAGGCCCTCGACGCGCAGGTCCTCGACGACGAAGCGGCCTCGTGCAATCTGCACGCCGAGACGGCCGATGTGCATCGGGCGGTCCAGCCAGTTGGAGCCCGCACTCTCGGCGCGCGCCTTCAGCGTCGGCCCGAGATCGATGGCCACGCTCGACACGAGCAGGACGGCCAGGGCGACCGCGAGCACGATCACGATCGCGCGGGTGTAACGATAGGCCGCGGCGATCCGCTTCTTCACTGCTGTTCCTATTCCACGGTCAGGAGGAGCACACCGGCGTCGACCGACTGACCTTCGGTCACGAGCACGTCCCGGACACGGCCCGGGCGGGCCGCCCTGAGCTCGTTCTCCATCTTCATGGCCTCGACGACGACCAGCCCCTGGCGGGCCTGGATCTCGTCGCCCGGCGCAACCAGCACGCGCACGACCTTGCCCGGCATCGGCGCGGTGAGCTTCTGGGGGCCCTGGCCATGCGCCCCGGGAGCGGCGCCGCTCCGGCGGCCGAAGCGCGGCACGACCGCGGCCGCGATCGATCGCCCGTCGATGGCGACGTCGAAGCCCTGGCCGCCCGGGCGCGGCGTCACCGCCAGGTCCACGCTCGCGGCCGCGCCGCTGCCCTCGCCAACGAGCATCGATACGCCGGTCCCGACACGGCGAGCGTCGACGACAAACGTCCGTCCGTCGACGGATGCCCTGAGCACGCCCCCGTCCCGGGATACGCTGACCGCTCTCTGCCGGCCGCCGATGTCAATCAGCCACTCCACTTTGATCAGACTCGCTTTTCTCACTCTCGGCCGGTTGCCTCGGCGCGGGCCTGCCCCGCCCACCTGCTGGCAGAGGGACTGCCCTGGTCGGTCCGAATGGCCGTCTCCCGTGCGAGGAGGTGGTGGACGGCCAGGGCCACGGCGGCCAGCCTCTCGTCGTCGTCCTCGGAGGGCTGCAGCGGGTGGCCGTTCCGATCGGCGAGCTTGCGATCGATGAACGTCGTATCGAAGCGCGCCGCCTTGAAATCCTCGTCCTCGAGCACCCAGCGGAAGAACGGCAGCGTCGTCCGGATGCCGCGGACGTCGTACTCGGCCAGCGCGCGTCGCATCCGGGCCAGCGCCGCAGGGCGATCCTCGGCCCAGACAATGAGCTTCGAGATCATCGGGTCGTAGAAGATCGGTACCTCACCGCCTTCGTACATGCCGCTGTCGTCCCGCACGCCAGGGCCCTGGGGCACGCGGAGACCGACGATCCGGCCGGGCGAGGGCATGAAACCGGCGTCGGGATCCTCCGCATAGACGCGGCACTCGACGGCGTGTCCGGTGGGCGTCATCACGGCAGCCGGGTCGATGTCCAGCCGCTCGCCCCGCGCAATGCGGATCTGCCACCGCACCAGATCCACGCCGGTCACCATCTCGGTGACGGGATGCTCGACCTGGAGGCGCGTGTTCATCTCGAGGAAGTAGAACGAACCGTCGGCACCGAGCAGGAACTCGATCGTTCCGGCATTGGTATAGCCGACCGACCTCGCGACCGCCGCCGCCGCTTCGCACATCCGCCGCCGGAGCGCCGGCGTCACCGCCATCGACGGGCTCTCCTCGACCACCTTCTGGTGCCGGCGCTGGAGCGAACACTCGCGCTCGACGAAGGGTACGACCGTGCCGAAACGATCGCCGAGCAGCTGCACCTCCACGTGACGCGGCCGATCGATCCGCCGCTCGAGGTACACGGCCGAATCGCCGAAGGCCGATCCCGCTTCGGATCGCGCCGCACGAAGGGCGCTCGCGAGCGCGTCGGGGCCCGCAACCATCCGCATGCCCTTGCCGCCACCGCCGGCCACCGCCTTGAGCATCAACGGATAGCCAATCCGTTCGGCCATGGCGTGCACTTCAGCGTCCGGCACGCTCTCGCCGAGCGGCTCCTCGGTCCCGGGCACGACCGGCACGCCCGCCTTGATCGCGGCCTGCCGGGCGGCGGTCTTGCTGCCCATCAGCCGAATGGCCTCGGCCGACGGCCCGATGAACGTCAATCCCGCGTCCACGCACGCCTGCGCGAAGTCCTCGTTCTCGGCAAGGAAGCCGTAGCCGGGATGCACGGCATCGGCGCCGGTCGCCCTGGCCGCGTCGATGACGCGATCGATCCTGAGATAGCTGTCGCGCGGCTGGTTGGGCCCGATCGCGCAGGCCTCGTCCGCCATGCGCACGTGCAGCGACGTGCGATCGCACTCCGAGTAGACGGCGACGGCGGCGATCTGGAGGTCGCGGCAGGCACGGATGACGCGAACCGCAATCTCGCCGCGGTTCGCGATGAGAATCTTCTTCATGAGGCCGAAACTCTTACGATTCTAGCACTTGGGGCGCGCGGCCCCCGGGGCCCCGCGCCCGTCAGAGCGGGATGTTCCCGTGCTTCCTCGGCGGGTTCCGGTCGCGCTTCGTTTCGAGCGTCGCCAGCGCCTGGATGAGCTTCCGGCGCGTCGTTCGGGGCAGGATCACCTCGTCCACGAACCCCTTTTCCGCGGCGACGTAGGGGTTGGCGAACTTCTCGCGGAACTCGGCCACCTTGGCGGCACGCATCGCGGCCGGGTCGGCCGCCTTTTCGATGTCGCGCTTGTACAGGATGTTGACCGCCCCTTCGGCACCCATGACGGCGATCTCGGCGGTCGGCCACGCGTAGTTGAAGTCCGTGCGGATGTGCTTGGAGGACATCACGCAGTACGCGCCTCCGTAGGCCTTGCGCGTGATGACGGTGCCCAAGGTGACCGTCATCACG
>CAZJBN010000044.1:17779-18342 GCA_964543955.1 uncultured Bifidobacteriaceae bacterium
CTTGGGCACCGTCGCCTCGGCGAACGCGTACAGCAGCTTGGCGCCGTGCCTGATGATGCCGCCGTACTCCTGGACCGTGCCCGGCAGGAAGCCCGGCACGTCCTCGAAGGTGACGAGCGGGATGTTGAAGGCGTCGCAGAAGCGGACGAAGCGCGCGCCCTTGACCGAGGCGTCGATGTCCAGCGTTCCCGCCAGGTGCGCGGGCTGGTTGGCGACGATGCCGACGGGCCTGCCGCCCAGACGGGCGAACCCGACGAGCAGGTTGGGGGCGTAGTGCCGGTGCACCTCGAGGAACTCGCCGTCGTCGGCGATCGTGTGGATGAGGTCCAGCATGTCGTACGGCTGGTTGGGCGAGGCCGGCACGAGCGCGTCCAGGCTCTCGTCCTCCCGATCCACGGGATCGACACTCACCCTCCTCGGCACATCGTCGAGGTTGTTGCCGGGCATGAACGAGAGAAGCTCGCGGATGAGCGCGAGGCACTCCGAGTCGTTCTCGACGGCGAAGTGCGCGACGCCGCTCTTCTCGTTGTGCGTCATCGCGCCGCCGAGCGCCTCTTTCGTCA
>CAZJBN010000044.1:18352-29725 GCA_964543955.1 uncultured Bifidobacteriaceae bacterium
AACATGTAGCTCGTGCCCTTCACCATGATGGTGAAGTCGGTAATGGCGGGTGAGTAGACGGCCCCGCCGGCGCACGGGCCGAGAATCGCCGAGATCTGGGGGACGACGCCGGAGGCGAGCGTGTTGCGCAGGAAGATGTCCGCGTAGCCGCCGAGCGACACCACGCCTTCCTGGATGCGGGCGCCGCCCGAGTCGTTGAGCCCGACGATCGGCGCGCCATTCCTGACGGCCATGTCCATGATCTTGCAGATCTTGGCGGCGTTGGTCTCCGAGAGTGAGCCACCGAACACGGTGAAGTCCTGCGCGAATGCATAGACGACACGGCCGTTGACGAGACCATGGCCCGAGACCACGCCGTCGCCGGGAATGACCTGGGCCTCCATTCCGAAGTCGCGGCAGCGGTGCGTGACGAGCTTGTCGACCTCCTCGAACGTACCGGGGTCGAAGAGCTCCTCCATGCGCTCGCGGGCGGTCAGCTTGCCCGCCTCGTGCTGGCGCTCGAGGCGCGCGGCGCCCCCGCCCTCTTCGGCGAGGCGCTCGAGGCTGCGAAGCTTGTCGATTGGATTCATCGCGTGCACCTGGGGGCGCGCGGCCGGCGGCGACACTGGACGACTGGCCACTATGCCGCGACCACGGGGTTGCTGAGCGTTCCGACACCCTCCACCTTGACCATCATGCGGTCGCCCGGGGTCAGCGGGCCGATACCGGACGGCGTTCCGGTGGTGATGATGTCGCCGGGCTGGAGCGTCATGAAACGCGTGACGTGCTCCACGAGCGCGGGGACCGGGAAGATCAGCTGGTTCGTATTGGACTTGTGGCGGCGCTCCTGGTTGACCCACCCCTCGATCTCGAGGTTCGAGGGATCCAGGCCCACGGCAATGCACGGACCAATCGGCGCAAAAGTGTCGAAGCCCTTCGCACGGGAGTACTGGACGTCCTTCACCTGCAGCTCGCGGGCCGTCACGTCGCAGAGGCAGGTGACGCCCAGCACATACTGCATGGCGTCGGCGGCGGAGACCCGGGACGCGCGGCGGCCCATCACGATGGCCATCTCCGCCTCGTGATCGATGCGTCCCGCCCACGCGGGCACCTGGATCGGCTCGTCCGGGCCAATCACCGACGAGGCCGGCTTGAGGAACACGAGCGGCTCGGCCGGCAGCGCCTTGTTCATCTCGGCCGCGTGGTCCCTGTAGTTGAGGCCGATGGCCACGACGATGGACGGCGAGACGGGCGCGAGCCACGAGAGCTTCTCGTCGGGCGACACCTCGCGGCCGTCCCAGTATTCGCCGAAGATGTCTCCGCCGAGCCAGAAGAACGTGCCGTCGCGTTCCAGCACGTGGCGGCCGCCCATCCCCTGCCTTGCTCTGTAGATGCGATCCATATGACTCCGGCGCCTACTGCGGGCGCGATTGATCCTCGACCCTGTTCGACTGGCCGCTGACGTTCTGCGGCGTTGCCGTGTCCACGGCCACGACCGCATACACGTAGCGCACGCCCGGCGTCGCCGTCTGGTCGCGATAGCTCGTCTCGCGAATCGGCGAGGGTGTGAGCGCCTGGAGTGTCTCACCCGGCGCGGTTCCCCGCAACACGAGGTAGCCGGCCAGATCCGGCTCGGTGTTGGGCTCCCAGATCAGGTTGATCACGCCGACACCGGAGATCGCCACCAGACCCTGTGGAGCCGCCGGCGGGAAGGTATCGACGGGCGTCACGCAGCCGGGCGGCGACGCCGGTCCGAACACCGTGCTCCCGCCCACTTCGTCGACGGCACGAACCGCGAAGCATCGCTCCTTGTTGAACGCCACCGGGCCCGGGACGGCGAACGCGAGGGCAGCGAGTGGCTGCGCCGAGAGCGGCGTCGGCAGCGTCATCGCGAAGGTATCCACGGTCTGCGGCGTCGAGGCAACCTCGAAGACGTGATATCGCGTCGGCGGGGGCGGCGGCATGAGCGGCCTGGCCGGCAGCAGGGTGGGATCGACCTCGGCAGAATCGGCACCGCGTGCGTTGGCCGGTGCCGTCCACTCGAGAGCCATCCCGGTTTCCGTATAGGTCGCCGTCGGCGCACCCGGCGCACCGCTCGCCGTCTGGAGCGGCACCGAGACCACCGTCGTCGGGGCGCTGGCGCGGCCTCGGCCGCTCTGGGCAACGACGAAGTAGTAGCGCCGCAGCCTCTCGACAGACGACGGCATGACGAGCGGGCCATACGTCGGCTCGCTGTCCGGTTCCGGCGTCGCCGCGGGCACTGTTGTCTGCGGCGATGTGGGCGCGAGCGTCTCCGGCGTCAAGGCCTCGCGCAACACGGCGGTCGCCCCCTGGACGAAGCCCGGCGAAATCGGAACGGGCGGCGGCGCCGGCGCTCCCGCCGGAGGCTCTGGCTGGGGCGGCAGCACGGGCTGTACCGGATAGGTCCCGATCCTGACGGCAACCCTGGTCAGGTCGGTTCCAGTCGGCGGTGCGATACCCGTATACGCGTAGAGGTCGACCGAGGCCAGGTCGGCCGGCGTCTGGCCCGAGACGTTGGCGGACGGGACCGTGAACCACACGTAGGCATCGTCGCCCGCGCGAACGGCCTCGATGCCGGCCGGCGTCGCGGGCACGCGTGCCAGCGGAGCGTGGGGCGGGCCCTTCTTGCCGCATGCGATGGACAGGCCAATCGACAGTGCGAGCAGGCTGAGGACCCCGAGTCCCCGTTGCGGCCGCCTCACAGGATGTATCGGGACAGGTCGTCGTTGCCGACGATGTCCGCGAGCATGCGGCTGACGTAGGCGGCATCGATCGCGACGGTCGAGCCGGCACGCTCCGGCGCGTCGAACGAGATCTCGTCGAGCAGCCGCTCCATGACCGTGTGCAGCCGCCGAGCCCCGATGTTCTCCGTCTGCTCGTTGACCGTTGCCGCGAACTCCGCGATGAGCCGGATGGCATCCTCGTCGAAGGTCAGGTTGACGCCTTCGGTGGCCAGCAGCGCCGTGTACTGCTTGATGAGCGCGCTTCTCGGTTCCGTGAGGATACGGACGAACTCGGCCTGGCCGAGTGGATCGAGCTCCACGCGAATCGGGAACCGTCCCTGCAGTTCCGGGATGAGGTCTGACGGCTTCGAGACGTGGAAGGCGCCGGCCGCGATGAAGAGGATGTGATCGGTCCGCACCATGCCGTGCTTCGTATTGACGGTCGTGCCTTCGACAATCGGGAGAATGTCGCGCTGCACGCCCTCGCGGCTCACGTCCGGTCCCTGCGCGCCTTCGCGACCGGCCACCTTGTCGATCTCGTCGACGAAGATGATGCCCGCCTCCTCGACGCGCTTGACGGCGACTTTCGACACCGATTCCATGTCGACCAGCTTCTGCTGCTCGTCGACGCTCAGACGCTCGCGCGCCTCGGAGACCGGCACACGCTTGCGCTTCGTGCGGCCCTGGAAGAAGCCCGGCATCATCTCCTTGATGTTCAGGCCCACTTCCTCGATCGACGATCCCTGGATGATCTCGAAGGACGGCATGCCCTTGTCCTGCACCTCGATCTCGACGAGGCGATCGTCCAGGCGGCCCGCGCGAAGCTGTTCGCGGATCCGCTCGCGAGTCGGCTGGGCCTCGTCCCGGACGCGCAATGGATCCTCGTCGGGCGCGATCGGCCGGGGCGGCAGCAGCAGGTCCAGGAGCCGCTCCTCGGCGGCCTGCTCGGCCTTGATCTTGACCTCTTCCAGCTGTTCGGCCCGCACCATGTCCACGGCGAGCTCGACGAGGTCGCGCACCATGGATTCCACGTCCCGGCCGACGTAGCCGACCTCCGTGAACTTCGACGCCTCGACCTTGATGAAGGGCGACTGCGCGAGCCGCGCCAGCCGGCGGGCGATCTCGGTCTTGCCGACGCCGGTCGGGCCAATCATCAGGATGTTCTTCGGCGCCACGTCATCGGCGAGGTCCGCCGGGAGCTTCTGGCGGCGAAGCCGGTTCCTGAGCGCGATGGCCACGGCGCGCTTGGCGCGCGCCTGGCCCACCACATACTTGTCGAGCTCGGCGACGATTTCGCGGGGCGTCATGGCGCCGATGGCGCTCGCCGACCGTTCCGGGAGAGTGATCACAGTTCTTCGATCGTGAGGACGTCGTTCGTGTAGATACAGATGCCGGCGGCCACCCGCATCGCCTCTTCGGCGATGGCCCGCGCCCCGAGCTCGGTCTGTCTGAGGAGTGCCGTCGCGGCGGCCTGTGCGAACGCGCCGCCGGACCCGATGCCGACGACGCCCTCGTCGGGCTCGATGAGGTCGCCGGTGCCCGACAGGAGAAACATCGAGCGGTGGTCGAGCACGATCAGCATCGCTTCGAGACGGCGCAGGGCGCGGTCCGTGCGCCAGTCCTTTGCCAGCTCGACGGCCGACCGCTCGAGGTTGCCGCGATACTGCTCGAGCTTGGCCTCGAAGCGGCTGAAGAGTGCGAAGGAGTCCGCGGCCGAGCCGGCAAAGCCGGCCAGCACCTTGTCATTGTAGAGCCGCCGAATCTTCCGCGCGCCGCGCTTGACCACCGTCGCCCCAAGCGTGACCTGGCCGTCGCCCGCCAGCACGGCGCGATCGTTCCGGCGGACGGCGAGGATGGTGGTCGCATGAAACGTGGAGGGCACTGCCTCCTAGTTTCTCACGAGGACAGGAGTTGGCGGCAATCGAGGACAGGTCGAGGACGTCCGGCTGGTGCCCGTCTTCTCACTTCCGACTTCTCACTTCCCTCTCCGGGAGAACCACCAATAGAGCGGCAGGCCCAGCGCGATGACAAACAATCCGGCGGCCGACGGGCCCAATGACGTGCCGGCGGTGAGGGGCGTGACCAGGTCAGTCCACAACGCGTTGAGCACGATGAGCAGGCTGGCAATCACGAAGATGGCCGGCGCCACAGGGTACCCGAGCGCCTTGAATGGCCGCGGGGCGTTCGGCTCCCGCACCCGGAGGATGAACAGGGCGGCGACAGCCACCCCCGCGAACAGCGTGATGGCAAAGCCCGTGTACGTCGCAAGCGCCGCGGCGCCTCCAGTGAGGATCAGCAAGCTCGTCCAGACGGCCTGGGCCACGATGGCCACTGCGGGCGTCTTGTAGCCCGGATGGATTCGCGCGGCGGCTGGGAAGAAGACGTTGTCCCGCGCCATCGCGAAATACACGCGCGGCCCGGCGAACGTCATCGCGCTGTTGCTGGCCATGAGACTGATGATCGACACGGCCCCCATGATGTTGCCGGCATTCACCCCGAGGAGGCGCTCGGCGACGACGTCGAGAACGTTGCCCTTCAACGTGGCGAGCTCGCCCACCGAGAAGACGTACAGGTAGAGCAGGTTGAGGAGCAGGTAGACGGCGATGACCGACAGGGTGCCGATCGCGAGCGCCTTCGGCACGTTCCTGCCGGGATCACGAATCTCTTCGGCGACATACGCCGCGGCGTTCCAGCCTGAATACGCCAGCATCACGGGTATGAAGGCGAACAGCCAGTTGCCCGGAGTCGTCGCACCCGACGGCTCGGCGAGGTTCGACCACTGCCCGGTCCCGAACGAAAAACCTACCGCAATGAAGATCAGGAGAGCCGTCACCTTCAGCGTCGCCAGGATGTTCATGGTGACGCGCCCCGGGCCCACTCCTCGAAGGTGCACGACGGACAGCAACCACACCGATGCGATGGCCACGGCCGTCTGCGTCGAGAGCGTCATCGACACGAAGGGCAGCGGTATCGTGAACCACGGATCCGCATTGGCTGATCCCGGCACGAAGCGATCGATGTAGAACGTCAGGAAGTAGGCGTTGCTGGCGATGGCGCCGGTAAACCCCGCCACGAACGACGTCCAGCCTGTCAGGAAAGCCGCGGCGCGCCCGTAGGCCGCATCCAGATAGACGTATTCGCCGCCGGCCCTCGGCCTCAGCGCGGCGAGCTCGGCATACGCCATCGCTCCGGCGAAGGCGAGCGCGCCACCGGCGACCCACACGCCGAGATACAACCAGGGATTCGGCACGCCCGCCGCGATGAGCGGCGGGGTGAAGAGGATGCTGCCTCCTATGACGTTGGAGACGATGATGGCCGCCGCGTCGTAGGGACCGAGCCGGCGCTCGAGCGAGGTTGGAGCCGAAGCCATTCGCGCGAGTATAAGACGCCGGGTTCAGATCTCGATGGCCATCCGGCCGGCGAGGAGCCGGCCTCTACTCGGTCAGCAGCACCCGATCAATCTGGTACTCGGCAATCCGTGCCCAGGGTTGACTGCCGCGCCGGACGAACACCTCGACCCGTGCGTCGACGAAGTCGCTGTTCTGCAGCATCTGCGCCCGGGGCTCGACACCGGTGTACCCGAGCGACGAGCGAAGCACCAGCGGCTCGCTCACGGCGCCGGCGGCCAGCGGTTCGCCCTGCACGGCCCATCCGAAGTGCTCACCCCACATCTGCGTCTCGCCCACGCGCCTGAAAATCGCGTTGACCTGGATGGAGGTCAGGGGATCGTTCCCCTTGTTCCTGAGATTGAGCGTGATGCTCGGCACGAGCCGGTTCTTGCCACCCTCGACAATGCCGTCGTCGAACCACCCGGTGACGATATCGAGAGGTTCGAGCGCGGCCACGAGGTCGACGTTCCGGCGGCACGCCGGGGCCGCAGCCGTGGCGGCGAGGACGAGCAGGATCACGGCAAGGCGGACAGGACTGAAGTCGGTCATGGCGCCGCTATCTTAATACATCGTGCGCCCGGGACCAGTCCCTGCGAAGCCGCGCCTCAGAACTCCCCGACCTTGACGCGCTTGCGCGCCTCGGCCTTGTCGATTCGTCCGGCGCGGTACTCCTGCAGGTCGCTCCCCTTGATCTGAAGCACGACCGTCACCACCTCTTCGTAGGGGTCCTGGGGCGCCAGCGTATCCCGGCGGGCATTGTCGCGAGCGGCTACCGTGAGTCTCTCGCCAGGACCGATGCGCATCGGCCCGCTGAAGTCGATCATCGCGTCGATGAGCGCGCGGACGACCGATTCGCTGTAGGCCCGGTTCGGATCCTGCAGCCACGCCGGCCGCTCGTTCGGTACGGCCGGAGGGGTCGCCGCGGGCGACACCGTGCCGGCACCAGACGGCATGACCAGGCCCGGCGCCACGGCAGGCGCGGTTGCGCCGGCGTCGAGACGCTGGCGCGGCACGTTCGTGACGGGCAGGGCCTGGGCCTCGAGCCGACGAAGAGCCTGCTCGAGAGAGGCGCGCGCCGCGGGGTCCGGCACGCCCTGCAGGTAGCGGCGCAGGTCCGCCACGGCCGCCTTCGTCGTCGTATCGTCCTGCTCGAGCATCATGCGGAGGCTCCACATCATGCTCTCGCGCAGCATCGGCACCTCGACGTCGAAGAAGACACCGTAGTCGTCCAGGTACACGCCCCGTGCCTGCGCTTCACCGGCGAGCAGGAACATGTCTGGCGCCACGGTCCTGAGCTCCCGGTTGAGCTGCTGGGCGCCAAACTCCACCGCCCGGGAGAGCGCGCCCTCCATGACGTAGATCTGGTGCCTGAGCTCGGCACGATCCAGCGGTCTTGGAGGGGCCGGTTCCTGCCCCATGACCGGCACCGCCATGCCGAGCGCTGCCACCACGACTCCACATACCGCTTTCGTCACCATGGCTCCCACTCCACCGGGCGCGTTCCGACTACCGCCATCTGCTCTCGCACGCTGCACCCCGCACTCTTCGCTCGCACCCTGCCCCCTGCGCTCTTCACCCGCATCCCGCCGCCTCACTGGGGCGGCGGCTGCGTGGACACGCGCATGATGTAGTCCAGCGCCTGTCGCTGACGGAGCATCTCTGCGCCGGTCAAGCCTTCGATCTGGCCAATGGCCTGGACGTTCCGGCGGTTGTCGGTGCGGCGCTGCACCTCGATGTCGCGGCCGAGCTGTGTCAGCCTCAGCGCCAGCTCGCGGTTCTGGCGCCGCTCGCTCTCCGCGATCAGGCTCGAGACCCGCTCCAGCGACACGCCGCCGGCCTCCCGGGGCGGGAGGCTCACCCGCGTCGGTTCGATGGCGCGCGTCGACTGAATCTCCCCGCGAAGCTGGCGTTCGAGCGCCGCCAGCGCTGGACGCCAATCCTCAGACGTCGACGGGCGAGCGACGGTCGCCGCCGCCACGCCGCCCGCGGGCGAAGCGGCCGGCGACGCCGGTGCCATCCATCCCGTCGTGACCATCAGCCCGTTGGCGTCGTAGCGCACCTGGATGTTGGCCAGGGCGAGGCCGGCGCCGACGACGAGCACGGCCGCCGCGGCCTGTGCCCACGCGGGAACGGCCAAGGGCCTCCACCAGCGGGCCGGCCGCAGGACATCGGCCGGCGATTCGGCCGGCGATCCGCGCTCGTCGACGAAGGGCCTGGCGGCGCCGTCACTGGCCCCGACCCGCTCGGTCTCCGGGATCGTGACGCCGAGGACCACGTCCGGCGGCTGCCACTCCGCCAGCGCCTGACGCGTGCCCTGGAGTTCGCCCGCTTCGGCGGCGCAGGTCGGGCAGACGCGCAGGTGATCCTCGACGCGCCGGCGGGACGCCGGGTCGATCTCGTCGTACAGGAAGGCGACGAGCTGGTCCTTGTCGTCGCAACGATAGGTGTCGATCATGATGCTCTCTCTGCCGTGCGTGATCCGGTCATGCCCTGCTGCTCGAGGCGCCGGCGCAGCACGCTCAACCCCTGATACAAACGCGTCTTCACCGTGCTCAACGGGCACCCCTGGAGATCGGCGATCTCCTGGAACGTGAGCCCGTGGTACTCCTTCAGGATGATCGCCGTGCGCTGCTCTTCCGGGAGATGCTGCATGGCCTCCGCCACCGTCTGACTCAGCCGCTTGCGCTCGACCAGGTCCTCGATGGACTCGACCGGGCCCTGTTCGGCGGCCAACTCGATGATGTCGATCCCCTCTGGCGCGGCCACGACGGGCGTGCGTCTCTGGCGCCGGATCCAGTCGCGGCACAGGTTGAGGGCAATCCGGTAGAGCCACGACGAGAACTTCGCCTGGCCCTTGAAACCGGGCAGCGCCCGGAAGGCACGAAGGAAGGTTTCCTGGACGATGTCCCGCGCATCTTCTTCCCGGCCGATGACCCGGTACGCCAGGCCATAGATCGGCCGCTCCCAGCGCACAATCAGCTGGTTGAAGCTTTCCTGGTCCCCCTCGATCGAGCGGGCCACAAGCTCTTCGTCGGTCAACGCCATCAGTGCGAGCACCCGGGTTCGTTCTCGCTATTGTCTAAGACGGCGCGGGGCAGATGAAAGTCGGAAGTGACACCATGGCGCTTGCCGCAGATGCCAATCGGGGTAAAATACGGACTCTAGAGACATTTGGTGGGTGTCAACTTCCCGAACGACGAGATCTTCCTGACGACCGAGGAGGTCCTGGAGTATCTCCAGGTCAACCTGCGGACCGTCTATCGGCTGATCAAGGCCGGGAAGATTCCTGCCGTCCGGGTCGGTCGCCAGTGGCGGTTTCGCAAGCGCGACATCGACGCGTGGCTGGACTCCCAGCGCCCGCGCAGCGATTCGGGCGTGCACATCGCTGCACAGGACAAGCCGCAGGGCCGCGCCGGACGCCCTCGCATCCTCGTCGTGGACGACGAGTCGAGCATCAGGGAGCTGTTGTCCAAGACGCTGGCCCTTGCGGAGTACGACGTGGAGACGGCGCCCGACGGACGGGCCGGCCTCGAGCGGCTTCGGCTCGGACACTACGACCTGCTCATCGCGGATCTCAAGATGCCTGGCATGGACGGGCTGACGCTCATCCGCGAGGCCAAGCGGTTCCGCGCCGATCTCCCGGTGATCATCATCACGGGCTTCTCGACCGAGTCGAGCGCGATCGACGCCGTCAACCTCGGCGTCGCCGGCTACCTCACCAAGCCGTTTCGCGTGCCGCAGGTGCTGGCCGCCGCCGCGCGCGCCCTCGGCGAGTAGCCGACGCGGATTCCGGCCGACGTTTGAATCCGCGTAGCCTGCGTCTGAGAGTCCCGGTCGTCGACGGCCTGCGCCATCCGGGCCATCCGGAACCATCCGCGTAATGATCCAGCTGCAGTCCCTCACCAAATCGTTTGGCGAACGCACGCTCCTCGAGAACGTGACGTGGCAGGTCGGCGATCGCGAACGCGTCGGTCTCTGCGGGCCGAACGGCGCGGGCAAGACCACGCTCCTCCGCATGCTCGCGGGGCTCGACGAGCCCGACGCCGGCATGGTGCAGCGGCCCAACGCGCTGACCGTCGGCTACCTGCCACAGGACGGCCTGAGCCACCGGGGACGCACGATTGCCGACGAAGCCAGCCAGGCGCTGAAGCCGCTGCTGGACATGAAGACGGAGCTCCACGCGCTCGAGGAGAAGCTGGCCGATCCGTCAGTGCCCGCGGACGAACACGAGGCCCTGCTCCACCGCTACGCCGAGGTGCAGGATCGCTTCCGGATCCGCGACGGCTACCAGATGGATCTCCAGGTCGGCACCGTGCTCAACGGCCTGGGCTTCGAGTCGTCACAGTTCCAGGACATGGCCGAGCACCTGTCGGGCGGCTGGCAGATGCGCCTCGCCCTGGCCAAGCTGCTCCTGCAGGCGCCCGACCTGCTGCTCCTCGACGAGCCGACGAACCACCTCGATCTCGACGCGCGCAACTGGCTCGAGGAGTATCTGACCGCCTATGCCGGCGCCGTCATCGTCGTCTCGCACGATCGCTACTTCCTCGACGCGGTCGTCACGCGCATCGCGGACCTCTCCCTGCGGACGATGACCGACTACCACACGAACTACTCGAAGTACCTCGAGGAGCGCGATGCGCGGCTCGACCGGCTGCGCGAGGCCAAGCGGAGGCAGGACGAGGAGATCGAGCGCGTGCAGGCGTTCATCAATCGCTTCCGCTACCAGGCCACGAAAGCCGCGCAGGTACAGAGCCGCATCAAGATGCTCGAGAAGGTCGAACGCCTCGAGGTCCCGCCCGAGAGGAAGCGCATCCGGTTCCAGTTCCCGGCCGCGGCCAGGAGTGGACGGATGGTCATCGAGCTGGCCGGCGCGCGCAAGGCCTACGGCGACAAGGTCGTGCTGCACGCGGTCGATCTCCACGTCGAGCGCGGCGATCGCATTGCGCTCGTCGGGCACAACGGGGCCGGCAAGTCCACGCTGATGCGCCTGCTCTCCGGCGCGGAGGCGCCGGACGCGGGCCGCCGCGCCGAAGGCCACCAGGTCGTCATGCAGTACTTCGCACAGGACGAAGCCACGCGCCTCGATCCGTCGCTCACCGTGTACGAGACGCTCGCCTCGGGCTCGCCCAACCAGATGGTGCCGGCCATCCGCAACATCCTCGGCGGTTTTCTCTTCTCGGGAGACGACGTCTACAAGAAGGCCGGCGTCCTGTCGGGCGGCGAGCGGACGCGCCTGGCCGTGGCCCGCATGCTCCTCCGCC
>CAZJBN010000045.1:0-29592 GCA_964543955.1 uncultured Bifidobacteriaceae bacterium
CGTTCGAGGCCACGCCGATGTCCACCGTGCGCGACATCTTCGAGACCAACACGTTTGGTGTCCTGGCGATGTGCCAGGCGATCATTCCGCAGTTCCGGGCGCGCCGGGCCGGCACCATCGTGAACGTCACGTCGAGCGCGACGCTGGCCCCGTTCCCACTGGTTGCGGCCTACACCGCCAGCAAGGCGGCCATCGAAGGGTTCACGACGTCCCTGGAACTCGAACTCCAGGGCTTCGGCGTGCGAGTCAAGCTCGTCGAGCCCGGCTACGGCCCCACGACCAGCTTCACCGCCAATGGCCAGGAGCGAATGCAGGGCCTGATTCCAGACGCCTACGAACCGTTCGCCCACCGCGTGTTCGCCGGGTTCACGAAAGATATGCCAGCGACGAAGGAATCCGACGTGGCCGAAGCCGTGCTGAAGGCCGCAAGCGACGCCTCCGGTCAGCGTCGCTTCCCGGCGGGCGCGGACGCGTTGGCCCTCGTGTAGTTGGCGCAATCGAAACCCGGGCCGCAACACGGAGAAGCCCACCATGTCACATCTCAAGGCCGAACACCGACCCTTCATCGATGGCGCATCCATGCTGGTGCGCAGCTCTTCGCTCCCACGAGAGCCGCACCGATGGCCGGGGCCATACACTGTAGCCATGGCCCTTCTCGTCGCCGAGGACCTCGGCAAGACCTACACCGGAGGCGACACGGCCGTGACCGCCCTCTCGGGCGTCACCTTTTCTCTCGAGGCCGGCGACTTCGTCGCGCTCGTGGGGCCGTCCGGCTGCGGCAAGTCCACACTCCTCCACCTGTGCGGCGCCATGGATCGCCTGTCCACCGGCCGGCTCCTGCTCGAGGGCCGCGATCTCGCCACCCTCGATGACGATGAGCTGACGCGGGTGCGACGCGAACGCGTCGGGTTCGTCTTCCAGTTCTTCAACCTGCTGCCGACGCTCACGCTCGCCGACAACATCGCGCTGCCCCTGCTTCTCGCCGGCGCATCCGCGCGCGAAGCCGATGCCTCGGCCCGGGCGATGGCCGACCGTGTCGGCATCGTGGAGCGCCTGCACCACTACCCCGCCCAGGTCTCCGGCGGCGAGATGCAGCGGGCCGCCCTCGCGCGGGCGTTGAGCCACCGGCCGGCGCTCGTCATCGCGGACGAGCCGACCGGCAACCTCGACTCGGAGAACGGCGCCCGCGTGCTCGCGCTGCTCGAAGCGCTCAATCGAGAGACCGGCGTCACCATCCTTCTCGCCACCCACGCACCGGAAGTCGCGGCCGCGGCGTCGCGCGTACTGCGCATGAGGGATGGACGGCTGGAAGGCGACCCCGAAGGGTCGCCTCGACAGCAGGTGCACGAAGAGACTGAAGAGCCGCCTTCTCGAAAGATACACGTGGAGGCGACGCTCCAGGGTCGCCTCGGATCGTCATGAGGCTCTTCCGGCAATTCATCCTGCGCCGGCTCGCGCAGGAACGCGCCCGCACCGCAACGACCATCCTCGGCATCGCGCTCGGCATTGCCGTCGTCATCGCCATCCAGTTGACCAATGCCAGCTCGGTCAGAGGCTTCGACACGGCGCTCGAGACCGTTGCCGGGAAGACCTCGGTCGAGATCGTGGGCCCCTCCGGCATCGACGAGACGCTGCTGCCGTCGCTCGGGTGGCTGCGCGAGTTCGGCACCGTCGCGCCGGTCATCGAGGGGGAGATGGCAATCGTTCAAGGTGCTCAGGGTGCCCAAGGTGCACAAGGTGCACAAGGTGCACAAGGTGCACAAGGTGCGCAGGGTGCCCAAGGTGCCCAAGATGCACAAGGTGCTCAGGGTGCCCAAGGTGCGCAAGGTGCGCAAGGTGCGCAGGGGGAACGGCGTGTGGCGCGGCGCTCCGAAGCCGTCAAAGTGCTTGGCGTCGATATCCTGCGCGATCGGGACGTTCGCGACTATGTCCTCGGCGCCAACGCCATCGATCGCGACACCGTCGCCGATGCCGCCCGGACGGAGCTGACGGCCAGCCAGTTTCTCGAGCTCCTCACCTCGCCCCGGAGCATTGTCATCACGGAGAAGATGGCCGAGCGGCGCGGCTATGCACTTGGCGATGAAGTGCGGCTCGTCGCTGGAGACCGCGTCAACACGTTCGTCATCCGCGGGCTGCTCAGAGACGAAGGGCCGGCTCGCGTGATGGACGGCAGCTTCGTGCTGATGGACATCGCCGCCGCGCAGCTGGCGTTCCTTCGGTTGGGCCGAATCGATCGGATCGACGTGCAGCTCCACGGCATGCCGGGCCGACGATCGCCTGATGGTTCCGCGCGAGCGGAAGCGGGTTCGCCGACAACGGCGGACATCGACGAGGCGCTCGCAGCCATCTCCGCTCGACTCCCGGCCGGGCTCACCGTGCAGCGGCCTGCCCGCCGCGGCGAACAGGTCGAGCGGATGCTGGCCGCATTCCACCTCAACCTGACGGCACTCTCGTGGGTCGCGCTCGTCGTCGGGCTGTTTCTCGTCTACAACACCGTCACGATCTCCGTCATCGCACGTCGCGAGGAGATTGGCGCCCTGCGCGCGCTCGGTGTGACGCGCCGGAGGGTCCTGGCACTCTTCCTCGGCGAAGCCGTGGCGCTCGGCATGGCCGGCGCGGCGCTCGGTATCGGGCTCGGACGCGTGCTCGCAGATGCCGCCGTCGGGCTCACCAGGTCAACGGTCAGCACCTTGTACATCGCCACCGCGGCATCCACGCCGGAGCTCTCGACGACGATGGTCGTGCTCGCGTTCGTCATCGGCATCCCGCTGTCGCTCATCGCGGCCGCGGTCCCGGCGCGCGAGGCCAGCCGCGTCCCGCCGACCGCCGCCATGCGAGGGAGCGATCGCATCGAGTCCCGCCCGCGCCGGGGCTTGAGGCCGATTGTCGCGGCCATCGTCGTGCTGGGCCTCGGTGCGGCCATGTCGCAGCTCGGCCCCGTCAACGGCCGTCCGCTCTTCGGCTACGCCACGTCGTTTGCCATCATCATCGGCGCGTCGCTCCTCGTGCCGGCCGTCATCTTCGGCCTCACGCGCCTCGTCGGCGGCGCACTCCGGCGATTCGGCGTCACGGGGCTGCTCGCCCACGCCAACCTCGCCGCGGCGATTCCGCGCCTGTCGATCTCCGTGGCGGCGCTGGCCGTCAGCCTGTCGATGATGGTGGCCATCGCCGTGATGATCGGGAGCTTTCGCGACACGGTGGCGTACTGGGTGGGTCAGACGCTTCGTGCGGACCTCTTCATCGGGCCGGGGCTGCAGCCGACGGTGGGATCCGAGCAGACCCTATCGCCGGCCGTGGTGGATGCGGTCAGAGCACATCCCGACGTGGACACGGTCGATCCGTTCCGCCAGATCGACATCGTGTACAACGACAGCCTCGTCGTGCTGGGAGCCGGCGACTTCGGCATCGTGCTGCAGAAGGAATCGCTGCTGTTCAAGGCGCCTGGCAATGCGCGGGAGGCGCTCTCCAGGGCCGCGGGCACCGATGCCGTGATCGTGTCCGAGACGTTTGCCAACCGGTTTGGCATCGACCCCGGCGACACGATCGCGCTTCCGACCCCCGGTGGGCCGCGACCGTTCGGAGTGGCCGCCGTCTACTACGACTATGCGGCCGATCGAGGCGTCATCGTGATGGATCGCAGCAGGTTTGGTCCCCACTTTGGCGATCTCCCGCCGACCGGCGTGGCGGCGTACCTCACACCCGGCGCAGACCCCGAGCGGGTGCGTGCCGAGATCCTGGACAGCCTGGACGAGGAACACCTCGTGTTCATCTACACGAACCGGGCGCTGCGCACCGAAGTGCTCCGCGTGTTCGACAGCACGTTTGCCATCACCTACGCTCTCGAGATCGTCGCCATTGTCGTCGCCATGCTCGGCGTGGGCGCGACGCTCCTCACGCTCGTGCTCGAACGGCGCCGCGAGATGGGGCTGCTGCGGCTGATAGGAGCCGCGCGCCGGCAGGTACAGCAGGTGGTCATGATCGAAGCGGCAGTCATCGGCGCCGTCAGCCAGGCGATTGGCCTCGTGGTCGGCCTGGCCCTTTCGGTGGTGCTGGTGTACGTGATCAACGTGCAGAGTTTCGGATGGACAATCCAGTTCAGGGTGCCCGTGACGTTCCTCGTGCAGGTCTCCATCGCGGTCGTCGTCGCGACGACGATCGCCGGCATCTATCCCGCCCGCACGGCGACCCGCGCGATGGTGGAGCGTGATGAGTAAGACGCGGTTGGCCATCCTCTTCGTCGCGCTCAGCGTGATGACTCTCGCCGGCCAGAGCTGGCGCGAGGCGTCCGCCGGCTACCGCTTCGTCTTCCCCCGGGACCATGCCAGCCATCCGGCCTTCAAGATCGAGTGGTGGTACTACACGGGCAACGTCCGGACGGCCGAGGGCCGCCGCTTCGGGTACCAGGTGACATTCTTCCGCGTCGGCGTCGACCCGGCGCCGGCCAACCCGTCACGATGGGCCGTCGGCGACCTGTTCATGGCACACCTGGCCGTCTCGGATCCCGAGGGCCGCCGCTACCGCTTCGATGAGCGATTGAGCCGCGCGGGCCCGGGGCTTTCGGGGGCGGCAGCCGATCGCTATCACGTGTGGAACGACGACTGGAGCGCATCGCTCGACGCCGAGGGCCGACACGTCATTGCCGCCTCCTCCGATACCGCGCGGGGATCGGCGGGCGTGTCGCTCGTCCTCCAGGAAGGCAAGCCGCCGGCGATCAACGGCATCGACGGCATCAGCCAGAAAGGCGCGCAGGCAGGGAACGCCTCGCACTACTACTCGCTGACGCGCATGCCCACGCGCGGCACGCTCACCATCGACGGCGAGCGCTTCGAGGTGAGCGGCGAGAGCTGGATGGACCACGAGTTCGGCACGAGCTTCCTCGAGCCCGAACAGCAGGGCTGGGACTGGCTCTCGCTCCAACTGGACGACGGCCGTGAGCTGATGCTCTATCAGCTGCGCCGGTCCGACGGCACCCGCGACCCGCGTTCGAGCGGCACCCTCGTCGATGTGCGCGGACGCGCGACCACGCTGTCGGCCCGCGACTTCTCGCTGAAGCCCGCCGGCGCGACCTTTCGCGGACCGTCCGGCGCCACGTACCCGCTTGCATGGGACATCACGGTGCCCGGCGCTTCTCTCGCGCTTCGCGCGACGACGCCCCTCCCCGACCAGGAGCTCGTGACCGAGGGCGCGGGCATCGCGTACTGGGAGGGCCTGGTGGATGTCGCGGGAACGGCAGCCGGACAGCCTGTTTCGGGCCGCGGCTATCTCGAGATGACCGGCTACAAGGAGAGCCTTGGGCGGGTCATGACGCGGTGAAGGCGCTCGTCGTCGGGGCGGGGATGGCGGGGCTGGCAGCCGCGGGCTCGCTGCAGGACGCGGGCCATACGGTTGTCGTGTTCGAGAAGGGCCGGCGGCCGGGAGGACGAGTCGCGACGCGGCGCATGCTGGACGGCGAAGCCGATCGACCGGAACTCGCCTCGCTCGCGTTCGATCACGGAGCGCAGTACTTCACCGTGCGCGACCCGCGGTTCATGCGCGAAGTGGAGGGGTGGCATCGCGAGCGCATCGTGCAGGTGTGGAACCCGACGCTGGCCGCATTCGACAGCGAGGGCCGCGAACCGGTGGATGACGAGGAGACGCGATGGGTGGGTGTGCCGGGCATGGACGCGATCGGCCGGCACCTGGCGCGCGCTCTCGATGTGCGATGTCGCATCGAGGTCCTGTCGATCGCCTCTGACTCCGGCGTCTGGGTCGTGACCACAGGCGACGGCACGAGCCATCGGTTCGACGCCGTGGTCCTGGCCGTACCGGCACCGCAGGCCGTTCCCCTCCTCACCGCCGCACCAGCCCTCGCACGCGAGGCCGCGGCGGTCGACATGCCCCCGTGCTGGGTGATCCTGGCGGCGTTCGATGCACGCGTGCCGACGGCTTTCGATGCGGCGTTCGTGGACGCCAGCCCGCTCGGCTGGATTGCCCGCGATCGATCGAAGCCGCAGCGCGGCCTCGCCGAGACGTGGGTGCTGCATGCCACGACGGCCTGGAGCGCGGCCCATGCCGGCGACCGCGCAGATGCCGTCGGCCCCTTCCTGCTGAACGCGTTCGCGGATCTCGTCCGCGGCTCGATGCCGCTCCCGGTGCATCTGACGACGCTCCGGTGGCGTCACGCGGCGGCAGGAGTGCCGCTGGCGAAGGGTGTCCTCGTGGATCGCGTGCGGCGGATTGCCGTCTGCGGCGACTGGCTGCTCGGCTCTCGAGTCGAGACGGCATTCCTCAGCGGCCTGGCGGCCGCCGATATATTGCACACCATCGCTGACTGACCGCCCGATCCCCCGATCGGCCATTCTTCATTTCTTCTTCGCGGTTCGCCCTTTGTCGATGGCCGTCCAGAACACCTGGACGATCGTGCCGACGGCGCCGAGCGCCAGCCATGCCCATGGCACCCACCGCTGGCCCGGGGCGGGATTGAGCGGGTAGGCCACCCACACATTGCCGGCGGCGGCCGCCGCGAGCGTCGTCGGATCGCCCATGAGCGCCGTCGCGCCCACAATCGCCGTCCACGCGCCGCCGAACGCGGTGCTGAGGATGATCACGTATCGCTGCAGCCACGTCGCGGCGAGCGCGCCCGCGACCGAGAAGAGGATGACCACGAACGGATGGGGATCGCCGTCGAGCTGCGTCCAGATCACGTTGGCGAGAAACGCCCCCATCCCCGCGCCGATGAGCGCGACGCCGAGGAAGTAGGCGGCGAGCATCACCACGGCGCCGGCGAGGCCGCCGACAATGGCGGCAATCGCCATGGCCGTGGTGTCGCTCGCCCCGAAGATGGAGCTGGCGGCGAGCGCCCCGATGATGAAGCCGAAGACACCCAGGACGAACCGGAACAGGCGGTAACCGAGCAGGCACGACAGGAGGCCGCCGGCGACGAGAATGGCGGCGGCAGGCATCTGGTAGGCGTCAGGCAGCATGAGCGCGGTGTCGTCTAGAGGTCGCGGCGTCCTTCGAGCGATCGGGTCATCGTCAGGTCGTCGGCATACTCCAGGTCGCTTCCGACCGGGATGCCCATCGCGATCCTGGTGACGCGCGAGCCGAGCGGCTTCAGCAGCCTCGCGAGGTAGATCGCGGTGGCTTCGCCTTCGACGGTGGGATTGGTCGCGAGGATGACTTCGCTCACCGTGCCGTCCGCGAGGCGCGCGAGCAGGCCCTTGATCTTCAGGTCGTCGGGCCCGATACCGGCCAGCGGCGAGATGGCGCCCATGAGTACGTGGTACGTACCGCGGAAGCCGCCCGTCTTCTCCACGACGTTGACGGTCTGCGGTTCCTCGACGACGCAGATGACCGTCCGGTCGCGCCGCTCGTCGGCGCAGACGGCACAGGGGTCCACGTCGGTGATGTTATTGCAGACCGTGCAGTAGGTGACGCGGTCCTTCACCTGGCGGATGGCGTCGCACAGCCGCTCGGCATCCTCGCGCGGCGTCTTGAGGACGTGGAACGCCAGCCGCTGCGCGCTCTTGGCGCCGATGCCGGGCAGGCGCTTGAACTGATCGATGAGCTGTTGCAGAGCGTCGGGGAGCACGCGCGTCGCCTCAGAGGCCCGGGAGTCCCAGCCCGGACATCAGGCCGCCCATGCGCCGCTGCAGGTCCTCGTCCACGCGGCGGTGCGCCTCGTTGACGGCCGCCAGGATCAGGTCCTGCAGCATCCCCACATCGTCTTTCGACACGACCTCGGGGTCGATCGTGATCGACAGCAGCTGCTTGGCCCCGTTCACGACGACGGTCACCATGCCGCCGCCGGCGGTCGCTTCGATCCGCACCTCGGCCATCTGCTGCTGCAGGCGCTGCTGCATCTGCTGCGCCTGCTCCATCATCTTCTGGAGGTCCATGGTCACTCGATCGACGTCTTCTCGACGGGAAAGACCTCGAGCAATGTCCGCACCGTCTCGTGCTCGAGCGCCTTCTGGCGGCGGTCGCCCCCGGCGGGCGCCTCACTGGCGGCCGGAGAGCTCGCCTGTTCCGCAGGCGGCTGGTCAGCGACGGCAATCCTGACGGGCAGTGCCTTGCCGGCTACGGCTTCGATGGTCGACTGGAGCCACGCGCGATGGTCCTCGCACTGCTGGCGAGGCATCTTCTGGTTGGCCTGGAAGGTGAAGGTCACACCCGTGTCGGTCGCGTCGATGCGATAGGCCTGCGCGACGACGAGGTTGTAGAAGGTCGGCTTGGAGGCCTTGATGGACGACAGCAAGGCGTCCTTGTACGGCCGGCCGGGCTCGACGGCAGGCGCGGCGGCCGGACGAGCAGCGGTCGTTCCGGCACCGCCACTCATGCGCCCGGTCATGGAGGGCTGAGGCCGAGGCGCCGGCGCACGGAGCGCCGAAGCCCCACCCGCCTGCTGCCCCAGCGCACCCTGGGCACTTTGAGCACCTGGAGCACCTCGAGCACCCTGTGCTCCCCGGGCACCCTGAGCACCCTGTGCACCTTGAAGAAGTTCGGTGAGCGGCACCAACTTCCGGAGATGCATGAGGCGAAGGAGCGCCATCTCCATGTTGAACCGCGGCTGATCCGACCCGCGGATCTCCTGCTCGGCCCTCGTCAGCAGGTCGAAGGCACGCAGCAGGTCTTCGCGCGACCAGCGATCGACGAGCGCGACCAGCCGATCGCGATCGCCCTCGGCGGCGATCTCCGGATCCGAGGCCCGCGACGGATCGACCGACAGGATGAGCAGGTCCCGGACCGCGCGCGAGAGCTCCCGGCAGAGCAGCTTGAGGTCGTACCCGCGTTCGATGGCCCGCTCGGTGAGCGCAAACGCGGCAGGCGCGTCCTCGGCGACCACCGCCTCGAGCATGTCGAGCACCAGGTCGCGCCCGACCAGGCCCAGCACCGCCACGACATCGTCGGCCGAGATGGTGTCGCCCGCGAACGCCCGCACCTGGTCGAGGGCGCTCAGCGAATCGCGCATGCTGCCCTCGCCCGCGCGTGCCAGGAGCATGAGCGCCGGCTCGGGCACCTCGATACGCTCCTCCCCGGCGATGTGGCGCAGCCGATCGGCAACCGTCTTCGCCGGGATGGTGCGAAATTCGTGGACCTGCGAGCGGGAGAGGACCGTGTCCGGGATCTTCTGCAGCTCGGTCGTCGCCATCATGAAGATGACGTGCGGCGGCGGCTCCTCGATGGACTTGAGCAGCGCGTTGAACGACGAAGTGGAGAGCATGTGCACCTCGTCGATGATGAACACCTTGTAGCGGTTCCTGACGGGCGCGATCGACAGGCCCTCGATGATGACCTCGCGCACGTTGTCCACGCCGGTGTGCGTGGCCGCGTCGATCTCCAGCACGTCGATGTCGCGGCCTTCGGCGATCTCGATGCACGCATCACAGGCGCCGCAGGGATCCGGCGTGGGGCCGTTGACGCAGCAGAGCGCCCGCGCGAGAATGCGCGCGCACGTCGTCTTGCCGCAGCCGCGCGGGCCCGCAAAGACGAACGCCTGGGCAATCCGCTTGCTCTTGAGCGCGTTCCGGAGCGTCCGCGTCACCGCCTGCTGGCCCAGCACGTCCTCGAATCGCTGGGGCCGCCACTTGCGTGCCAGAACCTGGTAGGACATCGGGTGGAGTGTCAGGAGTCCAAGTGCAAAGTTCAGGGTTCAAAGTGCAAAGTGCAAAGTTCAAAGTTCACGGTTCAAAGTGCACGAAATGCAGCCGGGCTTTGAACTTTGAACTACCGGACTTTGAACTCTCACGCTCTTCGCGGGTCTCACCGCGGCCCGGAATTGCTGCACACACCACGGAAACGACTGAGCGCTGCTGCCTTCCGGCCCTGACGCGGTTCGCCGCCCTGAGATTGCACAGGTCCCGAGCCGCGGTGCGGCCCGCCACCGGCTGGCGCAGGCGTTCGATGACGCTGCCCGGTGATGGAACGAACTATCAGTGTAGCAGAGGTCCAGCGGGGTTCTGGGGAGGTCCGAGGTGGTCCGGTGAGGTCCGAGGTGGTCCGGGGAGGTCCGGGGAGGTCCGGAGGTCCGGGGAGGTCCGACGTGGTCCGGGGAGGTCCGGCGCCGTCTGCTACTCGGCGAGCAGGGCCGCGGCGAGTTGCTCGTAGAGGTCCACCGCCCGGTGCAGCTCGTCGATGGCAATATGCTCGTGATTCGTGTGCGCGACGTGGATGGATCCGGGGCCCAGCAGGAGGGGCGTCCCCCACCTGGGCAGCAGCGGAATGTCCGTCGTGTAGGCAAAGACCGCGGTCTCGAAGCCCGGCCGCGTCTCGAGATGGACGGGCGGCACTTCGAGGATTTCGTGCACGGCCGCCCGGTCGCCGACGACGCCGCGCAGGACCTCGCGGATGCGATCGTGCGCGCCGACACTGCGGAAGACGATCTCCGCCTCCGCCGCCGGCGGCACCACGTTCGGGGCGACGCCGCCGGACACGAGCCCCACCGTGTAGTGCGTCCGGCCAAGGACCGGGTCTTCGGGCCACGGCGCCGTCCTGAGCGAGACGAGCACGTCCACGAGCGACTCGATGGCCGATCGGCCCAGCTCGGGATATCCGGAATGGGCAGCGCGGCCGGCAACCGACAGCTTGACGCGGTAGACGCCGCGTGTCGCGGCGCCAAGCCGGTTGTCGGTCGGCTCGCCGTTGATCAGGAATCGGCTCTGGGACGCAATCCGGTTCGCCGCAATCGCGCCGTCGCTCCCCCGCTCCTCGCCCGCCACGAAGACCAGGCCGACGCGCAACTCGCCCTTCGCGCGGAGCCGCTCGGCCGCCGCGACCTGCGCCGCGAGAATGCCTTTGGCGTCGCAGCTGCCACGCCCATGGAGCCGGTTGCCCTCGATGCGGCTCGGAAAGAAAGGCGGCACGCAGTCGAAGTGCGTGGAGAAGACGAGCGCGGGCTCGCCGCCCGCCGCGATGACGTTGATGCGGCCGCCGTCGAGCGGCTGCTCGAGCACCGAATGGCCGCGGTCCCGCAGGAACGCCGCCAGTCGCCGCCCGACCTCCCCTTCCTTCCCCGTCGTCGAGTCGATGTCGATCAGCAGGCGCGCGAGCGCGACGACGTCGAGGTCGGTCATCTGAATGCCTGGCAACCCTGAAGGGTTGCCTCCACATGTTCGCCCGTCATCGGATCCACGTCTCCAGCTCGGTGCGGGTGTCCGTGCGGTCGTCGCGATACTTGACGATGACGGGTGTGGCGAGCGACAGGCCCCAGTCCTTTCCGGCGCCGATGGTGACGCCCCTCGCGCCGGGCACGACCACCGCGCCTTCGGGCACGACGAGCGGCTGTCCGGGCCCGGGCCGGATGATGACGCCATTCGGCAGGTCGTAGACAGGCGTGGACCCGGTGAGCACGGTGCCGGCCGCGATCACCGCGCGCCGCCTGATGACCGCGCCCTCGTAGATCCCCGTGTTCCCTCCCACCAGCACATCGTCTTCGACGATGACGGGGAGCGCGCCGACCGGCTCGATGACGCCGCCGATTTGTGCGGCTGCGCTGACGTGGACGCGTTGCCCGATCTGCGCGCAGGACCCGATGAGCGCGTGCGAGTCCACGAGCGTGCCTTCGCCGACATGCGCGCCGATGTTGATGTACATCGGCGGCATGCAGATGACGCCCCTGGCCACGAAGGCGCCGTCGCGGATGGCCGATCCGCCCGGGACAATGCGCACGCCCGCCGCCAGGCCCGGCCGCCTGAGCGCCATGGTGTCCTTGTCGTAGAACGGCAGGTCGCCGGTGGACATCTCCACGAGATCGCCGAAGCGGAAGCCGAGGAGGATGCCCTGCTTCACCCACGTGTTGACGCGCCAGCCGGTCGGTTCTCCGGCATCCGGCTCCGCCGCGCGCACTGTGCCGTCGGAGAGCGCTCGCGCGAGGCGGGTGAATACCTTTCGCGCCGCGTCCCTGTCTGCCGCGGCGCCTGCCGCATACAACTGCTCGATCTCGTCCTTCACGCGGCCGATCCTCAGGCTTTCTGCGCGACAAGGTCGCGCACCCCGGCCTCGGCGAGCGCCGCCAGGATCTTCTCCTTCGACTGGGCGCGCGGCGGCACCATGGGCAGACGGTACACTTCCTCGCACAGTCCCATCGCGGCCATCGCGAACTTGACCGGCCCCGGGTTCGACTCCACGAAGTTGACGAGCAGGAGCGGCAGCAGCCGATGATGGAGCGCGCGGGCCGCGGCCCAGTCGTTTCGCTCGGCGGCTTCGACCATCTGCGACATCTCCGCAGGGACCTCGTTGCTGGCGACGGAGATGATGCCGCGACCGCCGATGGCCATCAGGGGAAGCGTGATGCAGTCGTCGCCCGACAGCACGTTGAAGGCGGGCGGGACGGCGCGCAGCACCTCGGCCATCTGCTGGATGTTCCCCGACGCCTCCTTCACGCCGACGATCTGCGGGATCGTGGCAAGGCGCCCGACAGTGGCGGCGTCCATGTTGCACCCGGTGCGGCCGGGCACGTTGTACAGGACAATGGGCAGCGGCGTCGCGTCGGCAACGGCCGAGAAGTGCTGGAAGAGCCCTTCGGGCGTCGGCTTGTTGTAGTACGGTGTGACCGACAACAGCCCGTTCGCACCGGCCTTCTCCATTTCCCTGGCGGCGTGCACCACTTCCTTCGTGTCGTACCCGCCGGCGCCGGCCATGACCGGAACGCGGCCGGCCGCTTCCTCGACGACAAGCTCCACGACGCGGCGCTTCTCGGCCTCCGAGAGCGTCGGCGTCTCGCCGGTGGTGCCGCACGGGACGAGAAAGTGCACGCCGGCGTCGATCTGCCGCCGAGCCAGCCTTCTGACGCCTGCCTCGTCCACCGCTCCGCTGTTCGTGAACGGCGTGATGAGCGCCGTCCCCACTCCTGTCCATGGCGTTCGCATAAATTGCTCCCCCCCGAGAAAAGGGGTCAGGCACCTTTTCCGAGGGCTACGCCCCGGAAACGTTCTCCGGGCTACGCCCCGGAAAAGGTGCCTGACCCCTTTATTACATCTGCCATCGAATACCAGCCGCGGCGCCCGGCCAGCCAGCGCGCGGCCACCAGCGCCCCGCGTGCGAAGACCGCCCGGTCCCGCACGGTGTGCGTCAGCTCGATGGTCTCCGACGGCCCGTCGAAGCCCACCGTGTGCGTGCCGGGAATGAACCCCGCACGCGCGGACGACATGTCGATGGCGCGCGGAAACCCGGCGCGCGACATTCCGCCCCTGAGGGTCAGCGCCGTCCCCGACGGCGCGTCCTTCTTCCTGTCGTGATGCCGCTCGTGGATCCACGCGCCGAAGTCCGCGTGCGGCGCGAAGAGGCGCGCGGCTTCGTCGACCACGAGCTGGAAGAGATTCATGCCCAGCGAGAAGTTGCTGGCCGCCACGACACCAATGCCCGCGTTCTCGACAATCGCCCGAAGCGCGGGCTCGTCGGCCTGCCATCCGGTCGTGCCGATGACGACGTTGATGCGTCGCTCCGCGAGTTGCGGGAGGGTGTGCGGAACCGCCTCGGGCAGCGTGAAGTCCACCGCCACGTCCACGCCGCCGAAATCCCCTTCCACAATCGCGCGCGGTCCAGTGCTCTCGTCCACAATGCCGGCTACCGTCATGCCGTACTCTGCCGCCAGCGACTCCACCAGCCGCCCCATGCGGCCATGCCCGACAATGAGCAGGCGCATCGGTCAGCTCCTGGTCCCCGCGACCGACCGATCGACGGGGTACGGCGCAAAGAACGTGGCGTCGATGCGCGAGAGGGCCGTCACCACATCCCCTTCGCGAATCACGAAGGTGATGTTGCGTCTCGACGCGGCCTGCGAGACCAGGCGCAGCGGGACATCGCCGAGTGAGGTCAGAACATGCGCCGCGAGCAGCGGATCGCGCTGCAGGCCTTCGCCAACGGCGCAGACAATCGCCATGCGATCCTCGCACGACACCTCCGCGAACTCCGAGAGCGCCTCCACGATCTCCGGCAGCCTCCGGGCATCGTCGACCGTGACCGACACGGTGACCTCGGAGGTCGTGACCACGTCGACGGGCGTGCGGAACCGTTCGAAGACGCCGAAGAGGCGGCTGAGGAAGCCGTGCGCCATCAGCATGCGCGTGGAGGTGATGTCCACGACCGTGACGCCCTTCTTGGCCGCGACGGCCGTCAGCGGGCGCTCGCTCGCGGGCCGATCGGCCGTGATGAGCGTGCCGCGCGCGGTCGGGCGCCCGGAGTTGAGAATCCGGACCGGGATGTTGCGTGCGACGGCGGGCTGAATGGTGGCCGGGTGCAGCACCTTGGCACCGAAGTACGCCAGCTCGGACGCCTCGGCAAACGAGATGTGCGGCACCACCTGCGGATCCTGGACGATGCGCGGATCGGATGTGAGCATGCCGTCGACGTCGGTCCAGATCTGAATCTCCCCGACGCCCAGGCACGAGCCGACGATGGCCGCCGAGTAGTCCGACCCGCCGCGTCCGAGCGTCGTCGTGACGCCCTCCGTCGTCGCGCCGACGAACCCGCCCATGACCGGGACGCGCCTCGACGCGAGGATCGGGTCGACCTCCTCCATGAGCGCCGCGGTCGTCTCTGCGAAGAGCGGCACGGCTGCCTGGTGTTCGCCGTCGGTGACCACGGCGCGCCGCGAATCGACCCACGAGGCCGGCATCCCGCTCGCGGCAAT
Organism: uncultured Bifidobacteriaceae bacterium; assembly: GCA_964543955.1. Classification (GTDB taxonomy): domain Bacteria; phylum Acidobacteriota; class Vicinamibacteria; order Vicinamibacterales; family UBA2999; genus VFZN01. Next base: position 14,609 of record CAZJBN010000045.1, read on the forward strand.
CGCGGCGGCGACCATTCGGCTGCTCAGCAGCTCGCCTGCGGCCGCGATCGTGTCCATCCAGCGCGGCGAGACCTCGCGCAGCACGCCGAGTGCCGCGACAATGCGGTCGAGGTCCGAGAACTCGCGTGCGAGGGTCTCGAGCAGCGCGTCGCGCATCGCCGTGTCGGAGACGACCTCCGACACGGTGACGTGACGCTGGTGCAGGTCGCGGAGGTTGGTGCGCGCGCCCTCGATGTCCCCGGCCGCCGCCTCGGCCGCCACGCCAAGCAGGCGGTCGGTCACGCCCGAGAGCGCCGACACGACCACGACAGGACCGCGCGCGTCGCCGCCCTCCTGCTGTGCGTCGGCCTGCCGCTGCGCCCGCACGATCGACATCAGCCGCTCGATCGCCGGGCGATCCGTGACGGAGGTTCCGCCAAACTTCATCACGACCATACGTTCATCCTGGTCCCGATTCCCGGCCCCCGATCTAATCCAGCAATCCTTCGGCCTTCATCAGCTCCGCGTTCAGAATGGCCGCACCTGCCGCGCCGCGCACGGTGTTGTGCCCGAGCGCGACGAACTTCGTGTGCAGCACGGGGCAGGGCCGTACCCGCCCGACCGACACGGCCATGCCGTCGCCGCGATCGGCATCGAGCCGCGGCTGCGGGCGGTTGCTCTCCGCCATCACCACGATCGCCGGCGAGGGCGCGGTTGGCAGCGACAGCTCCTGCGGACGCCCCGTGAAGCACCGCATCGCCTCCATCACGTCGTCGTTCGACGGATTGGTCCCGAAGGCCACCGACACTGTCATCGTATGCCCGTCGACGACCGGCACGCGGTTGGTGTGCGCACTCACCACGGCGGCAAGCGGTGCGCGCGCGCTCCCGAGAATCTTCAGCGTCTCGGCCTGCATCTTCTCTTCTTCGCCCCCGATGAACGGGACGACGTTCCCCAGGATGTCGAGCGAGGGCACGCCGGGATACCCCGCCCCCGACACCGCCTGCATCGTCGAGACGATGACCGAGCGGATGTCGAAGGCCTTGAGGGGCGCCAGCGCCATGGCGAGCACGACCGTCGAACAGTTGGGGTTGGTGACGATGGCACCCGTCCAGCCTTTCGACGCACGCTGCTCGGTGACGAGCCGAAGGTGATCGGCATTGACCTCGGGGATGAGGAGGGGGACGAGCGGATCCATCCGGTAGTTGCGGGCGTTGCTGACGACGATGTGGCCGGCCGCGGCAAACGCTCCCTCGATCTCGCCGGCAACCGAGGCGTCGAGGCCCGAGAAGACGACGCGCGGTCCCTGGCCGGGCACACACGCCTGGACGGTCCGGTCCGCGGACGCATCAGGGATGGGGGCCGCAAGACGCCAGGGCGCGACATCCTTGTACGCCTTGCCTTCGGACCGTTCGCTGGCCGCCAGCCACGTGACCCTGAACCACGGGTGCCGCGCCAGCCGCGAGACGAACTGCTGTCCGACGACACCGGTGGCACCCAGCACGCCCACGTCGATCGCGCTCACACTGCCCCCTCGCACTCGTTGCCGACGGCCCGACCCACGAAAAAACCCGCCTGGGCTCCGGGGCCGCGGCGGGTTTGCCTGGTGGGCCCTCGAAGGGCCGCTCGCTGGTCTGGTGTCGCTAGCGACTCGACCAGGGACAGACGCATCCCGACACGGACAAGGCCCGCTTTCGCGCAAGGCGCTTTCGCATCGTGGAGGCGTTCATCAGGAAACGGAGTATAGCACGGGGGTTCACATCGTTGGCGACCGGGGCAGCCGGTGGCGGAAGCCGTCAGAGGCGGCGCCCTACTTCGGACTGCCAGCCTCCCACGTCGACGTGAACCCGTTCGTGCCCGAATGCGTCCAGTTGTGCGTCGGGCTGGTGTGCGTGTGCGCGACGGATCGGAACTGGACGTAGTTCTGGAATACGGCCGAAGGCAGATTCGCGATCCGCACCGCCTGGCCGTTGAAGCCCCGCATCACTTCCATGTCGACCGACGATTCGGGACCGGAGAACCGGACTCGGGTCTCGCTCACCTCCATGGTGATCGGCGCTTTGGTGAACGACAGCATGCCCTTGTGGAACCCCGCGAAGGCAAGCGGCAGCAGGGCCTCGACGGCCTTCATCTGCGCGTCGGACACCTTGTCGCTGATGTAGATCTTCGACCACGTGCGCATGTGGAAGGTGACGAGGAGCTCGACGCCAGACAGGTCCACGTCGTTGTAGTGCCCCTTCTCGATCGAGATGAGGCGATTGCCTTCGCACTTGCCGGCATCGGGCTCACCACCGAAGTTGCAGCGGCAGGCGATGGCGCAGCTGCAGCTCTCCGCGACGGTGGCCGTCAGGCGCCAGTCCGGTGTTTGCGCGCGCGACGGAACGACGAGGGTGAGCAAGGCGAACGATAGACATGACGCGAGGATGCGCATGGGACCTCCCGAACGAGCGCGATTCGCTTGCCAGGACCGCTGACCTGTCCTGACCTCGGGATCAGGCTATCACCGAACCTTGACGACCGCCGGGGGCGTCCACTGCCCGCGGGTAATCGCATCATCCGGCCAGTACGCCCGCACGTAAAGCGAGAAATCGGCGTTCTCTGGTGAGGGCAGCCAATTGGCGGCGATACCAGTTCCTCGTCAGCCCGCCTTGCCTCGTCGATCATCGCCGCCTTCAGTTTCGGGTCCCTCTGCGCCACCGCGACGAGCTCCCGCAAAGCGGCATATCGCGGCTCTTCGCCTGGCAGCGGCATCGCATCGTCGAGCAGCAATGGCAGCTGATCGAAGAGTGTCTCGGGGAAGACCCACTTCGTCTCGGCTCCGCCGGAGTCCGGCTGCGGGAAGTGCGGAAGCTTCGACCAGTCGCGCGTCTTCACCTTCCCGTCGAATTCCGCGAGCGGATATGCATCGATGAGGCCGATGACGTCCTACAGCTCGTCGTTCTCGTGACAGACCAGGGAACCGGCGCGAGTCCAGGTACTCGACGTAGATCCTGGGTTCGACCGACAGGCCACGAAGGGCGGCTCGAATCCCCCGGTCGATGAGCACGGTGGCCGGCAGAGCCGTTGTTTCCGGTTGAATGATGAGGATTCGGGGAGGATCGGCGGGCGCCGTGCTCAGGGGCGCAGCGAACGCCACCACGACGACTGCCACGAGCGCGAGATCAGGGCGAAGATGACCGAGCACCCGCATGCGTCGGATTCTACCAACGAGCGCGCGGCGTGGTTTCGAGCGGCGACGCGAAGCTAATGGTTCACATCATCGGCCACGACACGGTGAATGGCACCTATCAGGTCCCTGGCTTCGAACGGCTTTCGAAGCCACGCGCGCCGCGCGCCGATGCCGCATCAGCCAGATACTCCTCGTGTGACGTGATGAAGATCGCTGGTACTGGCCGATTCGATCCTTCGAGCTGACGGTAGAGATCGAGCCCCGTCCGCCCCGTGAGCTGCACATCGAGTATCAGACAGCGGAAGGCCGCCGTGGACGCAAGAAACGCCTCGGCGGACTCGAACGTGGTCACCTCGAAGCCGGCGATGCGGAGGAGGCGTGACACGCTCCGGCCCACGCCAGGATCGTCGTCAACAACGGCGATGTGCCACTGAGGCTGCTTCGTCCGTCCGAACTGCGCACCCGCCACACGTCGATTCTGGCTGGTCGGCCGGCGCCGATTCAACGGGACCTTGGTCCGGGATGCGGGTTTCGACGGTCAGCCGTCGCCCACCGATTCCTGGCGGACTCGCGCCTGTCCGGCGGCGGCGTCCAGAAGCGACACGATGGAATCGGGCGGCTGCCGCTGCGACACGTCGAGGAGCCGGGCGAGCTCCACGGCGGACTGGATTCCGAGCTTCCGCATGACTCGTCCGCGATGGCCCTTCACGGTCTTCACGGCAATGCCGAGATCGTAGGCGACCTGCTTGTTCAGCAGGCCTCGGGACACCATCCACGCCACTTCGAGCTCCCGGAGCGTCAGCCGCTCGAGCAACCCGTCGAGACGCCTGCCTTCGGCGTGACGGGTCCAAGCCTCCGCACTGAGACGACACGCCTCGTTGACCGTCGCGCAGAGCACGGGATCCTCGACGGGTTTGGTGAGCAGATCGATGGCCCCCAACTTCATCGCCTGAACTGCGATGGTCACGTCCGCGTGGCCCGACAGGATGACGAAGCGCAAGACCTGATCTGGAACGGCGAGCTCCTGCAGCAACTGCAATCCCAGATGTCGGGCATCTGGAGGTCGAGGACGACACAGCCTGGCCCTTCGACGCCACGGCTCAGGAACTCCTTCGCCGATTCATAGAGCTCCACCCGATGGCCGCGAGCGACGAGCAGACGTCGAAGCGACCGGCGGATTGACACGTCGTCGTCAACGATGTGGACCATGTTCGTGGTCGTCGTCGTTGCCTCAGCGCACCCCGTCCGTGCCATTCTTGCGCCATTGTGGAACCATCGGACAACAGTATGCAGCGGACCCCGAGATCGTGGCGACCGCTCGCATGACGCGCGGAGCCCTCGATCACCAAGCGCGTCAAGGGCGGATCGCCAGCGCCTCGCCGTAGGCGGCCGGATCGAAGCCGACGAGAATCGTCGCGCCTCGGCCGCGCCCGACGACGAGCACCGGCCGCTTGATCATCGACGGGTGCGCGATCATCAGGTCGAGCGCGCGCGTCTCGGTGAGATCGCGCTTCTCCTCGTCAGGCAGCTTGCGGAACGTCGTCCCGGCACGGTTGCACAACGTCGGCCAGCCAACCTCGCGCGCCCAGGCTTCGAGGCGTGGACGGTCGATGCCCGAGGCGGCGTAGTCGTGAAAGGCGTACGCCACCTTCCTCGCCTCCAGCCAGGCCCGTGCCTTCCTGATTGTGTCGCAGTTGCGGATGCCGAACATCGTGACGGTCATGCCTGTCACTGTACGACGTGACGGCGGATCCGGCGAGGGTTCGGGCGGCGCGAATGCCCGCGAGCGCGCACGGGCACGATCGGGTACGCTGTCGGCACCTGCGGCACGCGTCGGCCCGGGGGCCGGACGACACCATGACCAACTCCGCTTCCACTCCACCTGCCGTCACCTGGCGGTACCGGCTGGGCGTCTTCTGCTTCGTCGCCGCCTTCGCCGTTTATCTCACCGCCCCGCTTGCGCTGATCGGAGGCGCGAGCAGCGCGACGGTGACGGCCATCACGGCGGCGAACTTCGCCCTCAACAAGATCCTCCTGGTCGCGGCTGCGGCCATTCTCGGCAAGTCCGGATTCGGACAGCTGAAGCAGACGGCATTCGGCCTCGTCGGGCGATACTCGCGTCCGCGGGAGGTCGGCCCAACGCGCCACACGATTGGTCTCGTCCTGTTCGTCGTTCCGATCCTGATCGGTTGGATATCGCCCTATGTGGGCGACACGATGCCGGCGTTGAACCGCTTGACCCCCGGCGCAGCGATGGCTGGCGATATCGCCTTCTTGTTCAGCCTGTTCGTCCTCGGCGGCAACTTCTGGGACAAGCTCAGGGCGCTCTTCATCAAGGACGCCCAGGTGGTCTTCCCCGAAGGATTGCAGCAATCTCGAGTGACGGCCGCGTCGTAACGCGGTTACTCGCTGCGCATCACCTCGATGGGCTGCACGCGGGTCGCGCGCCACGCGGGCACACACGACGCGACGAACGCGACTCCAGCCAGCGCCGCGCCGACCAGCCACGGCAGCGCGGCGGGCACGGCGTCCACCTCGGTCGTCACCGCACCAAGCGCACGGACCGCGCCGACGCTCAGCACTCCACCGACCAGCAACCCAACGGCCGCCAGCGCGCCGCCGTCGCGCAGAACCAGCGCCACCACGTCGCCGGGCCGCGCGCCGAGCGCCTGCCGGATGCCGAACTCCCGCGCCCGTGCCGACACCAGGTAGGCCATCACACCGTAGGTGCCGAGCGCCGCCAGCAGCAGCGCGCTCACGCCGAACAGCATCGACACCAGCGCGCCCATCCGCTGCGGCGTCTGCGCCTCGCGCCACATTGTCGTCATCACCATGGCTTCGGGTACCGGCAGGAGCGGGTCGATGGCCATTGTCGCCGAGCGCAGCGCGGAGACGACGGCGGTCGCGTCGACGTGCGACCGCACCATGAGGTGCACGGTACCGGCGGCCAGCGTGGCCGCGTGCTGCTCGTACGGCACGTACCACGTCTCGCGCCATTCGCCGTAGTCGCGGACGTCGGCGACCACGCCGACGATGGTGATCCATGGATTCTCCGGGCGCGCCTGCCGCAGCCGCTTGCCGAGCGCGTCCTCGCCCGGCCACAGGCGCTCGGCGAGGCGCCGGCTGACAATGGCGACCGGCTGGCTGCCGGCGTTGTCGGCAGCCGTGAACGTGCGGCCGCGCAGCACCGGGATGCCCGCCGCCTCCATCCACTCCGGCGTCACCTGCCGGTGGTTGACGATGATGCCGCTTTGTGCGGCCGCCTGCCGCTGATCCTCGGCCTCGAGGGAGGCGCCGAAGCTGCCACGGTCGAGCGGATTCCACGTCGTGAGCCCGGCCCGTTCGACCCCGGGAATCGCGCGCGCGATCTCGTGCAGCTGCCGCACGACCTGGATGCGCTCGTCGGCCCCGGCATAGCGCGGCGGCAACGGCAGCGCCACGGCATAGAGCGCCTCGGTGCGTAGACCGAGATTGGCATTCAGCAGCCGCTGCAGGTTCTCCACCATGAGGCCGGCGCTCACCAGCAGCACGGCCGCCAGCGCCACTTCACCCACGACCAGCGTGCGCATCAGCCGATGCCCGCTCGACGTGCCGCGCGCATGCCGGCGCAGCGTGTCGCCGACGTCGGCGCGGGACAACTTCAAGGCAGGTGCGAGCCCGGCCAGTATGCCCACGGTGGCCGTCACGGCGGCGGCAAACAGGGCCGCGCGCATGTCCACGGTCGTGGTCGTGAATCCCAGCTGATCGCGCAGCGTATTGGGAACCAGGCCCACGAGGAGCCGGCTCAACGGATATGCCGCCGCGAGGCCGATGGTCGCGCCGAGGGACGCGAAGACGACGCTCTCGACCAGCATCTGACGCACCTGCCGGCCACGCTCGGCGCCGAGCGCCGCCCGCACGGCGATGTCCTTCGCTCGGCGGATGCCTCGGGCCAGCAGCAGATTGGCGACGTTGACCGATGCCAGGCCGAGCAGCAGGACGGCCGTGCCCATCAGTGCCAGCGACAGGCGCGCGGACGTGCCGACCAGCGACTCGCGGACCGGCGTCATCGCAAAGCGCAGTCCGCGATTCGCGACCGGACGCACCGCTTCGGCACGGACGGCAATGGCCTCGAGCTCGGCCCGGGCCTCGGCCGGCGTCGCCTCCGGCGCCAGGCGCGCGAACACCGCGAGCGATGCCTCGATGCGCGGGTCGACGTGCTCGGGCACCCACGCTTCGACGTCGTAGGGAAAGCGGAATCCCGGCGGAAGGATTCCCACCACGGTGTGCGACCGATCTTCGAGGCGAATCGTGCGGCCGAGCACGTCCGGGCGACCGCCGAGGTGGCCGAGCCACAGCGAATGGCTGATCACCACCACCCCGGCCTCGAGCCCGGCATCCTCCTCCTCGGCCGAGAAGAGACGCCCGTGCACCGCCCGGACGCCGACGAGCGCGAACGAACCTGGCGACACGAGCGCGACCGACACCGGCACGGGAGTGTCGCCGTCGATGAGCGACCACTCCAGGCTGCGCATCCCGATGACCTGCGAGAATGTGCGCGCCTCGGCGCGGATGTCCAGGAAGTTGAGCACGCGGTTGGATCGCCGCACCTGGCCGCCGTCGCGGCCCAGTGTGTAGTCCTGCAGGCGATACACCCGGCCCTCGTCCGGGATCGGCAGCGGCCTGAGCAGCGTGGCGTTCACCACGTTGAAGAGGGCGCCGCTGGCGGCGATGCCGATGGCCAGCGTGGCCACCAGCGTAGCGGAGAAGCGCCAGTCGGAGCGGACGAGACGGAGGGCGAAGCGGAAGTCGGCGGCAAGCCCGGTCAGGCGCATGCCGATACATACGCCGATTCGCCGGCGGCGGTCGGCTCCAGCCGCGGTGGCGGCAAAGTTCTGCGGGATGAACGGGGTGACCGGTGGAGCGGGAGCGTGTCAGCTCCGCTCCACCGCATTCTGTCAATCAGGGCCGATGAGGCCCTGTTTCCGGAGCTCGCTGGTGGCAGCCGCGGCCACTTCCCTGACGAACCCATCGACGTTCGACGGATTCGTCGTGTTGCTCTGGCCGCCCCAGACCAGCTTGTTCTGTTCGAGGGAGTACACGAGCGTCTCCACGGCGACGATCGTGTCCGTCCGGATGTCCGTGCCGCCCCAGGGCGAGCCCCATCCGTAACCGTAGTAGCCGCCCCAGAACCCCGCATAGGACGGCCCCGCGTACATCGTGGGCGTGGCGGTGACTCGCTGCTGGCTGCTGACCGGACGCATGACGACAATCCCCGCGAACCCTTGCTGTTCGAGCGCAGCGCGCACCTTGGCCTCGTCGGTCGTGGGCGCGATCGAATACATGGGCACACCCTGCGCGCCCTGCGCGGTGATCTCGCGCGCCAGGGCGTCCTCGGCGGATCGTCGCGTCGCTTCGTTGTTGGACATGACGAGTGCGGCCACCTTGGAGCCTTCCGCCCTCAACGGCTGCGCTTCGGGGTTCCGCCACGTCGATGAAAAGACGGTGCTCGCACAGCCGGCGAGTGTCGCCGCCGCTACTACTGCCGCCGTCAGAACTGTGTAGCTACGCATGGTCTGTTCTCCTCGGGAGGATGCAGAGAGAGTCGCGGTTCATTACGGTAGTCTGCCTGCAGCATCATCACGCCGGCGGAAGAATGTGCAGCCCGACCGTCGTTTCGAGGGCCACCGCGACCATGCCGCACACCGAGCACGGCGCCGGGAATGGCGGGCACAATGCCACCCCGGCGGATGATTGGTCGGGCCCACATTATGCGATCCTGTCGGCAATCACAACAAGAGCGAACAGCGTAAGAGCGACAGCGCGATGACGACGTCGTCTGGTTCAGGCCACACGAGATCGCCCGCGAGCCGTGCGAGGGCAGCGGAATCGCAGCCGCTTGGATGCGGGACACGGCGGCCGGAGGAGAAGGGGGACAGGAATGTCCGAAGCCCATCTGTTCGTCGCGACGGCCTTCACCGAGATCTACGAGCGCGTCCTGGTCGGCCCTCTGTTCCGGCCGTTCGCGGAGATCCTCGTGGCGCGCCTCACGCTCCGTCCCGGCGACAGCCTCATGGACGTCGCGTGCGGCGCCGGCATTATCGCCCGTGTCGCGCGCGAGCGCTATGGACCCGAGGCGCGAATCGTCGGCGTCGACGTCGCCCCGGCAATGCTCGCCGTCGCTCGTGGGGTCGATCCGACGATCGAGTGGCGTGAGGGGAACGCTGCCTCTCTTCCGATCGCCGCCGCGGACAGTTCGCGATCCTGACCTGCCATCAAGGACTGCAGTTCATGCCGGACAAGGCCGCGGCCATTCGTGAGATGCGTCGTGCGCTCGCGCCGGGCGGACGCGTGGGCATCGCGACCTGGCGGCCGCTGCAGGACATTCCGGGAATGGTCGAGCTCAACGCGGTTGCCGAGCGGCACGTGGGGCCGATCGTCGCTTCATCGGGACGCATGCCGACTACGATCGGATTGACGTCGCGACCGTCTGAGTCGGAGTAGGAATGACCATCGCTGATCACCCCCCTCCACAGATCCGGACGAGCGGGTTTCCCGCATCCGGCTCTTGCCTCAGGTGATGACGCCAAGTCGCCGCAGGGGGTACCGCCAGCGCGCGCCGAAGCGAGGCCGGCCGCTCCGTCGTGCGGAGCACGGTGAGCACGGAGCCGGACGGGACGTAGGTCACGACGTGCGACTCGATCAGCGGGCGCCCGTCCGAAAGCGCGAGCAGCTCGAACGGGACGTGGTGGAGTCCGCCGTCGGGACTGACCAACACGCGTCGATGCGACCGGATCTCGGCGACCGACGCCAACAGGGTCGCGCCCAACGCAGCCGCCTCGGCCGCACCGTCGGCACCGGACTGAATCGCCTTCAGCAGCGTATCCACCTGGCCATTGATGGCGGTTCCAGCTTCGAGCGGCTGCACGCGAGAGCCGCCACGTGTGGCGACGAGTGCATAGGAGACCGGATCAGCCAGGGCAAATTCGACGAACACCTCGTCTGGCCTCAGCGCGGCCTGCAAGCTGGCGAGTTGCGGCTCGCTACGCGTGGCCGTGCGCTTGGCGCGGTCGAAAAAGGCGGTCGAGACTGGGGCGAGTTGCTGCTCGGCGGCGAAGATCTGGTCGAGTAGCCGCTGTCGCGCGCCAGCATCCGTCGTCTGAAGCAGGCGTCGTTGCAATTCCGCGATGCGCCGCTCGCCAATTCGAAGCTCGTCAGGACGCGCCTGGGTCGCCAACGGCCGGTTCACCAACAGCTCCAACAGCGGTCGGCCGCGTGCCTCCTCGATAGCCGCGTGCATGCGTTCGGCAGGGGCTCCGCGCGCCCCCTCCAAGCGCACCTGGGCCACGTACACCTCGTCCATGCCGCTGATCAGGCGACTCTGCGCCCACGGACTGCTCGTCGTCGTAAAGAGGCCGTGCAGCAGGTCGGCGGCTTCGTCGAGGAGCGTGGCCGCGTCCGTGAACCGGCGTTGGGCAGACCGAAGATCCGCGAGCGATGCCAGCAGTCTCGGGAGGAGCAACCGCTCTTCCATCAGTCGGGCCGCCTCGATGCCTTCGAGAAGGGACCGCTCGGCGACCGTGTTCGCTCCCCGCTCGCGGTGGATTCGAGCCGCGTCGAGCGCAATCTCCGCAACAAGGCGACTCGCCCCGGCCGCCTTGGCCGTGTTCATCGCGTCGTTCATGAGCGCGAGCGCCTGGTCTGGCTGTTTCCGCTCGTTCGCGATCGCGGCCCGCTGCGCGAGCAGCTGCGCCTGGTAACCGCGCGCCTGCGTCTTCGCTGCGACTTCGGTCGCCTGAACGAGAATGGCGTCAGCCTCGTCGAACCGGCCCATTCGGATCAGCGCATTCGACCGACCGACGTGCGTCATCACCGGGAACTGCAGTTCGGGCACTGTCGAGGCGGCCGTCAACGCGCGGTCGTAGAAATCCAGTGCCTCTGCCGGCCGATTGAGCTGCACGTAGCCGTGCCCGAAGAGCGTCAGCCAGCGAACGACGGACGAGACGTCGCCGTTCGTCTGGGCGACTTTCAGCGCCTGTCCGAGGCCGATGACGCTGGCGCCGACGTCGCCCTGGAGGAATGCGACAAGACCGAGCTCGCCGCGCGCGCGGTTCGCCCATGCGTCGTCTCCAAGCTTCTCGGCGACTGCCTGTGCCGCGCGCCACGATTCGGCGGCCAATGTGGGATCGAGGTCCTCGTCGGTCTCGCCCTTGATCACCAGCACACGAAGCCGAAGTCGATCGTCGGACTGAACGAGCGGATGCTCCAGATACTCTGCGAGCCGAGCGGACGCCTCAGCCACGGACATGCGCGGCAGGCGCCCACGGAGCGCGCTCACCTCGGCGTAGAGCGCGTTGCGGTCGTCGCCTCGCGCGAGGAAAAGCTTCTGGGCTTCCTGGAAGTGCGACTCCGCCGCCGTCCAGGCACGGAGCCAGGCCAGGCGGTCGGCTTCCTTGAGCAGGGCACTCGGGTCCTGCTGGCCTTGGCGAGAATCGAATCTCGCAGCGCCACCAGTCGTCGTAGTGCTCACGGCGTTTCGCGCCGAAGAAGTGCCATCCGTAAGAAATCTCACGTTCAGCCCGAACGACCGAGACACCACTGCCACCGACAATGCCGAAGCGGCGCTTTTCGTCGACGGACCAGGTGTGCCAGCGGTTGACCGGCAACTCAGAAAACGTCACCTCGATCTGCCCGCGGCCGTCCTGGCCGGCGACGTCCAGAACGAGAGCTCGGCCGTATCGCCTGGCGCCGTGCACGAGCGAGCGTCGGTCCAAGTAGAGCGGATCGATCGGCTCTATCGAAGTCCCGTTGAGCTCGATGCGCGCACCCTTCCAGATTGGGTAGCGATAGACACGTCCCAGAGAACGTCGGATGTCCTCCAGAGCGGCGCGCGCTGGCAGGCGCATGATGCGATCGCAACGTGTCCAGAGCACCAGGGTGCCGCTCTTCGCAGGCTCAACGTGGAGCCATTCCGGCAGAGAGCCTCGCCGCGGATGCGGGAGGGTCTGGAGGGTGCCGGCGACAACTTCATCCACGTCGAGGTAGCAGCGGTACACCTCGCCAGGCTTCCGCCACGAGTACACGTCGAGGCGGCGAGCATGGCTGACTGCGCTGTTCGGGAGCCCCATGCCAAATCGGCCGAGTCCCGAGCGGTCGTCGAAGCGGCTACTCCCGCCGAACTGGAGTGCATGGGCGAGAGTGGAGACACTCATCCCACAACCGTTGTCCAGGACTCCCACGGCGATGGGCGCGGACCCTTCTCCAGTGGGGGACCCGCCGAGTTCTCGGATCACCACGCTGATGCGTGTTGCGCCGGCCTGCAGCGAGTTGTCAATCAACTCGGTCAATGCCGACGCGAGGTTCCGGTAGCCGGCGTCGCGTGTGGCGAGTAGGAAGTGGTCGGGCGCGACGATCGGTGTGGTGATGGTCGCACTACGGGGACCCATCGCAGCTCTCGGCTGGGAACCGGGAGCCCGCGCCCGGCGAGGCGGGGACACGAAGCGACCGCTGTGGCTAGCCACGGCCGTTCACCGTCGTCTCGCACGTCGCGATCGAGGCAAGAATCGCGTCGAACGATGGTGCCGGCCCCATGATCATCGCGGCCATCGCGTCGTAGTCTCGTTCGAGCAACTCTCGCATGGGTGGCGACGGGGAGAGCGAGAACGTCCCCGCGACGGCATGATCGAGGTCGAAGTCGGGGCTGTTGAAAAACATCCGCGCGTGGCGAGCGCAATCGATGCCGAGTTGTCGATTCGCTTGGGCGTCCTCACCGATCGGCGACTGCAAGAGCCTGAAAACGTCGTAGTAGTGGCGGGAGACCCGCTGGCCGCCGTGGCGCAGTTGTCCGCGGTGGTCGTGCCAGCGACGGAGCCCGTGGAGGATGACGACCTTGTCCCAGAATGTGCGCCGAGCCTCCACGGTCGTGATGCCGCCAACTGTGAGATCGAGATCGGGAAGATCGTCGGAGACGTACGGCCGCACGCGCGTCACGACATTCGGATCGAGGGCGGACTTCGCGCCGGCTTCGATCTTCACCGCCGATCGGACGTAGCCATTGCCGGCGGTGGTGACGACGGGATACCAGAAGAGCAGCGTCTGCTGATCTGCGTCGTCGGCATCGAGTTCAACGCGGTGCCGATCTCGTGAAACGCTGCTCGCGTTCATGAGGGCGCCAGCCAACTCGCCCAGATCCCGGTGGAGTGGTCCCGCGATCAACGCCTGGCAAGCTTCCTTGATGGCATCGAGCCTTGCGCGTCGCTTCTTCCCGCTGAGGGCTTCAAGCTCTTCGACCGAGGCGTCCTGGCCGAGGTCGTGGCGGAAGACGGTGATGTCGATGTCCTCGGAGAAGCGGTTGATCAGTCCGAACGACTTCGACAGCGAAGTCCCGCCCTTGAACAACAGGCGTGGCCGGCCGGCCGGCAGGCCGTTGAACAACACATCGAGCGTCCAGCAGACCCAGAAGTCCTTCTCCACGTTCTGGACTGCGGTGCCGAGTCGTTCGGCCGCGGTCAGGAACAGGTCGCGTCTGGCGTCGTCGCCAGCGACGAGCACCTCACCGAATGCGTTGTTCGTCACAGCGACGTGCCTGCGAGTCGGCCTGAGCCACGCGACGGTCGTGCCTTGGTTGCCCGCCTGCCCGCTGATCGTGGCGGTGCCGCAGGCTTGGCAACGAGTGGCCTCAATACGCCCTGCATCCAAGCCGGCAGCGTGGCCAGTCCTTGCCGAAGGTCGTCACGCAGGCCCGGCCCGCTTTGTGGGTCAGCCAGGAGGGTGGCGAGCCTCGCCTGAATCTGATCGCCATCGGATGGCAGTGTGTCCTTCAGCCAGTGGAGGGCCTGCACGACACGCATCGCGGGGCGCCCGGCCCAATACAGCTTGCTCGGAGCTGTCTTCCTGAAATCGATCGTCAACCGACCAACAGGGAGGGAGCGGCGACGTGCATCGGTGTGGACGACGATGCGTGCCGGAACCGCAGTCGTGAATCCAAGGTCGTTAGCCGCGGTGGCGCCATCGATCAGCATGCGCGTCTGGTCACGGCGAGAGATCGCGCTCAGCACCTGCCGATAGTCGGGTGTCGTGACCTTCTTGGTCAGTGCGCTCTGGCGGGGCACGTCGTACAGACCGCGATCGATCCGCCGGAGTTGCCGTGCGCCGGTGAGTCGCTGCAGCCCCTTGTCGACGGCAGCGCGCGAGCCGAGATCGAGGAAGTCGACCGGCGTCCAGACTTGGCCAGCCGGGCCGCTGCCGATGCGGTCGAGAATCTGCTGCTTCAGGTCCATGTCCCTTATTTGTAGACAAATATAGGACGAATCGCAAGTTGTATCGTCCTTAAAATGTCTACATATTTCGGACAGGCGCGACTCCCTGAGCCCATCCACCGGGGCCATCCCCCTTCCTACTGAACGCGCGCTCGGGGCGAAACCTTACCGCGCGAATCGCCGGTTGGGCCGGTCGCCGCCGTCGGAAGGGCCTCGGTTCGGTCGTGGCTACGGTTGCTGTGATTGTCACCTGCGGCCGGGGGCCTCTTCACGTCGCTGTGATGGCCTGGACGCGCCAGAAGCCCAAGCCAACAAAGAAACGGGAGGGCTGCGGCTATACTGGTGGGCGGCCACGGGCCCGGTTGTGCGGGTCTCTGGCGCCCTCGTTCGCGGTGGACGAGATCCCCGTAAGTGATCTTGGGACATTCAGAGGTCTTACACAATTCGCTACACAATTTGCGGTTTCGACCCGCTCGATCGACCGCAAGTTGTTGATTCTAAAGACACGGAGAGATGGCCGAGTGGTTGAAGGCGCACGCTTGGAAAGCGAAGCGGGCCGTTCACACGAAGCCGCACGAACGCATCTCAAGGTGCTGCCC
>CAZJBN010000046.1:0-29093 GCA_964543955.1 uncultured Bifidobacteriaceae bacterium
TCGTCGTGGCGCTCCAGAAGGGCGAGATGGAGGTCCCGACCGTCCTCGTGTAGGTGCCGGCAGGTCATGATCCTGCGCCCGGTGAGCGCCGGGCCTGCCCCCGTGGTAAAACTGTCGGTGCCCTGGAGGGGGCCGACATGATGAATCACACGAGCCGGCGGGACGTCATCAAGAGCGGGCTGGCGGTTGCCGGTCTCGGCATGCTGGGCGTTCCCGAATGGATGTTTCCGGTGCTCGCGCAGGGCGAGACGCTGGTCCCCTTCACCGACTGGCCGGACAACTTCAACCCGAACCCCGCCCCGGATCGGCGGCTCTTCAACACCCAGACCATTTCGGGCCCGCTGACACCCCCTGAACAGTTCTTCACGACCCAGCACTACGGTCACCCGAAGATCGACCCCGCGACCTACCGTCTCAATGTCTCGGGGCTGGTGGACCGCCCGGTCTCGCTCTCGATTGACGAGCTCAGGAAGATGGGCGGCACGGAGCTCCTCGCCGGCTTCGAGTGCTCCGGCAACCGGCGTCCGCTGCAGGGGCTCATCAGCAACGGACGCTGGACGGGCGTGCCGCTCAAGACGGTGCTGGACCATGCGGGGATCAAGGCCAACGCCCGCGAGTTCGTGTTCTTCGGCGCCGACAGGGGTCCCGAAGAGGTGGAGTTCCGCGCGCAGAAGTTCAGCGTCGAACAGCAATACGGCCGGAGCCTCCCGCGCGACAAGGCCCTCTCGGCCGAGCCCTTCCTCGCCTATGCCCTGAACGGCCAGCCGCTCACCACGCACCAGGGCGCGCCGCTGCGCCTGCTCGTGCCGGGCTGGTACGGCGCCCCCAACGTCAAGTGGCTCGCGGCGATTCACGCGCAGGAAGATCAGTATCTCGGCAAGTTCCAGGCACGCTGGTACCGCACGCTCAAGGGCGAGATGATCAACGGAGAGATGAAGTGGGTGGAGACCGCCATCACCCACCTGCAGCTCAAGTCGTTCGTCGCCCGCGTCGCGAAGCAGGGCAACACCCACAAGGTGCTCGCCGTCGTCCTGAACGACGGCACGCCGATCAAGTCCGTCGAGATCAAGGTGGACAACGGTCCCTGGCAGGCGGCCACCGCCGACCCCTCGACGACGGCGAAGTACGGGTGGAAGTTCTATACCTTCGACTGGACAGGGGCGACACCCGGCGAGCACACGCTGGTGTCGCGCGTTACCGACGCCACCGGCAAGGTGCAGCCGACCCTCGAAGAGCTCGAGTCGAAGAAGACCTTCCTCGAGGACAACTCGCAGCATCCGCGCACGGTCATGATTGCGTGATTGTCGTCGATGGGCCCGGCTCGATCCGCTGCATCACGCAGCCGGATCATGCCGCGCTTGCCGGCAGGCTGATGAGTGCATGGGTGGCCGACGGGCTGCCCGATTCGCCGCGACGGGATGACATCCTGCTTGCGGTGTCGGCCCACGACAACGGCTGGCGGGCGCTCGATGCCGCTCCCGTCGTCGACGAGTCGACGGGCCACGTGATGGACTTCGTCACGCTGCCTGCTCCACTGCGGCGTGCCGTCTGGCCCCGAGTGGTGGTCGAGCTGGAATCGACGCCGTACGCCGCCGCGCTCGTGGCCGAACACGCACTCGTGGCGTATCGACGCCTGGCTTCCGATCCCGAATGGAAGCCGTTCTTCGCTGAGATGGCGCGGCTGCGCGATCGCCACCTGCAGGCGATTGGCGTCACGTCGCTCGAGGCACTCGGCCAGGACTACAAGTTCGTCCGCCTCGGCGACATCGCGTCGCTCGCTTTCTGCGGCGTGGACATGAGCGGACTCGGCGCCGAGTACGGTTACACCCTGCACATGGACGGGTCGCATCTCATCTTCAGTCCGGACCCGTTCGGTGGCCGCACTGTCGTGCTCGAGGTGCCGTATCGCGCACTGCCGGCCCGGGTGTTCGAATCAGCGGCCGAAGCCCGCCGCGCGTGGAACGCCGCCACGGTACGAACCCGGTCTGGCTCGGCTTCAGGCCTGTCGCGCTGACGCGCGGCCCGAAAAAGGGGTCAGGCGTCTTTTTCCCACCCTTCAGAGTCGCGACGAGATTGGACGCCTGTCCGGTTCATCCGGCCACTGCGCCACGGAAAAAGACGCCTGACCCCTTTTTCGAGCCCGCTGGATCGCAAAAAAGATGCGCTCGGACGTCGCGGGACTGTCGAAGGTGGCGGGACCGTCGCCAAACGCCGTCACCGCGTCGCGCAAGGCTTCGCGGACCGAGATCGCCAGCATCAGCGGCGGCTCGCCGACGGCCTTGCTGCCCAGGATCACGTTGGGCTGCGCGGCGTTCTCCAGGAAATCCACGTTGAACCGATCGGGCAGTTCGGACCAGGACGGCAGCTTGTAGGTCGAGGCGCCGCCGGTCACGAGCCTCCCCTTCTCGTCCCACAACAGCTCTTCGATCGTCAGCCAGCCGGCGCCCTGGATGAACCCGCCCTCGACCTGCCCGCGATCGACGATCGGCGAGATCGACGTGCCCGCATCGTGCAGGATGTCGGTCCGGAGCAGCCGGTGGTCGCCCGTCCAGCCGTCGACTTCCACTTCCGAGACCGCTGCGCCGAACGCGAAGTAGTGGAACGGCTGACCGCGGCCTGCCGCCGGATCGAAGTGGATGTCGGGCGTACGGTAGAAGCCGTGCGCGAAGAGCGGCAACCGCTGGCGGTACGCGGCCTCGCACAGCTCGGCGAACGCGAGGCGCCGCTCGCCGTCGGCGGATCGCACCCATCCCTCCTCGAAGTGAAGATCGTGGGCCGGCCTGTCGAGCAGCTGTGCGGCAACGGGCGCGAGACGCGCCCGAATCTCGGCGCACGCGGCGGCAACCGCCGCGCCGTTCAGGTCCGTGCCGGACGAGGCCGCCGTGGCGGAGGTGTTCGGTACCTTGTCCGTGCGCGTCGGCATCACGCGCACCGCGCTCAGCGGGATGCCGAGACCGTCGGCGGCAATCTGCTGGATCTTCGTGAGCAGGCCCTGGCCCATTTCGGTGCCGCCCTGGTTCACCTGTGCCGTGCCGTCCCGATAGACGAGCACGAGCGCGCCGCCCTGGTTGAACGCGGTGGCCGTGAACGAGATGCCGAACTTGACCGGTGTGATCGCGAGCCCTCGCTTCGTGTGCGGGTGCTCCTCGTTGAACCGTGCGATCTCCGCACGCCGTCTGTCGAAGGCGCTCGTGGTCTTGAGCCGTGACCAGATGGACGACAGCCGCGAGGCATCGCGAACGGACTGGCCGTAGTGCGTCACGTCCCCGTCCCGATAGAGATTGCGCTCGCGGACGACATCGGCGGGCAGCCCGAGCGCCAGCGCGGCCCGCGCCATGACCTCTTCGACGACAAGCATTCCCTGCGGGCCGCCGAAGCCGCGAAACGCGGTCTGCGACGTCTTGTGCGTGCGGCAGACGCGGCCCGTCGCCTCGATGGCGGGCACGGCGTACGCATTGTCCACGTGAAACAAGGCGCGCCACATGATCGGCTCGGAGAGGTCCAGGCTCCAGCCGCCGTCCGAAAAGAGCGTCACGCGCAGGGCCCTGATGCGGCCATCGCGCTCGAAACCGGCCGAGAACGTGGCCTGGAACGGATGACGCTTGCCCGTGAGGGCCATGTCGAGCTCGCGCGGCAGCCGCACGCGTACGGGACGTCCCGTCCGCCGCGCGCCAAGCGCCGCGATTGCCGCCCAGGCGTTGGCCTGCACTTCCTTGCCGCCAAACCCGCCGCCCATGCGAAGACACTCGACCGTCACGAGGTGTCTCGACACGCCGAGCACGCGCGCCACCACCTCTTGCGTCTCCGCGGGATGCTGCGTCGAGCAGTACACCGACATGCCGCCGCCCGGGTCGTCCCATGCGATGGCCGCCTGCGTCTCGAGGTAGAAGTGCTCCTGTCCACCGATGGCCAGCTCGCCGTCGATGACGATGGCGCTCGCGTCGAGCGCCGCCATGTCCCCGCTCGCAAGCCGAAGGGGCACGGTCAGGTAACTGCCTGCCTCGATCGCCTCGGCAATGGTGAGGATGGCCGGCAGCGGCTCGTATGTCACGTCCACGCGCTCCGCCGCCAATCGCGCGGCCTCGAGCGTCTCGGCGAGCACCCACGCGACGGGCTGTCGATGAAACATCACCTCGCGCGGAAAGAGCGGCTCGTCGTGCCGGTTGGCGCCGGTGTCCGCCTCTCCCGGCACATCCGACGCCGTCAGCACCCGAACGACTCCTGGCACGTCGAGCGTGGGGCCGAGGTTCATTCCGAGCACGCGCGCGTGCGCCCACGGCGCCGTGACCGGCCAGGCGTGCAGCACGCCGGGGAACCTGGCGACCAGATCGTCGGTATACCGTGCGTCGCCGGTGACGTGAGCCAGCGCGCTCTCGTGCGGCACCGGCCGGCCGGCGTTGCTCACGGGCGGCCCTCCCACCAGAACCTTCGAACGAGACTGCCGGACACGGCGAGGCGATAGGCGCTGGACCCCCGCTGGTCGGTGATCGGCGACAGCTCGCGCCCGAGCGCGGACTGCACGCGCTCGACGGCCTTTTCGTTCCACGGCTCGCCGGTGACTGCGCGTTCGGCCGAGACGATGCGCACCGGAGTGGCGGCGACGCCGCCGAACGCAAATCGCGCGCGGCGAATCGCTCCGTCGGCGCCGCGATCGATCGCCATGGCCGCTGCAACCGTGCTGATGTCGTCCATGCGGCGCTTCGCGACCTTGTAGAACTGCACCAGTGCGGGCAGTGGCTTTGGAATCTCGACCGCCGTCATCACATCGTCCGGGCGCAGGACCGTCTGCCGGTAACCGGTGAAGAACGTGTCGAGCGGCGTCACGCGGCGGCCGCCCGGCCCGGCGACATGCACGCGTGCGTCGAGCGCGAGCAGGAGCGGTGCGGCGTCGCCAATGGGTGATGCCGTGGCGAGATTGCCGCCGAGCGTGGCACGGTTGCGGATGAGGGGCGAGCCAAAGCCGTGAAGCCACTCGTGCAGGACGGCCGGCGCCCGGGTCCATCGGCGACCGACGTCGGTCAACGACAGGCCGGCGCCAATCACGACCGACTGCTCGTCATCGACAAGTTGATGGAGCTCTGGCACGAGCTCGAGGCTGATCACTCGCGGAAACCTGCGGCCGCGAAGGTTGGCGTCGACACCCAGATCCGTGTTGCCGGCAACGAGCACGGCGTCGCCGACCTCGGTCAGACGGGAGAGCAAGGCGTCGAGCGTCGACGGGCGCCAGAAGCCGTCGGTCGCCAGTTCTTCCAGCCGGGGCGCCGGACGTTCGAGGCGGGCACGCCACGCACCCGGTGGCGCGGGACCGACGGCGAGCACGGCGTCACGGATGGAGCGATAGCCGGTGCAGCGGCAGAGATTACCCGAGAGCGCGAGCGGATCGCAGGCGCCGGCGCGACCGCGCCGGTACTGTTCGGCGAAGAGGCTCATCACGAACCCCGGCGTGCAGTAGCCGCACTGCGAGCCGCCCTCTGCAGCCAGCGCGCGCTGAGCGTCGCAGGCCTCTCCGTCCGCCGCGAGTGACTCTACCGTGTAGACCTCGTGGCCCGCAGCGAGGGGCAGGCTGACGAGGCAGCTGTTGACGACCTGGTATTCGGCACGCCCCTGCCCGGCGTCGACGACCATGACCACCGCGCAGGCGCCGCACTCGCCTTCACCGCATCCCTCCTTGGCGCCGATGAGTCCACGGGCTCGTACGAAGTCCAGGAGTGTCGTGCCCACGGGGGCATCGAGCAGGACGGACGTGCCGTTGATCGTGCACGCGAGCGGCGTCGAACCAGTGGCGAGATCCATGGCCTGCCGCGATCTTGCGTCCTTCGAGATCAAAGCGCAATCGTGCGGGCACCGACGGTGTGGGGGCAACCCCTCAATACAGGACCGACCCCTCAGTCGGCCACGCGACGCCCCGGTCGTGCAGGCTGGAGCGCGCGGGCTTCCTCCCGCCTCTCGAAGCCGGGGTCCTCCACGTGCACGTGCGAGTAGTGGCCGGGCACTCGCCACAGGACGCGATAGCCCGCGCTGCGCATCGTCTCGGCGAGCGCGGACAGGTTGGAACTGTGAAGGTCCACCGCGAAGCCCGCATAGTGCGCGGAGCGGCGCGCGTGGACGTGATCGTTGGCCGACACCATCCGAACGGTGTTGCCCGTGCGTCTGGCCCAGATGTCGGCCAGGTCGAAGATCCGGAGCGCTTCCCGCGATGTCAATCTGACCTGCTCACGCAGCCCGCGGATTACTGCTGAGCGTTGAAAGGGGGCAAGGTGTACCCCTGCGACGCCAGGAGCTGGCGAACGCCCTCGAGTGCGCGGCCCTGCGTCTCCACGGCCTCGGCCAGCCGCGCATTCGCCGCGACGAGCGCGTCGGTCGTGCGGCGATGTTCGGCAATCAGGAACGCGATGACGCCCGCGGCCAGCATCCAGGGGAGGATGGTGGTCTTGAACTCGGCCCAGAACTGGTACATCTCGAAACCCCCCGCACTCGCACTCGCACGAATCGCTGGGACGATTCGACATGAATGGAGGCGTCACTACGGCCGGCTGGAGGAGAGGTCGGCAGTATACCGTATGCGGCCCGGCCCTCCGCTGACATCCACCGGGCCTTTGCCTTATCATGCCGCGACCCGGCACGAGACACACACCTGCGCGGAATGACACGGCCCCGCGGTCGCCGTGAACGCGCCCCCGGCCACCCGGAGATCGCCGTGAGCGATGACTCGGTCACCGTCGGTCCGCCCAGCGAGCCCGGTCTCGGCAGATGGGGCTCACTCCGGTTGCTCGACGAGATCGGGCATGGCGGGTTCGGCCGTGTCTACCGCGCGTGGGACTCCGTGCTGGCGCGCGAAGTCGCGCTCAAGATCATCCGTCCCGGCGAGCCGAACGAGAAGGCGCTTGCCGCGGTGCTTCGCGAGGGCCAGCTCCTGGCGCGCGTCCGCCACGCCAACGTCGTCACGATCCATGGCGCGCAGCACATCGGCGGCGAGGTCGGGCTCTGGATGGAGTTCGTGCGGGGCCGGACACTGGCCGATCTCGTCAAGCACGAAGGACCGCGCGCCGCCGAGGAAGCCGCGATCGTCGGCATCAGCCTGTGCCAGGCGCTCGCCGCCGTGCACCAGGCCGGCGTGATCCACCGCGACGTGAAGGCGCACAACGTGATGCGCGAGTCCGGCGGCCGCATCGTGCTGATGGACTTCGGCGCGGGACAGCTCCTCAAGGAAGCGCTCGGGCCGGACGAGTCGCCGATCGGGACGCCGGCCTACATGGCGCCGGAACTGCTCGCGGGCGCGAACGCGTCTGCCGCGTCCGACGTCTACAGCGTCGGTGTGCTGCTGTATTACCTGGTGACCGGCACGTATCCGGTCACCGGCAGCACGTGGACTGCGCTCCTGCGCGCGCACACCTGGCGGGAGCGGCGTCCGCTCTCCGATCTGAGGCCCGATCTGTCGGCCGGGTTCGTGCGGGTCGTCGAACGCGCCACCGCCCTCGACGTGCGCAACCGCTACGCCTCGCCCGGTGCAGTCCTGCGCGACCTCAGTGAGGTCACGGCAGCAACGCCGCGACCACCGCGATCCCGAACGGGCAGCCGCCGCATCGCGAAGCCGCCAGCCCGCAGGCGACTCTCCGTCCCGCAACGGACCGCGCTCGTTGCCGCCTGCGCTCTTGCCGGCGCGTGGTTTCTGGGAACTGTCGCTTCGATCACCTTCAACAACACGCTCGGCCGCACAGTCGAGATGTCCGGGGAGTCCCCGTTCTGGTGGTGGGTCTGGGGATTCAGGGTCGTCATCCCCGGCGCCGTGCAGTCGACGCTGGTCCTGCTGGGTGTCTTCTTCGTCCGGTCCGTCTGGAAGGTTATGCAGCGGCCTGTCCCGGCCACGGCGCGACTGTCGACCGCCGCCCGGAAGCGGATGGATTCCTATCGGCAGCGCCTGGGGCTCGACGACCTCGAGACGCTTGCGCCGGCGTTCCTGGCGGCGCAGATCATCGCGCTCGCCGCCTTCTGCTGGTGGTTCCGCGACATCTTCGGCGCGATTACGAGCTTTGTCGAAACCGCGCCTCCCGAAGCGCTCGATCCGCTCAGGCCCGAGCACTTCGAGCGCCATCAGGCGTACAACCTCGCCATGTCGATGCTGATCCTGGCCATGTGCGCAGGCGCGCTCACGCTCGATCGCCGGTTCCGCGCGTCGGCCAGGGGCCGGACGCCTCGTTCCGACGACCCCCACTCGCGCCTCACCCTCTGGCGCTTCGGTTCGCTTGCCGCGATTGTCGTCGCGTTCGTCCTGCTGGCGGCGCCTTATCGGCTGATGTGGCACGACGAACTACCGGTGGCGCTCTACGGCTCCCGCCGTTGTTACGTGCTGGGCCAGTCCCCGTCGGAGGTGCAGCTCTTCTGCCCGGCCCTCGACGTGCCGCGAACGCGTATCGTCGCGCGCACGAGTTCCGATCTCGAGTTGACGGGCATTGTCGAGAGTCTCTACACGCGCCCTGCCCCGTGAGGTCCCCCATGCCGAAGACAGCCGTGCTGGTCGTCTGCTCCTGTGTCCTGTCGGCGATCTCGGTCTCGCCCGCGTATGCGTGGTTTGGCGACGGCTGGCTCGAGAAGCTCAGCGGCCCGGGGCCGTTCACGGGATTCACGGCCGACGTACGAATCCTCTGCATTGCGGTTCCGGAGGCCCGCATCGTCAAGCCGCAGGGATTCGGTGAGCGTCTGCGCATGGAAGTGAGCGACCGGATGTCGATCAGCCCGGCCGGCTGTCACTACCTGCAGCGAGACGCGCCACGCGTCGAGATCGGCTTCCAGTACAGCCGATTCTGGACCGGCAGCGACGGCAACCTCCTGGACTACGGGCATCGACCGGAGGTGGCCGATCTCGACCGCGGAGTCACGATGGGCCTCTGGATGGCAACCGGGGACGTCAGGGTCAACAGCATGATCGACCTCGGCGTCGCGTTCGGGCACGCGCGGTTCGGATCGCCGGGCGATGTCTTCAACGACTTCGGCAAGTGGGAATTCGACCCGGTGCGTGTGTCGCTGCGTCCCATGGCGCCCCTGTCCACCAGGGCCTGGACCGAGATCTTCAACCTGCGCTTCGAAGGCAAGTGGTTCATCGGCGGGTTCGACGACCAGGACTTCGGCGCGATGCCCGGCACCTTCAAGGAGCCCGGCGAGATTGTCTGGGGCTGGTCGGTCGTCGCCGATCTGGGCCCACTCCTCTGGCACCGATGAAGGCGTCGGCTGGCAGCGACTGACCTGGCGAGCGCCGGGGCTTCCGCCTGCGCTGAAGCTTCGGCGGACCGCCGCAGCCCTGGCGAAGGCTGGTCAGCCCCGCGTCCCCGTGTACGTCCCAACCCAGAACCGCCGGGCGCCGTCCAACGTATCGATACTCAGGTCCGTTGGACTCGACGCGCCGCATCCGGTCCGCGGTCGGCGCCACAGGAGGGTTGCCGTGTCATTCTTGAAGCGTCTGTTTGGAGGGGGCAGCAGCCAGGCCCAGAAGCCGCGTGTCCGGATCTGCGTCGAGTGCGGCATGCCCGTGGCCGAGCACAAGCACTGGTGCTCCATCCTCAAGGGGCAGCAGGAAATGAGCCGACAGGCGCCCGAACCGGCGGTAGAATCCTAGCGCGGACCCTCGTTCCGCCGCCCTGCCCCGTCATCTCACGCGGGCGAGACCTGTCGATGCCATTGGAGCGACCATGCCCGCAGGGACCCTCGAGATCGTTCTCAAGCTCAACGGCATCGAGGGGGAGAGCGTCGTCAGAGGCCACGAGCGGGAGACGGTCGTCCTCTCGTACGACCAGGGGATCGATCTAGCGGTCCTTCGTGAGGGCGATGGCGGCGGCAGCCACGCCGGCCGTGCGACGTTCTCGACGGTCCGCTTCCGCAAGCCGGTCGACATCGGGTCGGTCCCGATGCTCGTCGCGTGTGCCTCCGGCACGCGCATCCGCGATGCGCGCTTCACCTTTCGCAAGCCCGCTCCCGCCGCCATGGACTTCTACGTCGTCACGCTCGAGGACGTCATCGTCACGAGCGTGGACCACCGCGCGGGCACGGGTGCCCAGTACCCGCTGGCCTTCGAGACCCTGCGGGCGGGCGCCGAAGGCGCGGGCCTGATCGAGGAAGTTGGGCTCGACTATGGCACTATCCGCTGGGAATACCGGCCCCAGCGTCCCGACGGCACGCTGGGCGATCCGATCCGCGCGGGTTGGGACCGGCAGCGTAACCGAAAGCTCTAGCAGAAGCCGCGTTCGTCCTCTTCACGGAGGCGAGAATGGAACCAGTCGGAGCCCCGGAACCGGCGGATGTTCTCAACGGCTGGAAGGAAATCGCAGCGCACCTGGGAAAGAGCGCGAGGTCAGTGCAGCGATGGGAACGCGACCTCGGTCTGCCTGTTCGCCGCATCCCGACACCGGAGGGCGGCAGCATCGTCTACGCCCTGCGGTCCGAGGTGGATGCGTGGCGGGCGCAGCAGGGTGAGCTCGTCGCGAACGGAGTCGGGACGAGTCCGGCCCAGGCCGGCCACACCGGGACCGATACCCTCGACGACGCTCCGAAGCGGTCCGTCGCGGACGTCACCTCACCGGGATCGGTTCCCGGCGTCGTTCAGTGGTGGCGGGCGCCGGTGCCCGCGTGGGTCGCCGCTGTCGCATCGCTTGGGGCTGCGGTGGGGACAATCGCGACCGGCGAGCTTCTCCACTCCGCAGGCGCCGGGGCAACGCCGGCGGCGGTCGAGGTCGAAGGCCGGGAGTTCCGGGCGTACTCGGACGGCGGCCGCCTGCTGTGGGTGCACGCGTTCGATCAGGTCGCGAGTCGTCCTCCTTCATACACACCGAGGGGCAGCCCCATCGTCGACGTCGATCTCGACGGCGAGAACGAAGTGGTCGGCGCGGTCAGGTTCGCGGCGCCTCGCGATACCTCGGTCGCGAGCGATACCGTGTTTGCGTTCGAATCGGATGGAACCGTGTTGTGGTCCATCCAGCCTGACCTGACTTTCACACAGGGCAGCTTCGCTCGCAATGCAGGGATACCTGGATGACGCTGTCTCCGCCATCGAGGCCCGTCAGTTCGACCGTGCGCTCGAGGCCCTCGGCCGGGTCGACTACGAACGCGCGAAGCTCAGAGACGCGACCGGGCAATAGCTCGAACGAGATCCTGAGAAGTGCGGGCAACGCTGCATATCGAGATCGGTGCGGGCAACCCTAAAGGGTTGCCCCTACAGGTGGGGTGGGGGGCGCAAACCCTGAAGGGTTGCACCTGCACTCACACCGCCCTGCGCGGGCAACCCTGCATCTCGAGATCGGTGGGGGGCAACCCTGAAGGGTTGCCCCTACAGGTGTGCGTGTGGGGCTACAGGTGTGGGTGTGGGGGCTACAGGTGTGCGTGTGGGGGCAACCCTTCAGGGTTGCCCGGTCCGGGTCATCCCAGCCGCTTGGACGATCGCAGGGTCGCGAGCACGAGCACGCCGAACCCCCAGGCAAAGAGCGCCACCGCCTGCGGCCACAGCGTCTCGAGCCCCACGCCCTTCAGGAAGATCCCGCGCACGATGACGAGGAAGTAGCGCAGGGGAATCAGATAGGTCACTGGCTGAATCCACGCAGGCATGTTCTCGATCGGGAACACGAAGCCCGAGAGATAGACCATCGGCATCATGAAGAGAAACACCGTCGTGAGCATGGCCTGCTGCTGGGTATTCGAGATGCTCGAGACGAACAGTCCGAGGCCCAGCGTGGACATCAGGTAGACGAGGCTCATCCCGAAGAGCAGCGGCACGCTGCCGAGCATCGGCACCTCGAACCAGTAGATCGCGACGACGAGCACCAGGACGACGTCCACGACGCCGATGAGGCCATAGGGGAGGAGCTTTCCGACGATGAGCTCCCATCGCGCGAGCGGGGTCACGTTCAGCTGTTCGAGCGTACCCACTTCCTTCTCGCGCACGATGGCCATGGCCGAGAGATTGGTGGTGACGACGAGCAGCAGCAGCGCCAGGATACCGGGAATCATGAAGTCGCGGCTCTCGAGCAGCGGGTTGAACCAGACGCGCACTTCCGCCGACACGAGCGGCGCCACGGCGCCGGTCGGGCCCGACGCCAGCTCCTGTGCGACACCGGCGACGAGCGCGCTCGCATATCCAAGCGCGACGTTGGTGGAGTTGGAGTCCGTTCCATCGGCCACCACCTGAAGCGTCACCGGCTGGCCCGCGTCGATCCGCCGGCCGTAGTCGGGCGGGATGCTGATGGCCATCCACGCATCTCCGCGGTCCAGCCACGGATCGATCCCGTCGGTCGAATCGATCAGGCCCACGATCTCGAAGTTCGCCGACGCCTCGAAGCGCGAGACGAGCATCCGGCTCCTGCTCGATCGGTCCGCGTCCACGATCACCACGGGCACGTCCTCCACGTCGGTCGTGGCCGCGTAGCCAAGCACCGTCAGCTGGATGATCGGCGCCAGGATGACGATGCCGAACAACCGCGGATCCTGGCGGAGCTCGATGAGCTCCTTGCGAACGAGATGAAAGACTCTACTCACTTCTCACTTCTCACTTCTCGCTTTTCACTTCGCTTCTTTCAGGCCCACTCCCTCTTCAGCCTCAACGCCGACAGGCCGAGTGCGACCGTCGCGAAGATGGCCAGCGCCACCAGCTCCTGCCAGAACGCCTCGATTCCGGCACCCTTGAGGATGATCGCGCGCAGCGCGACGAGAAAATAGCGCGCGGGCACGATGTAGCTGACCGTCTGCACGGCAACTGGCATGCTGGAGATGGGGAAGACGAAGCCGGACAGGATGAACGTCGGCAGGAACGAGGAGAGGAGCGCCACCTGGAACGCCACCTGCTGCGAAGAAGAGATCGTCGAGATGAGCAGGCCCTGCGCCTGCGCGCCGACGAGGAAGAGCGCGATCGAACCGCAGAGGAGCAGCCAGGACCCGTGCATGGGCAGATCGAAGAGGATCTGCGCCGCGAAGACGATGAGCATGGACGACACGAAGGAGAGGCCCAGGTACGGCAGCGTCTTGCCCAGGATGAACGATACGGGTCCGATCGGCGACATCCGGATCTGCTCCATGGTCCCGCGCTCCTTCTCGCGGACGACCGACAGCGCCGTCGAGATGACGGCCGTGACCATCGCGATGAACGCGATGAGGCCGGGCACCAGGAAGAGCGTGCTGCGGAGCTGCGGGTTGTACCAGATGCGCGGCTCCAGGACGATGGCGGCCGGGCGCGGCAGCGCCGTGGCGGCGGCCGGCCCGGCGCGAACGGCCATGTCCGTCGAGAAGCCGGCGATGATGGCCTGCGCGTAGGCCATCACCGTGGAGGCGGTCGTCGAGTTGTCGCCGTCGATGATCACCTGCACGGTGACGGGACGTCCGGCGAGCAGGTCCTGGCCGAATCGTGACGGGACGCCCAGCACCGCGCGCGTCTGGTTGCGGTCGATCCGCGCCTGCAGGTCGGCCTCGTCGTCCACGTACCCGGAGAGGCTGAAGTAGCCGGAGTTGACGAACGCCGACACGAGCTCACGGCTCTGTGTGCTCCGATCGCGATCCTGCACCGCCAGCGTCACGTCGCGGATGTCGAAGCTCAGGGCGTAGCCGTAGAGCAGGAGAATGAACGCCGGGAAGAACAGCAGGATCATCAGCGTTCGCGCGTCGCGGACGATCTGATGCAGCTCCTTGACGGCCACCGCGCGGACCTTGCGCATCATGGCGTGGTGGCCGCGCGCTCGACGACGTCGAGAAACACGTCCTCCAGTGATGGCGTGACGCGGGTGATGGCATGCACCTGCACGCTGGCGGCACCGAGCACGCGTGCCACGACACGCTCGGCATCGTCGGTCGAACCGAGGACCGCATGGAGCGCCGTGCCGAAGAGACTGGTACGCTCGACCTCGGGCGCCCGGTCGAGCGCTTCCATCGCGGCCACCGGCTGCGCCACCTGCACCTCGACGATCGGACGGTTGGCGAAGATCGCCTTGAGCTCGGTGGCCGTGCCGAGGGCCGCGAGTCTCCCCGCCTCGATGATCGCGATCCGATGGCAATGCTCCGCTTCGTCGAGGTAGTGCGTCGTCACGAGGACGGTGGTGCCGGCCTCCGACATGCCGTCGATGAGCGCCCAGAAGCGGCGGCGGGAGAGCGGGTCCACGCCGCCGGTCGGCTCGTCGAGAAAGACGATGGGCGGTTCGTGAAGGATCGCGCAGCCGAGGGCGAGCCGTTGTCGCCATCCCCCCGGAAGATCGCGCGTCAGCGTGTCCTCGCGTCCGGAGAGCCCGGCCATCTCGATGACGAAGCGCCGGCGCTCCGCCAGGCGCTCGCCCGAGAGGCCGTACACGCCGCCGAAGAACTGGATGTTCTGTTCGACCGTGAGCAGCTCGTAGAGCGAGAACCGCTGGGACATGTAGCCGATGCGCCGCTTGACGCCTTCGGGATCGGCCGCGACGTCCACGCCGCCGACCAGGGCCGTGCCCGACGTCGGGCGCAGGAGGCCGCAGAGCATGCGGATGGTCGTGGACTTGCCGGCGCCGTTCGCGCCGAGGAAGCCGAAGATCTCGCCGGGCGCGACCGAGAACGACAGATCGTCCACGGCCTTGAAGCCACCGAAGCGACGGCTGAGTCCGCGGACGTCGATGGCGCTCATGGGATCAGGGGCGCGCCAGCGCGCGCTGGAGCCGCGCTTCGGCCAGGCGGACGCTGGCGAGCGCGCGGGCACGCCCGAGCTCGGCAGTCAGGAGCTGATCCTGCGCGATGAGGACATCGGTCGTCGTCGCGACGCCGACGGCCAGCCGCTCGCCGAGCACCCGGCGCGCTTCGGCCGCGCTCTTGATGCCATCGTCGGCCGCGCGGACTGCGGCGACGCCGGAGCGGAGGTCCAGCATGCGCTGTCGGACCTCGGCGGCGACGATGGTGTCGAGGTCCTTCAGCCGCTCTTCCACGGCGGTCATCGAGGCGCGCGCTTCGGCGAGCTCCGCCCTGGTCCGGCCGCTGTCGAAGAGCGTCCAGGTCAGGTTGACGCCGACGTCCCAGGAGGATTGCCAGCGCGCCTCGCGGGGGAAGATGTTCGGGTTCGGGTTGGCGACGTCGAATCCGCCGGCGAGCGCGATCGTGGGCTTGTTGCCCGCGCCCGCCGCCCTGATCCGTTCCCCGGCGCCGTCGATCCGGTATGCGAGCGCCTGCCGTTCAGGCCGCTGGTTCATCGCCTCGCTGATGAGGGCGTCGGCGAGTGCCGCGTTCCCGGGAGTGACGGGGACGGTCCCGACGACATCCGGAAACTTCTGGGGCGCGTCCAGGCGATCCGCCAACTCGATGTCCGCGGTTGGATCGGCGCCGATCAGCCGTCGCAGATCCACCAGCGTGGACTCGCGCAGGTTGACGGCCTCGATGAGCTGCAGCCGTTCGCGGGAGCGCTGTGCCTCGAGCGTGAGGACGTCGCTTGGCGGCACCAGGCCGACGTCCAGGCGCGCGCGCATGTCGGCAACCTGGGCATCCGCGCGTGCCACTGTCTCTTCGAGTACGCGGGCGGATTCCTGGGCGGTGGCGACCGCCCAGTATGCGCGAGTGACCTCGAACCGGAGATCCGCGCGCGCGGTCTCGACATCCGCACCAGCCGCATTGGCCTCTGCCGCCGCCGCGCGTTCGAGTGCGCCTGTCCGACCTGCCGTGTAGATCGGCCATCCGGCACCGACGCGCGTGACCACGTTGTCGGGAACGTCGGGAAAAATCACGCGAATGCTGCCCTCGGGTTGTACAAAGCCGAACTCGTCCACGTGATTCGTCCGCCTGTAAGCGGCAGACGCGGTGGCTGTGGGTCCGCCGGCCGCGTGGCGGACGCGGACGGTCGCATCGGCGCCCGCCTTCAGTGCACGCGATTCCGCCAGCCGGTGGCTGGCCTCCATGGCTCGGGAGACGGCGTCAGTCACCGTCAGGCGAATCGATTCCGGCTGCGCGCCGGCAGGGGCGGACAGTCCGGCAACCACAAGCAAGGCAAGGGCACACGCACGTGTCATGACTGAAGTCCTGTGAGCTTGGCGATGAACACGTCCTCGAGCGATGGGACGATGGGCCGCACCGAGCGAAGCTGGAGTCCGGCTCGAGCGGCCGTGGCATCGAGCTCGCGGCCGGCAGCGTGCACGTCGCCATTCGCGAGCCAGACGTGCAGGCGATCGCCGAAGAGGTGCGTCTGGATGTCGTGGCGGTCGGCGGCCCCAAGCCGCTGCGCGGCCTCTCGCGGCCGATCGATCGACACTTCGAACCAGCTGCCCGGCATGGATGCACGAAGCGACGCCGGGCTGTCGAGAGCCAGCACGCGGCCCTCGTGGAGCATGGCAATGCGCGTGCACCGTTCGGCCTCGTCCAGATACGGCGTGGACATCAGAATGGTGATCCCGCCTTCGAGGAACTGGGACAGGAGCTTCCAGAACTCCCGGCGTGACACCGGGTCCACGCCAGTGGTCGGTTCGTCGAGCACGATGACCTGCGGTTCGTGGACGAGCGTGCAGGCCAGGGCGAGCTTCTGTTTCATCCCGCCCGAGAGGCGATCGGCCAGGCGCGAGCGGAACGGCGTGAGCCTGGTCATCTCCAGCAGACGATGGCGGCGCTCGTGATAGTCCCGCAAGCCGTGGATCTCGGCGAAGAACGCGATGTTCTCGTCGATGCTGAGGTCGCCGTAGAGGCTGAAGCGCTGGGAGAGATAGCCCACCGCATGCGTGACGGCGCCGTGCTCGCGAACCGGATCCCGGTCGAGGACACGCACGTCGCCGCCATCGGGATGGAGGAGGCCGCAGATCAATCGAATGGACGTCGTCTTGCCGGCGCCATCCGGCCCGATGAGACCGAACATCTCGCCGCGTCCCACGTCGAAGGACACACCCTGGAGCGCCTCGACGGGACCGTAGCGCTTCTGTACGGCTGAGAAGCGGATGGCGCTCATGGCATCGGGCTCAGCGGGAGCTCTGCCTCGATCGGCATTCCCTGCTTGAGAATGCCCTCCTGGTTGTCCACCGCAATCCGGACTCGATAGACGAGTTTCGAACGTTCGTCGGCCGTCTGCACGTTGCGGGGCGTGAACTCCGCTTTCGGCGAGATGAAGGTGACCGTGCCGGCGAGGCCGCTTCCGCCGGCGTCGGTGAAGACCTGCGCGGGCTGTCCGATTCTCAGGCGAGGAATGTCGGGGCCTGGCACGAAGACATCCGCCCATGCGCGATCGAGATCGACTACGACCGCGACCGGCGTTCGAGGCGCGATCACTTCGCCGAGTTCGGCGAGCCGCTCGGTCAGGATGCCGGAGACAGGCGAGAGGAGCGTGGTGTCGGCGAGATTCTTCTCGAGCGTGGCAATCTGGGCGGTGGCCGCATCCACGCGGGCGCGGGCCGCCTCGATCTCCTCGCGGCGGGCGCCGGCCTCGAGGCGCGCGAGCGATTCGTCGGCGGCCCTGACACGACTCTCGGATGCCCGAACGCGATCGGCCGCCACCTCTCGTCGCGTGGCCGCATCGTCTCGCTGTTTGCGCGATCCGGAGTTGGTCTCGAGGAGCGCCTCGTAGCGTTTGAGATCGAGTTCGGCGGACTGGAGCTCGGCCCTGGATGCCGACAGGTCCGCATTGGCGGTCGCCACCTGGGACTCGGCCTGACGCAGGTCTTCGGGACGCGCCCCGGCGAGCAGGAGTCGGAGTTGTGCATCGACCTGTGCCAGGTCGGCGCGCGCGCGCTGGAGGGCGAGATCGACGTCTCGTGTATCGAGCGTCAGGATCGGCTGGCCTGCTTCGACGCGGTCACCTTCGTCGACACTGAAGGTGACGATGCGTCCGCCGGCGTCGGGAGCGAGCCTGGTTTCGGTGGCTTCGACATGTCCGGACACGCGCACCTGGTCGGTCGGTTCGGGCGTGGCGCAGGCGGCGGTGAGGAGGGCGAGTGCGCAGACGAGACGGCGTGTCATGAGTCACGACTCCCGGGCGAGGAGGCGCAGGGCGGCCTGCTGCATGTGGAGGGCCAGTTCGGGGTGAGGGATGTCGACGAACATGGGGAGGTCGATCCGGCTGCGATGGGACACACGTTCGCGCGCGCTGTTGAGGAGGATGGGGCCGAGTATCGACATGTAGGCGAGCACGGGATTGATCGGGCGGAAGACGCCGGCGCGGGCGCCGTCGGCGAGGATGCGTGCGAAGGCGTCGAACACGGTCTTCATGAGGGCGAGGGTTTCGGGGTCGAGGCGGGGCGCGCCCTCGACGATTTCGCGAATCATGAGGGGTGGGAACCAGGCGCGCTCGTCGGCGGTGGAGATGAAGGCGGCGATGAATCCGGCGAGCCGTTTGTCGACGGGTTCGGGGGCGTCGGCGGCCGTGGTGACGAGGTCGCCGACGAGGCGGAGCATGTGGCGGACGACTTCGCGGTAGAGGTCGAGTTTGCTGTCGAAGTGGTAGTAGATCATGGCCTTGTTGACGCGGGCGGCGGCGGCGATGTCGTCGATGCCGACGCCGTCGAATCCGCGCGCGGAGAAGAGCTCGGCGGCGGCGAGGAAGACGGCGTCGCGGGAGCTGCGGCCGGCGGGTTGGGCGCGGCGGCGGGGGTGGCGGCGGGAGGAGCGGGCGTCGGGCTGTGTCATGGTGTGGGTGCTCGACGAGCGAGGTGCGCAGGGCCGCTATTCAGCTAACTCGTTAGATTGACCAACTAGTTAATGATTTAATATCCAACTTGTTAGTTAATAAACCGCGATCACTCCTCCTGTCAACCGTCGACTGCACCCGGCACCCCACCGACCCCTCCCCTCGTCCGAGCACCCAGGAGTCGACGTCCGCCGCACTCCACCTCGCCCGCATCCGCTTACCATGTCGCATGACCCCCGCCCTCACCCGGTTGCCTCTCCACTCCACATCCCGGCCATGACCATCCTCATCGCCGGTGGATCGGGATTCCTCGGCCGCCACCTCGCCTCCCGCCTCGCCCAGGAACACACCGTCCTCACGCTCACTCGACGCCCCACCCCCACGCGCGCCACCGACATCGCCTGGAACCCCGACGGCACCGCGGGATCCTGCGCCGACACCGTCGCCGCTGCCGACGTCATCATCAACCTCGCCGGCGAAGGCATCGCCGACAAACGCTGGACCGACGCGCGCAAACGACTCCTGCATGACAGCCGCATCCGCGCCACCCAGAGCCTGGTCGCAGCCATCCACCTCGCGCCGCCACGACCCCGCCTTCTGATCTCCGGATCGGCCATCGGCTACTACGGGCCTCACGGCGATGAACCCGTCACCGAAACCACGCCGCCGGGAGCAGACTTCCTCGCCCGCCTGTGCGTGGCCTGGGAATCCGAAGCCGCTCGCGCCGCGGCGCCCGACTGCCGTGTCACGGCCCTTCGCACCGGAATCGTGCTGCACCCCCGCGGCGGCGCGCTGGCGCGCATGCTCACGCCGTTCAGGTTGGGCCTCGGCGGCCCCATGGGATCGGGACGGCAGTTCATGCCGTGGATTCACATCGACGATTGGGTCGCGCTCGTCATCCACATCGTGCGGACGTCTCCGCACGCAGAGGACGCCACGGCAGCGGCCGGCGCCATGACCGCATACAACCTGAGCGCGCCGACGCCCGTCACCAATGCTGACTTCTCACACACGCTGGCGCGTGTGCTCGGCCGCCCCGCCCTCTTGCGAGCGCCAGCCTTCGCGCTGAACCTGGCGCTTGGTGAACTGGCCACCGCTGCGCTCCTCTCAGGCGCGCGCGTGCTGCCGGCCCGCGCGGAGGCCGAGAACTTCCGCTTCGACTACGCGGAGCTGGAACCCGCGCTCAGGAACCTGCTCGGTCGCGCCTGAGCACGACGCCGGCGTCCACACGAAGCGCGTCGCCTTCGATGGAAGCGCGTCCCGCACGCGTCCGATCAAGGCTCGCCCGGACGAGTCTCGACCACGCGCTGGCCGCAGCGTCGGACTAGCGCGTGTGCTTGTCGAGCGCCGCCTTCCAGGCGTTCACCGGGTCGGGTGCGCCGGCCTTGCCGTCGAACACGATCTGGCTCGTCCGGAACCCGAGGCCGTAGAAACGATCGTTGGCGTCTCGATCCTGTCGAATCGTCGTGCCGTTGATCGACACTCCGGCAAAGAGTCCCCGCGTGCGCGAATAGCTCAGGATCTGCGCACGCATCTGGATGTCGGTCGACGCGCTTGCATCGCGGCCCACCGGGCCGGCCGCCACCGACGCATCGGCGCCGATCTTGAACTGGTTGCTCACGAGCTGCTGGAGCCCGCGCCGGTTCTGAACGACCAGCACGAGATCGACGGCCTGGCCGCCGATCTGCGCGCCGAGACTGCCGCCGGCAATGCTGAGGAACGCTGGCGACGACCACTCGCGCGTCAGCGGATCGCGCGCGCTCAGGATGCCGCGTCCGTACTGCCCGCCGATGATGACCCCGCCCTTCAACAGCGACGGAAACACCGCCACGCCCTCGGCTTTCTGCAGGATGGACGCGGGAATGGACTGGTCGCCCGCCTCCATGATCTCCGAGAGCACCGCGATCGCATCGTTGATGCGCCGCGCCTCGTCCTCCTGCACGGCAGCGGTTGTCCCAACCACGGCAACCACAGCCACGGACGCCATCACCATCACATGTCGCATTGGATCATTCTACAATCCGGCCTCGGGCGTGGGGGGATGGCTGGTTGGGAGTGCCGAGTGCGAAGTGCAGAAGTCCAGCGTGCGATGCAGAGTGCAGCGCGCAGAGATCAGCGTGTCATGCAGAGTGCCGCGTGCCAGCAGAGAGTGCGGCGTGGGCGCCCTACTTCCCCTCACCCACGCTCAGCAGGTTTGCCATCAACCGGAACGCGCCGTCCGTGCCTGCCGGCAACTGTCGCCACAGCCCGAGCCCGACATAGATCCAGCGGCCCTCGCCGACCGTGGCCTCGACGAGCGCACCGCGTCTGGCGCCCTTGTTGTACTCGAACGGTTCGTCGAACTCGACGAGGTCCTTGTAGCTCGAATCGGCGTTGGCCGTGTCGAGGAAGTACAGCCCGCGCTCCTGCACCCATCCGGTCCAGTCCGCGCGCCCTATTGCGTTCGGCGTGTGGAACACGGGATGCGCCGGCGCGAGGATGCGTACCTCGGCGTTCTCGTCGGTCACGCGGTCCCGGCCGACCCTGGCGGGAAACGGACCGTACTGCGCGTCGTTGAACTCGAACTTGTTGTAGTTGACGATGACCGTGCCGCCCGCCTTTGCGTAGTCGAGCAGCCGATTGTTGTACGCACGCAGATCCAGCCGGCGCTCGTAGGCACGCACGCCCGTCATCACCACGTCGTACTTCGACAGGTCCCCCCACGCCAGCTCGTCGGCGCCGATGAGCGTCACCGACACGCCGAGCTGCTCGAGCGCGGCCGGAATGGCGTCGCCGACGCCCATCACGTAGCCCACGGTGAGTCCGGGCTTGACGGCCACGTCAATCGCCTTGGCGACAATCTGCGGCGCCGCGAGCACGTGGCGCCGGGTCGTGTGCGGGTACTCCACGTGCTGATAACCCTGCGCAAACGTCTCGCTGCCGTCGCGCACCTCCGCCTTGATCGTGAAGGCCGATCCGCCGGGCCGGGCCGTGCCCGTCAGCATGGGTGCCGGTGGCGCCGACACGGCAAATCGAACGGTCGTCGCCTCGTCCTCGCGGCTGAACGAGACCGGTTGCGCGGCCGGCGTCGCCTGCCAGCCCTGCGGCAGCTCGAGCGTCGCCTCGCCCGTGGCGGCGCCGCGGCTGTGGTTGACCACTGTCACGCGCACTTCCTTTGTCGCACCCCTGGGGTTGGCCGGCGGCGTGCGGGTCGGCACCACGAGCGTTTGTGGACTGGCGGCCACGGCAAAGCGCGGCACGACATGCAGCTCCGCGCGCTTCTCGCCGCTGAAGATGTTGCCCTGGGACCGCCCCTGCACGGGCACCGTCACCGGGAACTCGACATCGGCGACCCGGAGCGTGAACGTCGCCGTGAACGGCGTCGGCCGGAACGGCAGGCCGAACGGCACGTCCGGATCGAGGACGAACCGAGACGCGCCGGTCGCGTACTTGAAGTGCGCCGCCGTCGGGCGCGCGTCTGCGGGAATCACGCCGCCTTTCTCCGTCGCCCGATCGAATCCGTTCAGGATGCGGCTCTTGACCTCGACGGGCGTCACGCCGCGAACCGCCGCGACGAGCTGGACGCCCACCTCCTGCCCTGGCGTCACCACATCGTCATTCGCAACCGCATCGAGACGGATGTCGGAGGCAATCACGAGCGCGTTGACGAACTGCGCTTCCTTCTGCACGAGACGGAAGTCGATCTCGTAGCGCGCATCGGCGGACAGATCCATCGTCTCGAGGTCTTTGCGGAGCGCGCGGACGGCAGACAACCCGGCAGCCAGCGGTCCGGTGGCCGCGTTCGTGCCATGCTCGGCCAGCTCACGTCGCGCGTCGGCGACGGCCCTGGCGATGCCGGCGAGTCCCGTGGTCAGCGCCGACGGCGGGGTGGGCCCGGCGTAGCCGGCCAGTGACGCGAGGCTCGTGTCGACGCCGTCGAACGGATCCTTCTCGGCGCGGTTCACGCCGTCGGGCAGCACCGTGTCGCGCAGGCGGTAGGCGCGAATCGTCCCGGGGCCCATCATGCCCGTGTCGCCAGGGAGCGGCAGCAGCTGCGACATGCCCTGGCACTTGTGCATGCTGCGCGCCTCGCCTGCGAGCTCGTTGTACGTGCGGCCGAGCAGCGGGTCGTAGGCGGCGCCGCCTTCGAACATCAGCGGGCTCGACGCGCCAGGACCGTTCAGCTGCGGGGTGCGCCCGCCGGGACCGAACCCGAATCCCGCGGTGTAGTAGAACTTCTTCGGCTGCCACGCCCGCAGGCCTTCGGCGATCTGCCCGGGGTACTGCGCCGGATCCGCAGCCGCGCGAAACGCCTCGGCCGTCAGCCGCGACGAGGCCTGATGGTGCTGGCCGCCGCCGGTCCCATCCCACACGAACCCGACGATGACGTCGGGACGGAGCGTGCGGATCATGCGGACGAAGTCGCCGAGAATCTCTTCCTTGCCCCACTTCTCGAACGATTCCTCGATGCTGAAGGAGTAGCCGAAGTCCACCGCGCGCGTGAAGTACTGCTCGGCCCCGTCGTACCGGTGTGCCGCGAGGAGCTCCTCGGTCCTGAGCACCGCCAGCGCCTCGAAGAGCTCGGGCCCGATCTCGTTCTGACCGCCCTCGCCGCGGGTCGCCGTCACGAGCGCCGTGCGGAATCCCTTGCCGTGCGCGTAGTAGGCGAGCATCGCGTTGTTCTCGTCGTCTGGATGCGCGGTCGTCATCATGAACGTGCCGACGGTATCGAGCTTGCGCAGCGCGAGCTCGAGCGCCGGC
The DNA here is from genome assembly GCA_964543955.1 of uncultured Bifidobacteriaceae bacterium. GTDB lineage: Bacteria > Acidobacteriota > Vicinamibacteria > Vicinamibacterales > UBA2999 > VFZN01. The sequence goes on from CAZJBN010000046.1 coordinate 23,318, forward strand.
TTGCCGCGCATGGCCGCGACCGACACCAGATGGTGCTGGGCCGCCGGATGAACGGCGACGAGCGCCGTGAGGGCAACGGCGAGAACGAGGTGTGTGCGCTTCATGACTGTCGATCCGATGTCACAGACAGAAACCGGGAGACGGGACGAGAGTCGCCCGTCTCCCGGCATCGATACCAGCTGCCGACGACCACATTCCGGGTTCCAGGTTCCCCGGGTGATCAGAAGGTGAACTTGAACCCGATCTGAACCTGACGCTGCTCGTAGCCGTTGTTCGGCACGAGCTGATCCGCCGATGTCGGGAGCGGCGCGAGGGGAATGCCCAGGGCGTCGGTCGCGATCGTCGCGTTGACGCCCGCCCACTGCACCGTGTTGAAGAGGTTCTTCACTTCGGCCATCAATTCCGCGGCCGACGCCCCGCGGATGCGGAAACGACGCGAGTACCGGAGGTCCACGTTGTAGCGCGCCGGCAGGTTGAGCGCGTTGCGCGGGACGCCGTCCGGGCGATCGCTCGCCGTGCCATCGTTGTTCAACTCCCGGTTGCTGCGGAGGTTGACCGGGATGCCGCTCGCGAACTGCATCGCGATGCCGAACACGTTGTCGTTGAGGATGGCGCCCATCGCGCCGTCGCGCTCGAACTCGGGGGTCGCCACGATGCTCCCCGAGAAGGTGTGCCGCTGGTCGAGGATGTTCGGCCCCTTGTCCCGATCCAGGTTCGTCGGGTCGACGCGTCCCGCATCGCCCTGCACGGAGAGCGCGTTCGTGATGGGCGCGTTGTCCTCGCTCTTGCCGAGCGTGTACGCGAGATCGAACCCGACGCCGTTGATGCTGCGCCGCGTGAACTGCAGCGTCATGTTGCGGTAGGTGGACTCGCCGATGGACTGCGTGGCGTTGATGACGTTGAACCGCGGGTCCACGCGTGTGGCGACGTTCGTGCTGAAGATCGGGATCCCGCTCGGCAGCGTGTCGATGGGGTTCTGCAGGTTGATGTTGGTCACGACCGGCAGGTCGTTGCCCCTGACATAGGACGCGCCGATGCCGACCGAGTACCGATCGTTCAGGGCGTGCTCGAACTGCACGTTGTTCTGCCACGAACGCGCGACCTCGAAGCCGGGATCCACGGTCCACGCGGTGTTCGGCTGCGCACCGGAGCCGGCGCTCAGGATGGCCGGGAAGCCCGGCGCACCCGCCTGCGTGGGCGTGAAAGTGGCCGACGCCCGCGCGTTGGTCCCGTCGTTCTGGAGCGCCTGCTCGTAGATGGCGTTGAGCGTCTGGTCGTACATGATGCCGGTGTTCGCCCTGAGGACCGAGCGCCGCTGCTCGCCGATGGTCCACACCGCGCCCAGACGGGGCGCGAAGTTGCCCTTCGATGTCGGGAACTCGCGCGACGAGGCAATGGGGGCATCGGGATTGCCGTCCGGTACGCCGTAGATGTCGTACCGCACGCCGTAGAGCAGCTTCAGGTTCGCGCCGACGCGCCAGTCGTCCTGCACGAAGAAGCCGTACTGCGAGGTGTTGTACTCGAGGTCGGGCAGGCCGAAGTACTGGGTGAAGCTCGTGTACCCGAACGGGTTCGCGCCGCTCGAGGCTGCAAGATAGGCTGCGGCATTCGGGAAGGTGTACAACGTCGCCGGCGCCGCCCGACGGGTATCCGCCACGAACTGCAGGTCGAGGCCGGCCTTCAACGCGTGGTCGCCGCGCAGCCAGGTCGTGCTGTTGTTGAGCTGCAGCACGTCCTGCGTGAAGCCGAAACCCGCATCGGCAGTGCCCGCAATCGGCCCGCCGAAGTTGGCCACGTTGGGAATGTTGATGGCCGGTCCCGTACCAGCCAGGGCATTCGGCGCACGGCTCTGCGCGCGTGTCGCGTACTGGAACCGCGCCTCGTTGAGGACGCTCGCGCCGATCGTCGAGATGAGCTGCGCACCCGTGGAGTGCTGGCGGTCCGAGAAATCGGTGGCCCGCTCGGTCGACGTCAGGCCGCCGCCGACGTTGGCCGTGATGAAGTTGTCGAAGAGCATGTAGCGAACCGACAGGCGGTTCGCCGAATTCAGCTGGTGATCCACCTTGCCGATGGCAAACTCCGTGTTGAGCCCACGCGGCTGGTACTGGGGCTCGTCGAGCCCGAGCACCGCCTGGTTGCCCGGCGTGATGGTGATGACGCTCAGGCCGGAGAGATCGCGCTCGGTATGCTCGTAGCCGCCGAAGAAGTGCGTCTTGTCCCGCACGATCGGGCCGCCGATGTCGAACGTGTAGACGTTGACGTCGGTGGGCGGCTTCTCCGCGTTGGCGGCGGTGAAGAAGGGTGTGGCCACCATCGCCTGCCGCTGGAAACGATAGCTCCCCTGCCCGCGGAACGCGTTGGTCCCCGACGGCGTGATGGCGTTGTACACCAGACCCATCGTCTGGCCGAACTCTGGCGCGTAGCCGGAGGTCACGACCTTGACTTCGCGAATCATGACCTCGGACATCGGCATCTGCCGGAGGCCCGCGCGATCCTTCTGCGTGTTGTTGCTGCCGTCCACCTGGTAGTTCACGCGCAGGAGCGCGCCGTTGGCCGTCAGGCGCGGCACGCCGAACTCGTTGGTCTCGAAACCGACGACGCCGGGCTGAAGCAGGGCGAAGTTGTACGGATTGCGCGAGGTCAGGGGGAGCGTCTTGATCTCGGCCTGGGTGAGCGTCCGGCCCTGTTCAATCTTGCCGAGGTCCACGAGCGGCGCGTCGGCCGTGACCGTGATGGTCTCCTGCATCTCGCCGACGTTCAGCGTGACGTCGATGACCGCCGTCTGGCCGGCGCGAAGCGTGATGCCGGTCTGCTCGAAACGCTTGAACCCCTGCAGCTCCGCGAGGACGCGATAGGTGCCGAGCGGCAGCAGCGGCGCACGAAAGAGGCCGCTCTCGTTGGTGGTGACGACACGTTGATCCCCGGTGTCCACGTTCGAGACGGTGACCGTGACGCCGGGCAGCACGCCGCCTTGATCGTCCCTGACCGTTCCCTCGAGCGTGCCGTTGATGGCGGTGGACTGCGCTGCAACCGATGTCGCAACGGTAAGGCTCAGAAGCAGTGTGGAGAGAATGCGGAGCATTGGACTGCGCCTCCAAGAAGGTTCAAGCCACGAGTATATCGCCCCCGTAACGGCGATGCGAACGGCGGTCACCGTGCCGTGACGAAGCGAGGGATCAGTGCCGGACTTCGAGGTTCCGCGCGAAATCGAAATGCGCGTCGTCGGACGTCGGCTCGTCCAGCAGGTGCCTGAGGAGGATGCGGCTGGCCAGGAAGGCGCGCGCCGGGTCGTGCGCCGTCGAGAGGGCAAACAGCTGGTGCGGGAAGTTGCGGTGCGGCCCCGCGTAGAGCGCGCCGTCGGCACTCCACGCCTGCGGCAGCGACCACCCGTACGCCGGCTGAACGCCCGAGATGGCGGGATAGAGTCGCGTCAGCTCATACATGAGCTGTCCCGTCCGCTGGACGTCCATCTTCTGCTGTCCGCGCGCGGGCGTCCGTGGCTGATCGGCGCCCGTCACCATCACCCGATGATCGGTCGTCCAGCGAATCACATGAGGCGGCGCCTCGACGTCGCAGACGATGGACCGGCGCGGGCCCACCTCCTTGCGGACCAGCGCCGGAAGCGAATCGCTGAGCGCCAGGCCTTGATCCTCGAACCTGAAGTGCCGCTGGAGCGCCCTGGCGAGCTCCGTTGGCTCGCCGGTGCAGATGAGCACCTTGTCGGCCGTGATCCGCCCTGCGGCCGTGACGACTGTCGCCACCTTCCGGTCGAACGTGATCCTGCGCACAGCGGAGCGTTCGAAGATCTCGACGCCCCGCCGGGCGGCCGCATCCGCGAAGCCGAGCACGAGGCGATAAGGGTCGCACTGCCCCCACGCAGGCAGGCGGCCTCCGCCCGCGCTCTCGACCGAGACCGACCTGGCGACGGAGGCCGGCGCCTGCCAGCTCGCTTCGAGCCCGGCCCCACGCCGCGCTTCGATCTCTTTCTGCAGGTCCCTGGTCGTCCACCCTCGCGGCACGACCCTGACGGCATCGAGCGCAGTCATCTCGGCCTTGATTCCGAGCCGTTTGACCGTGGACGCCAGGTCGAGTGCCGCACGCCGCGTGAGGGCGAAATGTGCGCGTGCGGCCTGCCGGCCGGCATGCGCCTCGAAATCGCGGAACGATGCCACGGCCTCGGTGCGGAAGACTCCGCTCGCCCGACCGCTGCCGCCGGTGCCGACACGATCGGCCTCGAGCAGCAGCGTTCTGATGCCGGACACCGCACAGGCGTAGGCCGACATCACGCCGGTCATGCCGCCACCGACAATCACAACCGGCGCGGTTGCCGTCCCCTTGAAAGCGGGAAAGCTCGGCCGCTTGCTCGAAGGAAGGGTGTGAATCCAGGGGGATACGCCGTACTTGGTGGCGGGCACGAGGGGATCTTAGCAGGGGTGTGGGAAACCCTGTTGGAGTTCAAAGTTGACAGTTCAAAGTTACAAAAAAAGGGCCGAGCGCATGGCGCTCACCGACTTCTTTGAACTTTGAACTACGCAACTTTGAACTGACTACTTTGGGCTCCTCGAGCTCTTCCGCTTCTCGGCCGAGAGCAGCTGCTGCTTCCGCTCCACTCCCCAGCGATAGCCGGTCAGGCTGCCATCCTTGCCGACCACACGATGACAGGGGACGACGATCGCGACGGGATTGGTGGCGCAGGCGCGAGCGACTGCGCGAACCGCTCGCGGCCGGCCGATGGCCCTGGCCACGTCGGTATACGCCCGCGTCTCGCCAAAGGGGATGTCCTGCAAGGCGCGCCACACCTTCCATTGAAACGCCGTCGCGCGGACGTCAATGGGGAGGTTCGCCGACGGCGACGTCCCGCCGAGGTGCTGGAGGATCGCCCGGACCCAGTCACGGCGCTTGCGATCGTCGCGGTTGAGCTCGGCCGCGTTGTACTCCCTCTTCAGCTCCCTGGCCAGCTCGTCATCCCGATTACCGAGCTTGACCGAGCAGACGCCGTTGGCCGTCGTGGCCACGAGGAGGCGCCCGAGGGGGCTCGCCACAATGGTGTAGGCGATCTGCATGCCCGCGCCGCCACGTCGATATACCGACGGTGACATCGCGCGCGCGAGGCCGCTCTCGTACACCCGGCTCGGCGATCCGTATCCCGCCTCGTAGATGGCCGTCGTCACGTCGCTGCCGCCGCGCAGGCTGGCGCGGAGGCGGTCGGCGCGGCACGCCGCCTGGAACTCCCGCGGCGAGACTCCCACCAGGGCCTTGAACCGGCGCTGGAGATGATGGGGGCTCATCGACGCCACACGGCCAAGGCGCGTGAGGGTAACGGGTTCGTCCGCGTGCGTGGCCAGGAACGCCGACACGCGGCGAACGGCGTCGATACCGGGTGTTGTCGCGGAGACGCTGTCCGGCCGGCACCGCTTGCAGGGCCTGAACCCGTCCTCGCGCGCGTCAAGTGCGGAGTCGAAGAACCGGACGCGGTCGGCCCTCGGCCGACGGCTCGGGCAGCTCGGGCGGCAGTAGACGCCGGTCGAGGTCACGCCGTAGACGAACATGCCGTCCGCGCGCTCGTCGCGTGCGGCCAGTGCCTTCCACCGTGGATCGAGGCCCTCTGTCGTGGCGGCCATGCCTTCATGCTGCATCATGCCGACCACTATCCGCCAGCCGCGGGCTCGCATGCGATCCGGGGATTGCGTCCGGAGTAGGACCAGAAAGCCTGGTGCCCGGGTGCCCGGGTGCACAGGTGCCCGGGTGCACAGGTGCACAGGTGCCCGGGTGCCCG
>CAZJBN010000047.1:0-11172 GCA_964543955.1 uncultured Bifidobacteriaceae bacterium
CGCCACCGGTGTTCCTCCAGATATCTACGCATTTCACCGCTACACCTGGAATTCCGCATCCCTCTCCCGCACTCAAGCCTCCCAGTATCAGACGCAGTTCCCAGGTTGAGCCTGGGGATTTCACGTCGGACTTAGAAAGCCGCCTACGCGCCCTTTACGCCCAGTAATTCCGAACAACGCTTGCCACCTCTGTATTACCGCGGCTGCTGGCACAGAGTTAGCCGTGGCTTCCTTTAGCGGTACCGTCATTCCCACGATCTATTCAATCGCGGGCCATTCGTCCCGCTCGACAGGGGTTTACAATCCGAAGACCTTCATCCCCCACGCGGCGTTGCGTCGTCAGGCTTGCGCCCATTGCGAACAATTCCCCACTGCTGCCTCCCGTAGGAGTCTGGGCCGTGTCTCAGTCCCAGTGTGGCCGTCCGCCCTCTCAGGCCGGCTACTGATCGTCGCCTTGGTGGGCCATTACCCCGCCAACCAGCTAATCAGGCGCGGGCCCCTCTCCAAGCGCCAGGCCTTGCGGTCCCCGGCTTTGGTTTCCGGATGTTCAAATCCAGAACGTCATGCGGTATTAGCGCTCCTTTCGGAACGTTATCCCCCACTCGAAGGTAGGTCACCCACGTGTTACTCACCCGTTCGCCACTCTACTCAGGGCCGAAGCCCCTTTCGCGTTCGACTTGCATGTGTTAGGCACGCCGCCAGCGTTGATTCTGAGCCAGGATCAAACTCTCAAGTTGAACTCGAGAGAGCGATTAGGCCCTCATTACTCGTCTTGCTTCTGTCTTGTGTTCGACGGTTCATCCACCTCCGCCCTCCCTTGCGGTCGGGCTTCGGCGAGACGCCGCCGGCTGACACTCGACGGGCTGGTTGCTCCACCCCGCCGCAATGATCCGCGACAGGATGAAACGTGTGCACGCTCTATCTAGTTTTCAAAGAACCAAGGCCCGGCGGCCGCTTCCGGACTCGCCGCGTCCCCGGCCGCCACCTCGATTTTCGGCTCGCGGCGCCTCTTAGGGACAGACTTACGAATTTACGACGCGCGCCCTGCTCTTGTCAACCCCTTTTTCACACCTTGTCGAACCGATCGTGCGGGTTCTCAAACTCGTGAGCCGTGGAGGCAGTCCCTGGCAGTGCGTTCCGGCGGGTGCTCTAGACCGAGAACACCGCGTCAAGCGCGTCTCATCAATATACGAGGATGACGAAGGCGTGTCAACCGGATGAGGTCCGAGGGGGTCCGGGGACGTCCGAACTACCCTGTCACGAGGACTATGCGCCGTTCGCGCTGGCCCTTGCGCAATACCAGCAGTCGACCGTCGATAGCCTCAGCCGCCGATACCGGCGCGCGATCGTCGGAGACCCGCCGATCGTTCACATAGAAACCGCCCTGCTTGATGAGCCGCGCGGCTTCGCCCTTGGACTGCGCCAGGCCGGCCAGCACGGCAAGGCCAGAGCCGGTGAGCGCATTCAACTCCGGCGCGCTGACGGTCACCGAGGGCACGTCCTCGAAGACCACGAGCAGCGCGTCCGCGTCGGCTCCAGCGACCGAGCCGCCGAAGAGCACGGAGGAGGCACGCTCGGCCTTCGCCACCTCCGCCTCGCCGTGCACCAGGCTCGTCACCTCGCGTGCCAGCGTCCGCTGGGCCTCACGCTTCTCCGGTGTCTCCGCCACCGTCCGCTCGATCTCGTCGATCGTCGCGCGGTCGAGCCAGGTGAAGAACTTCAGGTACTTCACCACGTCCCGATCGTCGGTGTTGAGCCAGAACTGATAGAAACGGAACGGCGAGGTCAGCGCCGGATCGAGCCAGATGGTCCCGGCTTCGGTCTTCCCGAACTTCGCGCCCGTCGAGGTCGTCATGAGCGGCCAGACCAGGCCGTGCACGTGCACGCCCCGCATCCTGCGGATCAGCTCGCAGCCCGACGTGATGTTGCCCCACTGATCGCTGCCGCCCATCTGCAGCGTGCAGCCGTACCGATCGTGAAGGACGAGATAGTCGTAGGCCTGAAGCAGCTGGTAGCTAAACTCGGTGAAGGAGATCCCCTCGTCGCCCGCGACACGACGCTTCACCGACTCCTTGGACAGCATGTAGTTGACGGTGAAGTGCTTGCCGACGTCCCGGAGGAAGTCGAGAAAGCCGATCGGCCGCAGCCACTCGACGTTGTTCACCATGCGCGCGGGGTTGCCCGCCACGTCGAAGTCGAGGACCCGCTCGAGCTGCCGGCGGATGCCCTGCGCATGGGCGTCGACCTGCTCGAAGGTGAGCAGGTTCCGTTCCTGGCTCTTGCCGCTCGGATCGCCGATCAATCCGGTGCCGCCGCCAACGAGCCCGATCGGCGTATGACCGGCCCGCTGCAACCGCGCCAGGTTCAACATGGTCAGCAGCGAGCCGACATGCAGACTCGCAGCCGTGGGATCGAAGCCGATGTACGCGGTGACGCGATCGCGGGACAACACCTCGGGCAGTCCTTCGGTGATCTCGGAGACCATGCCGCGCCACGCGAACTCGTCGAGGAGACTCATCGGATTAACTATACTGCCCACGATGGGCATCTCGCGGCGCGGCGCGCTCCGGGCGATCGTGGCCGCGGGCGTCGGGCTGGGTACGGGCACCGCCGCATACGGGTACGCGTACGAACGCCATCGCCTCGCGCGCGTCACGCTCGACCTGCCCATCATCGGCCTGCCCCCGGGGCTCGACGGCCTGCGCATCGGCCTCATCACCGACATCCACCACAGCGCCACCGTCTCGCCCGACGACGTCACGCGCGCGGTCAACGTGCTTCGCGAGCTCGACCCCGATCTCATCGTCCTCGGTGGCGACTACGTGACGTTCGGCGATCGACAGTACGTCGGTCCGGTCGCCGAGCTCCTCAGCCCGCTCGCGAACGCACCCTCCGGCTCGTTTGCCGTTCTCGGCAACCACGACGACGATCGCGATATGCCGGCCGCGCTGGCCGCGCGCGGCTTCACCGTACTCAGGGACCAGCGAACGGCGCTCACCATTCGCAACGAGCCGGTCGACCTGGCGGGCATCCGCTTCTGGACGAGGAAGCCGCCCGACATCGCCCGGGTGCTCAACGGCACCCGCGGGACGACGTTCCTGCTCGCGCACGATCCGCGCCGGCTCGCCGAGGCGGCCGCACTCGACGTGCAGCTCGTGCTCTCGGGCCACACGCACGGCGGCCAGGTGGTGCTGCCGGGCATTGGCGCCGTGGCCGGCCGCAAGTTTCCGGTTCTCGCGGGCGCCGCGCGCGAGGAGAACGCGACGCTCTTCGTGAGCCGCGGAGTGGGCACCGTCTACGTGCCCGTTCGCGTCAACTGCCCGCCGGAGGTGGTGGTGGTGACTCTGAGGTCCGGGGAGGTCCGGTAAGGTCCCGCCTTCGCCAAGGCTTCGGCGGGCTCGCCGTCGCGAAAGCGGAGGCGGCCGGGGAGGTCCGGGTTACGATCGTCGTGTGAATCCCGGCCCGTCTATCCAGTCCCCACTACCGTCGATTGGTGTGCTGATCTCCGGGCGGGGGTCGAATCTCCAGGCCATCCTCGACGCCGTTGGTTCCGGTCGGCTGGCGGCCACGGTCGCCGTCGTGGTCTCCAATCGGGCGGATGCGCCTGGTCTGGCCTCCGCGCACGCGGCCGGAATCGAAACGCTGGTTCTGGACCACCGGTCCTGCGCGTCGCGGGCCGACTACGATCGGACGCTTGCGGCCGCCTTACACGAGCGTGGAGTCGGTCTGGTCTGCCTGGCGGGCTTCATGCGCCTGCTGGGCCAGGCCTTCGTCGGCGCCTTTCCAAACGCGATCCTGAACGTGCACCCGTCGCTCCTGCCGGCGTTTCCCGGTACCGATGCCCAGCGCCAGGCGCTCGAGCACGGCGTCACGATCACCGGCTGCACGGTGCACATCGTGACCGCGGAGCTCGATGCCGGCCCGATCGTGATGCAGGCCGCGGTGGCGGTCCAGCCCGACGACACGCCCGAGACGCTGTCGGCGCGCATTCTCGTCGAGGAACACCGGATCTACCCCCAGGCCATTGCCCGCGTCCTCGCCGGCGGCTGGCGAATCGACGGCCGCCGCTTCGTCGGACCAGCCTGATCGGACCCACTCGGACCTCCCCGGCCGCCTCCGCTTTCGCGACGGCGAGCCCGCCGAAGCCTTGGCGAAGGCGGGACCCTCTCGGAGCTAGACGTATCTCACCCCGCTCCCACCCTCCTCGATGTCGCCAATCACGACCGAGTTGGCCTCGCCCGCATCGAGGAGCGCGGCCTGCACGGCGCTCACGTGCCGCGGCGACACGACCAGGATGAGACCGATGCCCATGTTGAGCGCGCGGCGCAGATCGGGTTCGGGTACCGAGCCGGCTTCCCCGAGCCACCGGAAGATCGGCGGCGTCCGCCACGACTGGCGGTCCACCCGCGCCGTCAGCCCCTCGGGAAGGATACGCGGCAGGTTGTCGGTGATGCCGCCGCCGGTGATGTGCGCCATCCCCTTGATCAGTCCGGTCCCGAGGAGCGGGCGAATCACCGGCAGGTAGCTCCGGTGGGGCCGGAGCAGCGCCTCGCCCACCGTCTCGCCGAGCTCCGGCACATGGCCGTCCACCGACAGCTTCAGCTTCTCGAAGACGATGGCCCGCGCCAGCGAGTAGCCGTTGGTGTGCAGGCCCGACGAAGGCAGACCCATGAGCACGTCGCCGCTCGCAATCGCCTGTCCGTCGATGACATGCTCGCGGTCCACGGCGCCGACGATGAAGCCCGCGAGGTCGTACTCCTCGTCGGCATAGAACCCGGGCATCTCGGCCGTCTCGCCACCGAGCAGCGCGCAGCCGTTCTCCCGGCACCCGTGCGCCACGCCGGTCACGATCTGCTCGGCCACGTCCGGCGACAGGCGTCCCGTGGCCAGGTAGTCGAGGAAGAACAGCGGTCGGGCGCCCTGCACGAGGATGTCGTTGACGCAGTGGTTGACGAGATCGGCGCCTATCGTCGTATGCCGGCCGGTCATGAAGGCCATGCGGAGCTTCGTGCCGACGCCATCGGCGCTCGAGACGAGCACCGGATCGCGCCACTCCGCGGGATCGAGCCTGAAGAGGCCGCCGAACGACCCGACCTCCGAGAGGACGCCGGGCGTGAAGGTCGACCGCGCGAGCCCCTTGATGCGGCGAACGGTTTCGTGGCCGGCATCGATGTCGACGCCGGATGATTTGTAGTCGGTGGACATGGCGCACCCAGGGCTCCGGCGCCGAAACGCCGGACGCCCGTCAGAAATGCAGCGTCGTGATGAGCTGCTCGCACAACCGGCGCGTCGGCGACTTGTCGGGCGCCGCCCAGTACGTGCGCCGGACCGTCGCGAAGAAGCGCTCTTCCTCGAGATCCTCTTCGAGCATGTCGAAGCCCTCGGCAACGAGCGAGATGGCCTCGGCCTGATCCGAGCGGGTGGCCAGCACGTCCAGGAGCAGCTTCGTGTTACGCACGGCAATCATCCCCAGCGCGAGCGCGACTGGCGCGCGGACGGGATCCTGTGACGGGACGCCGATGTCGAGCAGGATGGTCGCCGCGTCCGCGCTCCCCTGCGCGCCGATGGCGCCAAGCCCTGAAGCGGCGCCTCGCAGGAGCTCCTGGAACCCGGGATGGTCCTCCGCGAAGCCGAGCGTCTTCTGCAGGAAGCCGACGTGGGATCCGCAGTTCTGTCCCATCAGGCAGATGGCCGCGGCCACCGACGGCTGCAAGGTCTGCGGTCCGGTCCGCTGAAGCTCCGCCAGCACGCCCAGGTGGGCCTTGTTCCCGATCTTCCCCAGCGCCAGCACGGCATCGTCCTGGAGGGGACCTTCGAGTTTGGCGATCTCCACCAGCCGCGCCTCGGCGGGCGTGACCTTGTAGTCGCCGATGGCTTCGATGACCGAGCTCCTGAAGTAGTCCTGTCCGCGCGCCGCGTCGCGCACGAGGCTGTCCCGCACCCGCGGATCGGCCGCAAGTGCCGCGAGGGCTCGGACGAGCGACGGGCGAACGAACTCGCTCGTCTCCTTGTCGAGGGCCGCCAGGAGGCGAGGGGCGAGCGCCGGTTTCGGATTGTGCTCCAGGTAGCCATACGCGACCTCGCGGAGGCGGTCGTTCGGCGAGTCGAGGACTTCCTCCATGACATCCGGCGTGCGCGGGTCGTTGAAGCCGGTGAGGATGACGAGCGCCTTGAAGCGGATGTAGCCATCCGCATGCTCGCGCGCCGCCTGCAGCAGGAGCGGCACGGCTTCGGCGGGCGGTGCGCGGCGGATCGTGCGCGCCGCCGCGGACCGCGTCGCGTAGTCCAGGTCGCCGAGCTTGCCGATGGCTTCCTCCAGGTTCGCGCGCGGCACCGGCGTCGGCCCGCGCTCCTGCGCGCGCGCGAGTCCGGCCGCAGGCCAGCCGGCGACACCGACGAACAGGACGAACGCGAGGGCGCGCTCAGGCCACCGATTCGGGCTCTTCATCGGGCACGGGCTGGGGCTGTCCATTGAGCTTGAGCGTGAGCTGGAGATACGCGTTCTGGTCCTGAGGGAATGCCACCGGGTACTTCCCGGTGTAGCACGACGTGCAGTACGACGGGCTGCGGTCTCCGACCGAGCCGAGCAGGCCTTCCATGCTGAGGTAGGCGACCGAGTCCGCCGCCAGGTAGCGCCGGATCTCCTCCAGCGAGTGGGTCGCTGCGATGAGCTCGCTCCGCCGCGGCGTGTCGACGCCGTAGAAGCAGGGCGAGATCGTCGGCGGGCAGCTGATGCGCACATGCACTTCGCGCGCGCCGGCGGCACGAACCATCTTGACGATCTTCCGGCTCGTGGTGCCGCGCACGATCGAGTCGTCCACGAGCACGACGCGCTGGCCCGCCAGAATGCTCTTGACGGGATTGAGCTTCACCTTGACACCGAAGTGGCGGATGGCCTGCGCCGGTTCGATGAACGTCCGGCCGACGTAGTGGTTGCGAATCAGTCCGAACCTGAGCGGGATGCGCGACTCCTCCGCGAACCCGGTCGCCGCGCAGACGCCCGAGTCCGGCACGGGCACGACGACATCGGCGTCCACGCGCGTCTCCCTCGCGAGCTGGCGGCCCAGCTCGGTCCGCACCTCGTTGACGCTCAGGCCGAAGACCTCGCTGTCCGGACGCGCGAAGTACACGTGCTCGAATACGCAGTGCGAGAGCGGCGACTTCGGGAACGGTTTGATCGATCGCATCCCGTCCCGACCGACGACGATGATCTCCCCCGGCTCGACATCGCGGACGTAGGTGGCGCCGATCAGGTCCAGCGCGCAGGTCTCCGAACAGACGACCCAGGCGTCGCCGAGCCTTCCGAGCGCGAGCGGGCGGAACCCGTGGGGATCCCGGACGGCGACGAGATGGTCCTTCGTGATCATCGCCAGCGAGAACGCACCGGTGAGCTGCGTCACCGATTCGACGATGGCGTCCTCGATGGTGCCGGCCTGCGACCGCGCGTACAGGTGCAGGACGACCTCCGTATCGCTGTTGCTCTGGAAGATGGAGCCGGCACGCACCAATCGTTCGCGGATCTGGTTCGCGTTGACGATGTTCCCGTTGTGGCAGACGCCGATCTGTCCGTGGACGCAGTCGATCAGGATCGGCTGCGCGTTGGACAGCTTGCTCTCGCCCGCGGTCGAGTACCGCGTGTGGCCGATCGCGATATGCCCCGGCAGCTCGGCCAGCGTCGGCTCGTCGAAGATGTCGGCGACGTGGCCCATCCGACGGACGGCGCGCACACGCTGGCCGTCGGCCGACGCGACGCCGGCGCTCTCCTGCCCGCGATGCTGGAGCGAGTAGAGTCCGAGGTAGGCGAGCTTGGAGGCCTCCGCGTGGCCGTGGATCCCGAATACGCCGCACGCTTCGTGTAGTTTGTCGAACATGGTCCCCCTGGCGGAACTGAAGTTCCGCCCTACGGTTCCGCCCTACGAATCCGCCCTGCGTGCCATCCTCCGTTCGATCTCCGCCGCCCACGCCGCCTCCGCGTCGCGGACCGCGCAATCGACGACGGTTGCGCCGTCGACCGAGATGCGGATCCGATCGCCGCCCGTCTCGCCGATCACCGTGGCGGGCACGCCCGCCGCGCGCGCGCGCTCGAGAACGCGCTCGCGCCGATCCGGCGCGAGCGACACGACCACGGCCGACGCCGACTCGCCGAACATCGCGGCCTCGACGCCGAACGCGGCTCGGCGTCCGAGCGACGCCACGTCGAGGGTGACCCCGAGGCCGCCGGTATCGAAGGTGCACTCGGCCACGGTGACCGCCAGGCCGCCTTCCGCGCAGTCGTGCGCGGACTGCACCATGCCGTCGACAATCAGCGAGCGCACGAGCCGCTGAACGGCGCGTTCGCGCGCGAGATCCAGGCTGGGCGGGGTGCCCCGCACCACTCCATGCAGGCGGGCCAGATATTCGCTTCCGCCAAGCTCTCCTTGATTATCGCCCAGCAGCATGACGACGGCGCCGGCGTCCTTGAACGTCCGCGTGCAGGTGCGTGTCCAGTCCTCGAGGAGACCCAGGACGCCCAGGACGGGCGTGGGATAGATGGCCTGGCCCGCGGTCTCGTTGTAGAGGCTGACGTTGCCGCCCGTAATCGGCACGTCCAGCGCGCGGCAGGCATCGCCGATTCCGCGAACGGCTTCGCCGATCTGCCACATGATCTCGGGCCGCTCGGGGTTGCCGAAGTTGAGGTTGTTCGTGGCGCCAATCGGCTCGGCGCCGGCGCACGCGACGTTGCGCGCGGCCTCGGCGACGGCCAGCATGGCCCCGCGGTACGGATCGAGGTAGCAGTAGCGGCCGTTGCCATCGACCGAGAGCGCGAGGCCGACGGCGGTGCCCTTGACGCGCACGACGGCGGCCGAGAGGCCCGGCTGGGCGATGGTGTTGGTCCCGACGGTGTGATCGAACTGACGGTATGCCCAGCGCTTGCTCGCGATCGTCGGCGAGGCGATGAGCGCGTCGAACGCGGCGGCGGGCGCCGCGGCGGCGCCGAGCGTCGTGACGTCCAGTTCCTGGACGTCCCTCTGCCACGACGGCGCGCGCATCGGGCGACGATACACGGGCGCTTCGTCGGTCAGCGCCCGATTCGGCACGTCCGCGACGAGCACACCGTGATCGTAGATCGCGAGCCGGTCGCCGGCCGTGACTTCGCCGACCTGCACCGCGTGCAGGTCCCACTTCTCGAAGACGGCCTCGACTTCCCGTTCGCGGCCCTTGTGGACGACCATGAGCATGCGCTCCTGCGACTCGGAGAGCATGATCTCGTAGGGCGCCATGCCCGTCTCGCGCTGCGGAACGTGCCTGACGTCGATCGTCATGCCGTGGCCGCCCCGCGATCCCATCTCGGAGGTCGAGCAGGTGAGGCCGGCCGCGCCCATATCCTGAATGCCGACGAGCGCTCCCGTCTTCATCACCTCAAGGCACGCCTCCATCAGGAGCTTCTCCATGAAGGGATCGCCGACCTGCACCGCGGGACGCTTCTCGGCGGACGTCTCGTCGAATTCCGCCGACGCCATCGTCGCGCCGTGGATGCCGTCGCGGCCCGTCTTCGCGCCCACGTAGAACACCGGGTTGCCCACGCCTCGGGCTGCGCCCTTGATGATGTCGTCCGTGCGCGCGATGCCGAGGCAGAGCACGTTGACGAGGGGATTGGCCGCGTACATCTCGTCGAAGACGATTTCGCCGCCGATGGTCGGGATGCCGATGCTGTTGCCGTAGCCCCCGATGCCGGCCACGACCCCTTCGAAGATGCGTCGCGCAAGCGCGGTGTCGAGCGACCCGAAGCGGAGCGCGTTCAGCAGACCAATGGGCCGCGCGCCCATCGTGAAGATGTCGCGGATGATTCCGCCCACGCCGGTCGCGGCGCCCTGGTACGGCTCGATGAACGAGGGATGGTTGTGCGATTCGATCTTGAAGACCGCGCAGAGGCCCTGACCGATGTCCACCGCGCCGGCATTCTCGCCGGGGCCCTGGACGACGCGCGGCCCGGTGGTCGGGAGCGTCTTCAGGTGCACGCGGGAGCTCTTGTAGCTGCAGTGCTCGGACCACATCACCGAGAACAGGCCAAGCTCGAGGAGGTTCGGCTCGCGGCCCATCAGCTCGAGGATGCGATCGTACTCGTCGGGCTTCAGCCCATGCCGTTCGATGACCGCGGCGTCGATGACGCTCATCGCACGCCCGCCGTCGAGGACAGGGCTTTGACCGCCGACTCCAGCACCACGCGCCCGTCATCGCTGCCGAGCGGGGCTTCGCAGGCACGCTCCGGATGCGGCATCATCCCCACCACGTTTCGGCCTTCGTTGCAGATGCCGGCAATGTGGTTGAGCGAGCCGTTGGGGTTCCACGTCGATCCGTCGTCGATGGCCGGACCGGTGTAGCGGAAGATGACCTGGCGGCTGGCTTCGAGCCGGGCGAGCACGTCGGGATCCGCGTAGTAGTTGCCCTCACCGTGCGCGACCGGCAGCTGCAGGACCTGGCCTGCGGTGCAGGCCGCGGTGAACGGCGTGTCGGTCTGCTCCACGCTGATCGCCACGTGGCGCGACACGAACTTCAGGCCTTCGTTGCGGACCATGGCGCCCGGCAGCATGCCGGCCTCGAGCAGCACCTGGAAGCCGTTGCAGATGCCGAGGACGGCGCCGCCGCGCGCGGCAAACGCCTGGACCGCACCCATGATCGGCGAAAACCGTGCGATCGCGCCGGTCCGCAGGTAGTCGCCATGCGCGAACCCGCCCGGCAGAATGACGACGTCCGGGCCGCCGAGGTCGGTGTCCTTGTGCCAGACGAGCGACGCCTCGGCGCCGAGGACCGTCGAGGCCGCGTAGAAGGCGTCGTGGTCCGAATTGGATCCGGGAAACACGACGACGGCGAACTTCACTGGAGGACCTCCACGCGGTAGCTCTCGATCACGGGATTGGCCAGGAGCTTGTCGGCCATCTCCGTGACGCGGGCCTTCGCGGTCACCGCGTCGGTGTCGGCCAGCTCCACTTCGAAGAACTTGCCCTGACGCACGTCCCTGACGTCTTCGTAGCCGAGCGACAGGAGGGCATCGGCGACGACGCGGCCCTGGGGGTCGAAGACGGATGGCTTGAGGGTGACATACACACGCGCACGCATTTCGGTCTGCTCCCAGGCGACCCTGAATGGTCGCCTCTACGGTTCGCTCTCAGATGATTCGTCGCCTCAACGCTT
>CAZJBN010000047.1:11272-28993 GCA_964543955.1 uncultured Bifidobacteriaceae bacterium
ACGGTTCGCTCTCAGATGATTCGTCGCCTCAACGCTTCGGCCATAGATGATTTGTGGAGGCGACCCTTCAGGGTCGCCTCTACGGCTACTGCCCGAACACCCTGTCGAACACCACGTCCACGTTCCGAAGCTGCTCATCCAGCGAGAACGCCTTCTCGAGCTCCGCTGGCGGCAGCACGGCGGTCACGTCCGCGTCGGCCAGCAGGAGTTCCTTGAAGTCCGTCTGTTCGTGGAACGCCCGCATGGCGTTGCGCTGCACCCACTCGTAGGCCTGCTCGCGCGAGATGCCCCGCCGGGCGAGCTCGAGGAGCACCTGGCCCGAGAACACCACGCCGCGCGATCGGCCGAGGTTCTCGCGCATGCGGTCGGGATACGCGACCATGCCGGCCACGATGCCGGTGAACCGGCGCAGCATGTGGTCGAGCGCGATGAAGCTGTCCGGCAGGATCACGCGCTCCACCGACGAGTGGGAGATGTCGCGCTCGTGCCAGAGCGCGACGTTCTCGAAGGCGGCGCCCGCATTGGCGCGGATGAGCCGGGCGAGCCCGACGATCTGTTCGCTACCAATCGGGTTCCGCTTGTGCGGCATGGCCGACGAGCCCTTCTGTCCCCTGGCGAACGGCTCCTCGACCTCGCCGATCTCGGTCTTCTGCAGACCGCGAATCTCGAGGGCGAACTTCTCGAGCGACGCGGCCGTGATGGCGAGCGCCGAGAGCAGCTCCGCATGCCGGTCGCGCTGGATGACCTGCGACGAGACAGGCGCCGGCTCCAGGCCCAGCCGCGCGCACACGGCTGCCTCGATGGACGGGTCGAGATGCGCAAAGGTGCCGACGGCGCCCGAGATCTTGCCGACGCGAACGGTCTCCCTGGCGCGCCGGAGACGCTCGATGTTCCGCTGCACCTCCGCGTACCAGAGCACGAGCTTGAGCCCGAGCGTCATGGGCTCCGCGTGCACGCCGTGCGTCCTCCCGATCATCGGCGTCCGCTTGTGCTCGATCGCCCGCACGCGGATGGCGTCGGCGAGCGCTGCCATGTTGGCGAGCGTCAGGTCCACGGCCTGCACCATCTGCAGCGCCTGCGCCGTGTCGACGACGTCCGACGACGTCAGTCCGAAGTGCAGCCATCGCGCTGCCGGACCGACCTTCTCGGCAACGGCGGTGGTGAACGCGATCACGTCGTGGCGCGTGACCTTCTCGATCTCGTCGATGCGCGCGATATCGAACGCGCCCTTGTCGCGGAGCGTCCTGGCGGCCTCCGCGGGAACGATACCGGCCTCGGCCATCGCCTCGGCCGCGGCCACTTCGACCGCCAGCCATGTCTCGTATCGCCGCATCTCGCTCCAGATGCGGCCCATGTCGGGATGTGTGTAACGCGGAATCATCTCGGCTGTCGGTCCCCGGATTCGTCGAACATCGTCGTCACGCCGGCCGCCATCGGCCAGCGTGTCACAGGCGAAGCTGCTCGCGCGTCAGCTGGAGGCCGTCGACATCGCCCAGTACCGTCGCGCCGAGCGCGCCATCGGCGAGAAAACGGCACGCAATACGACCCACGTCGCGGGCGGTGACCCGCTCGATGGCGGCGAGCATCTCGTCGAGCGTGTCGGTATGGTCCCGGTAGATCTCCTGCCGCGCCAGGTGCGACATCCGGCTCGACGTGCTCTCGAGGCTCAGCATGAGCGAGCCCTTGAGGTGATCCTTGGCGCGCCGGAGCTCGCCCTCCGTCACCGGCTGATCCTTGAGCTGGCGCAGTTCGGCGACGACGACGTCGATGAGCTCGGAGACCACTTCGTTCGCGCAGCCGGCGTAGATGCTGAGCGCGCCGGCATCCTTGTACGCGGAGAGGCCCGAGAAGACGGCGTAGGCCAGGCCTCGACGCTCGCGGACGTTCTGAAACAGGCGCGAGCTCATCGATCCGCCCAGCACCGTGTTGAGCGCGTAGGCCACGTATCGATCGGGATGATTCTGCGGCAGCGCCTCGGTGCCGAGGCAGACGTGGCTCTGCTCCAGGTCCTTGCTCCGCACCTGAACGGCCGCGACCACCGCCGGTGCGACCGTCGGGGCCTCGTCGCCGCTGGCCGGCATGTCGATGAGGGCCCGCTCGACGAGCCGCTTGAGCGCGTCGTGATCGAGGTTGCCGACCGCGACGATCGCGCAGTTCGACGCGACATAGGTGCTGGCGAAGTACCGGCGCAGCGTCGCCTGATCCAGCGCCGAGACGCTCGCCGGCACGCCGAGAATCGGCCGCCCCAGCGGATGCCCGCTCCAGAAGGCCTCGGCGAAGATCTCGTGCACGAGGTCGTCCGGCGTGTCCTCGACCATCTTGATCTCTTCGAGGACGACCTTCTGTTCCTTCTCGATGTCCTCCGTCGCAAAGACCGGGTGGGAGACGAGGTCGGCCAGCAGGTCCACGGCGACGGGCAGGTGCTCGTCGAGCACCTTCATGTAGTAGCCGGCGTACTCCTTCGACGTGAACGCGTCGAGCTGGCCGCCGATGGAGTCCACCTGCTGCGCGATGTCTTCGGCCGAACGCGACGTCGTTCCCTTGAAGAGCATGTGCTCGACGAAGTGCGCGATGCCGGCATGGTCGGCCGGCTCGTGACGGGAGCCGCGCGTCAGCCAGACGCCCATGCTGACGGAACGGACGTGCGCCATGCGCTCGGTGACGAAACGGACACCGTTGGCCAGCGCGTCGCGGCGGATGTTGGATTCGGACAAGGTCGGGGCGACCGTGCTGCGCTGAATTATTGCAGCACAAGAGAATCTCAAGTGTACCAGACCTGACGTCTCTCGTGCAATGTCGCGCGCAGCTCATGAGTGCGACAGACGTTCGGGACCGACATGGGTGGAGCGGGGCTGTCGTTCCTGGCTCGTCGGACCGCGCCAGGCCCCTGGCATCCGGTTGTCGTACTGTGCCTGGTGCTCAACGGGGTTCGGAGACAGCCTGGACGGCACGGTGGCAAGGGTTCGCAGGCTCGAGCGTCCGCGCTGCGGCTTCTGCGCGTCGAGTACACTGAAATGGTGGTCCAGGCCGCGCCCGTCGATCTCGGCGCCATGGAGCTTGGCGCGCTCGAAGACGCGCTGGAGGCCCTCGGCCACCGCCGTTTTCATGCGCGACAGATCTACCGGTGGATCTGGAAGCGCGGCGTGACCGACATCGGGGCAATGACGAACCTCTCGCGCGAGCTGAGGGCCGCACTCGCCGAGCGGGCAACCGTTCTCACGCCGGCAGTCGTCAGCCACCACACGTCCGAGGACGGCACCGAGAAGCTCGTGCTTCGCCTGGCCGACGGCCGGCAGATCGAATCCGTGTTCATTCCCGACACGCCGGCCCAGACCTTCTGTGTCTCCACGCAGGTCGGCTGCGCCATGGGTTGCGCGTTCTGCCTGACCGGCAAGATGGGCCTGGTCAGGAATCTGACCGCCGGAGAGATTGCCGGCCAGGTGCGAGCGCTTCTCGGCGCGCTCGCCATGTGGTCCACTCCGTTCAACATCGTGCTGATGGGCATGGGTGAACCGCTGCACAACTACGACGAGACGATGAAGGCGCTCAGGATGCTGAACGAGGACGAAGGCCTCGGCCTCAGCCCGAAGCGCGTGACGCTCTCGACGGTCGGGCTCGTGCCGATGCTGGACAGGCTCGCCGGGGAGCCGCTCATGCCGAACCTGGCGATCTCGCTGCACGCGGCAACCGAGGAGCAGCGGCGGTCGATCGTGCCGCTGGCCAGGAAGTACACGTTGAACGATGTGCTCGACGCGTGCCGCAGGTTCCCCCTGTCGAAACGTAGCCGCATCACGTTCGAGTACGTGCTGCTCGAGGGCGTCAACGATTCGGTTCAGGACGCACGCCGCCTCGCGACGATTCTCGCGGGCATCAAGGGCAAGGTGAACCTGATCCCGCTCAACGCCGCCCCGGGGATCCCGTTCGAGCGACCGTCTGACGAGCGAATCAACCGGTTTGCGAAGACGCTCGCCGATCGCGGCGTCCTCGTGTCGGTCAGAAAGAGCCGCGGCCGCGATATCCGCGCCGCCTGCGGCCAGCTCATCGTGGAGGGCCAGTCCAGCAAGACACCCGCCCAACGCCTCGCGGACGCGCTGCCATGACGTGTCGCCGGGACAGGCACCGCTGCACGCTGTCAGCGGCGCTTCTTGCGGTCCTCGCGACGGCCGGCTGCGGGGCGGCTGTCGGCTGCGGATGGGAGCCGGAGACGGTTCGACAACTGCTGCGTGCGGTCGACTCCATGGACGCGGACGAACGCGTGCGTGCGATCGAGGGTTTCATCGCCCGCCACGGCGGAACGCCCATCGTCACCGGCCAGTCCCGCGTCGTCTTCTTCGTCCAGGATCAGGACGGTCGCACCCCGCGCATCGTGGGCGACTTCAACAACTGGGCAGCCGCCGCCAACGGCCAGGACCCCACCGTCGGTACCCCTGCGAGAATCGAGGGCACGGACTGGTCCTACCTCGACGCGACGGTCTACACGAACGCGAGGGCGGAGTACGTGCTCCTCTTCGATACCGAGACGCGGCCCGATCCCAACAACCCGCGAATCGTGCAGGCCTTTTCAGGCGTGAAGTCCGAGATCCGCATGCCTCACTGGACCGCCCAGCCGGAGATCGACGAGACCGGCGCGGTGCCGACCGGGACCGTCGTCGCCCTGACGCTCGCCTCGAAGTCGCTTGGCGGATCGAGACGCGTCTGGTTCTACACGCCGCATGGCTACGAATCGAGCGCGGACTGGTATCCCGCCGTGTACGTCCTCGACGGCGGCAGCTACATCGAGCGAATGGACGCGCCGCAGGTTCTCGATCGGCTCATCCATCGCGGGGCCATCCCTCCAGTCGTGGCGGTGTTCGTCGAGCCGGGCGATCGGCAGGAGGAGTATTCGCGGAACGCCGCGTGGCGCGCGTTCATCACGTCGGAGCTCGTGCCGCTCGTGGACGAGCGCTTCCGCACGTTCCCGGCACCCGAGCGGCGCGTCATCCTCGGGAGCTCGCTCTCGGCCTACGGCGCGGTGGACCTGGCGGTCGAGAACCCCTCGGTCTTCGGCCTCTGTGCAGCGCTCGCGCCGCCCGTCCAGACGCGGACGGTGATCACGAACCAGGCCAAGGGCGCCGACGCGATACGCGCGGTGAGGTTCTTCGTGCTGGCCGGCACCTACGACGCGATGGCGGATGGCGCCCGCCGGCTGCGGACGGCGCTCGACATGGCCGGCGGAGCGGTCACCTACCTCGAAGTCCCGGAAGGCCACAGCACTGAGACCTTCCGCGGGCACCTGGACGATGCGTTGGCGACGCTGCTGGGCGGCGGGAAGTGAAAGGCGCCCGGCAGTTCAAAGTTCAAGAGTTCAAAGTTCAAAGTTCAGAACGGTCCCTCGATCAGACTGCGGCGGCTTGGCGACGGGACGCATCCGCTGGGTCGTCAAGACCTTTGAACTTTGAACTTTGAACTTCGGGTCCGCCCTTCAGGTTTGCCCGGCGATCGCCTTCTTCCCGATATCGGTGCGGTACTGCATCCCGTCGAAGCTGACACGGGAGGCGGCGTCGTAGGCGCGCTCGATGGCACGCGCGCAGGTCGAGCCGCGCGCGACGAGCGTCAGGACGCGTCCGCCCGCGGTCAGCAGCTCGCTGCCGGCTGCCTTGACGCCCCCATAGAACGCCAGCACGTCCGGATACTCGTGCTCGAGGTGCTCGAGGCCACCGATGCGATCGCCGGTCCGGACGCTGCCTGGATAGCCGTGGGCCGCAAGCACCACGCCGACGGCGCACTCGAACGCCCTGGTGCCGCCAGTCGGTCGACGCGAGTCCGCAAAGACGGACGCCGCATCGGACATCCCCGCTGCCGCCATCAAGAGCGGCGTCAACGGCTGACCGATGAGAGGGAGCACGACCTGGGCCTCCGGATCGCCCAGGCGCACGTTGAACTCGATCACCTGGGGGCCGTCCGCCGTGAGCATGAGGCCGGCGTAGAGGAATCCGCTGAACGGATGCCCCTCTGCCACCATGCCGGCGAGGACCGGCTGGATGATGTCGCGCTCGATCCGCGCCTGCAGGCCGGCATCGACCAGCGGACTCGGCGCGAACGCTCCCATGCCGCCCGTATTGGGGCCTTCGTCGCCGTCGAAGACTCGCTTGTGATCCTGAGCCGTGATGAGCGGCGCGTACCGCTCGCCGTTGGCCAGGACGAAGAACGACACTTCCGGCCCCGTCAGACACTCCTCGAGAACGACGCTCGCTCCCGCGTCTCCGAACGTGCGGTCGACCATTGCCGCCCGCACGGCCGCCTCGGCCGTCCGCCGATCCGATGCGACGACCACACCTTTGCCTGCGGCCAGACCATCCGCCTTGACGACCACGGCGCGGCCGAGTTCGCCGCGGTCCAACGCGTCGAACGCGTCGGCCGCCGAATGGCATGTGACGAATCGCGCCGTCGGCACGCCGTGCCGCTTCATGAAGTCCTTGGCGAACGCCTTGCTGGTCTCGAGCGCGGCGGCGGCCTTCGTCGGCCCGACGATGGGCCGACCTGCTGCCCGAAAGCGGTCCACGACGCCGGCCGCGAGCGGCGCTTCCGGACCGATGACGGTGAGGTCCGCACCGAGGGACCCGGCAAGGACGAGGGCGGCGTCGGCATCGGCCGCGTCGAGCGGCGCCACGTCGAGGGTCCGTGCGGTGCCGGCGTTGCCCGGCGCGCAGGTCACGTGGACGCCGGGATCGCGGGCAAGGCTCCAGCCGAGCGCATGCTCGCGCGCGCCCGATCCAACAACCAGTATCTTCATGTTTGTCAACGAGTTACGGAAGCTCTGCCACCGGTGGGCGGTTCGTGATACCTTAACATACTTGTCCCTCTGGCCCTCGGGCCGGACGGGGCGATCCCAGGCAGAAAGGGGGTGTTTGCTTATGGCCGAAGTCAAGATTCAGGAAGGCGAGTCGATTGAGAGTGCGCTGCGCCGCTTCAAGCGGAAGGTCCAGCAGGAAGACATCATCAAAGACATCAAGAAGCACTCCTTCTATCTGAAGCCGGGCGACAAGCGCCGCGCCAAGCAGGCGCTGGCGCGCAAGCGCAACCGGAAGAAGATGCGCCGGGAGACCGAGTGAGCCTGTGGTAACATTCCACACCTTTTTGCGGGCTAATTGCCCGTCTTGCAAGGGTTTCAACCACGTTAGGGGACACGGGGCATGGAAATCGCCGAACGGACGGTGAACGACGTCACGATTCTCGATCTCAAGGGCAAGATGACCTTGGGCGAGGGTGACGAACTGCTCAAGGACAGGATCAACAGCCTGCTCGCGGGTGGCCGGAAGAAGCTGCTCCTGAACCTCGAGGGGGTGCCGTACATCGACAGCGCGGGTCTTGGCGAGGTCGTCCGGACCTACACGACCGTGAGCCGGCAGGGCGGCAGCCTCAAGCTGTTGAACCTGACGAAGCGGATCGAGGACCTGCTGTCGATCACGAAGCTTCTGACGGTATTCGAGACGTTCGACTCGGAGGCCGAGGCCGTCCAGAGCTATACGTAAGGAAGGTGCGGTCGCTTGGATGGCCCTGCTGAGCTCGCTCAGGCCTGAGCAGTGGACCAAGAACCTCGTTGTATTCGCGGCGCTCGTCTTTGCGCGCCGTTTGCTCGACCCGGCCGCCGTCGCGCTCGCGTTGGCGGCCTTTTTGATTTTCTGCGCGTTGTCCGGGGCGGTCTATCTCGTCAACGACGTCTCGGATCGCGAGGCCGACCGATTACATCCGCTGAAGTCGCAGCGGCCGGTGGCCTCCGGCGTGCTGTCGGTCAGGGCGGCGCTCTCATGGGCAGCTTTCCTGATGGTCTCGGGACTCGTCCTGGCGTTCTGGCTCGAGCCCCGATTCGGGACCGCGGCGGCCGCGTATGTGGCCCTGCAGGTCGTGTACACCCGCTGGTTGAAGCACGTCGTCATCCTGGACGTGATGGCGATCGCGATGGGATTCGTCGTTCGGGCCGTCGCGGGCGGCCTGGTGATTGGGGTGCCGGTCAGCGACTGGTTGCTGGTCTGCACCATCCTGCTGGCCTTGTTCCTGGCGCTCAGCAAGCGGCGGCACGAAATCACGCTGCTTGACGCGAAGGCGCCGGGGCATCGCCGCATTCTGGAGGAGTACGATCCGTATTTGCTCGATCAGATGATTGCGGTGGTCGCCGCCTCGACGCTGGTGGCCTATATCATCTACTGCTTGAGCTCCGAGACGATCGAACGGTTCGGCACCGAGTGGCTCGTGCTGACCGTTCCGTTTCCGATCTACGGCATCTTCCGCTATCTCTACATCGTCCATCGGAAGGACGGCGGCGGAAGCCCATCGGAGATGCTGCTCAACGACAGGCCTCTGCTGGCCTGCGTGGCGTTCTGGGGCCTGACGGTAGTCGCGGTCATCTATCGGCCATTCGGGTCGTAGCTCGGGGGATCAAGGCAGGCGACAGGCCCGCCGGGAGACTCATGGCACGATCGAAGGTCGCGTTACTCACCACCTCGCCGGCGACGGTCCTCCGGGACTATCACGAGTTGATGAACCTGGCCGGCTACCAGGACGTCGTGGCCCGGGACGCGGACACCGCGCTCAAGGTCAACATCTCGTGGCACTTCTTCTTTCCGGGCTCGTCCACCACGCCGTGGCAGCTCGACGGCGTCGCGCGCGCGCTCCTGGCGGACGGCTACGATCGCTCGCTCATCCACGCCTGCCACAACCGGACCGTCGTCATCGACGCCCACCTCGGCGAGCGCGAGAACAAGCAGGTCGGCGTCGTCGACGCCCACGGCTTCAGGAACATCCACCTCTACGAGGGGGACGAGCCCTGGATTCACATCCGTGACGCGGTGGGAGACCTGACGAAGCGCTTCCTGTGCCTGAACGAGGTGTACAAGGACGGCTTCATGATCCCCCGCCGGTTCATCGGCGAGAACATCATCCACCTCCCCACGGTCAAGACGCACGTCTTCACGACGACGACGGGCGCCATGAAGAACGCGTTCGGGGGCCTCCTGAACGAGCGGCGCCACTGGACGCACCCGGTCATCCACGAGACGCTCGTGGACCTCCTGCTGATCCAGAAGACGATCCACCGCGGCATCTTCGCCGTGATGGACGGGACGTTTGCGGGCGACGGGCCCGGTCCGCGATGCATGCTCCCGCACGTGAAGAACGTCATCCTCGCGAGCGCCGACCAGGTGGCGATCGATGCGGTGGCCGCGCGCCTGATGGGCTTCGACCCGCTCGCGATCAAGTACATCCGCCTCGCGCACGACGCCGGCCTCGGCTGCGGCGACCCGCGCGAGATCGAGATCGTCGGCGAGCCGGACGCGGCCCGGCAGTCGTGGAACTTCGTGGGCCCGTTCCGCGACATGACGTTCGCGGCCCGCATGCAGCACAAGATCTACTGGGGGCCGCTGCAGAAGCCCATCGAATGGTCGCTCAAGACCGTACTCGCGCCGTGGGCCTACCTCGCCAGCGTGCTCTATCACGACAGCTACTGGTACCCGTTCGTCGCCCAGCGCCAGATGAAGGACGTGCTCCAGAGCGGGTGGGGACGGCTGTTCGAGAACTGGGAACGCCTGACGCCCGACGCCAACGGTTTCCCCCAGGTGGGCGAGTCGCCGGCCACGGTCACGCGCACCGGCATGCGCGCGTTCGTGCAGTCGCTCGGCATCCTGGGCATGTGCATCAAGGAAGCCCCCGAGTTCGCCAGCCGCCGGCGGCATCACCAGCCGCACGCGGCTCCCTGAGGAGTTCCATGGCCGATTTCAACATCCGATCCGAATCGGTGGACGTCGAGCAGATCATGAAGCAGATCCGCGGACGCATCGCCGAGAAGCGCGGCGTCGACTACACGGAAGAGCAGATCCGCGAGCTGGCCAACGTCCGACTCGAGAAGTTCCTCGATCCGAAGAACCTGCGCTCCGATCTCCTGGAGCAGTTCAAGCGGAGCCGCCCGGCCATCAGCGTGGATGCGGCCTCCTTCGAGGCGCCCTACACGCTCGACGACCAGACGCTCTTCACGTCGCACCGCGCGTCGCTCCGCTTCATCCGGCGTCTCCTGATGCCGATTCTGAAATTGTTCTTCAACCCCAACACGCTCAATCAGATCCTGTACACGCAGTCGCTCTTCAACGTGGACATGCTCAAGCGTGACGCCGTGCGGCGAATCGAGCGCGCGGAGTGGAACGCCCTGTACTACGAGGTGCTGCACAACCTCGTGCTCGAGACGACGCGCATGAGCATCGAGGTGAAGAACCAGAAGATGCGCGTCGAGTCGCTCTCGAGCCGGCTCGATTTCAGCGAGCGCCGCGTGCGCGCCCTCGAGGGGGTCGTCCAGTATCGTCCCGAAGCCATGAGGCCGCGCGAGCGCCGCGAGGTGCTGCCGGAGCCGGCCGCGGGGTCGGAGACCGAAGGCGTGGTGGCCGAGGGCCTCGGCCTCGAGAACCCCGACCAGCGGCCCGAGGGCGACGGCACCGGCCGCCGGCGCCGGCGCCGGCGCCGCGGACGCCGCGGAGGCGGCCAGGGGCTGCCGGGCGCACCGGCCGTGGAAGGCGCAGCCGAGGCCACGCCCGGCGATCAGCCCGCAGGCGCCGAGACCGATGACCCGCGCGACTTCGGGGGGCCCGAAGGCGACGGCTTCGACGACGAGGGTCCCGAGACGGACGACACGTCCTCGCCAGACGAGCAGTGAAGATCGCCGTCGTCGTCCAACGGTACGGCGCCGACATCAACGGCGGCGCCGAGCAGCACGCGCGCTATATCGCCGAGCATCTGGCCCGCCACGTGCAGGTGGAGGTGCTGACGACCTGCGCGTCGGATTACATCTCGTGGCGGAACGAGCGGCCCGAGGGCGTGGAGCAGATCCACGGCATCCCGGTCCGGCGATTCCCCGTTGCCCGCGAACGCGTCCCGCGCGAGTTCGCGGAATGGTCGGACCGCGTGTTCCGCAAGGCGCACTCGCTGCAGGACGAGCTGGCCTGGCTGGATGCCGAGGGCCCCACGAGCCCCGCGCTCGTCGAGCACATCCGGGCGCGTGAAGCCGACTACGACTTCTTCGTCTTCTTCAGCTTCCGTTACTACCACGCGTACCACGGAGCGCGCGCGGTCCCCGGCAAGGCGATCCTCGTGCCGACGGCCGAGCGCGACGGCGCCCTTGGCCTCGGGCTCTTCGCGCCCGTGTTCCGTGGCGTGCGGGCGCTGATGTACAACTCGCACGAGGAGCGTGCCCTCATCCATGCCGTGTCGGGCAATGAGGACGTGCCGGGCGTGGTCGTCGGCGTGGGCTCCCTCATCCCTGACCTGCCGAACGGGGCGCGATTCCGGCAGAAGTACCAGTTCCGGGATCGATTCGCGATCTACGTCGGACGGATCGACGAGAACAAGGGCTGCAGGGAGCTCTTCAACTTCTTCGAGGCCTATTCATCCGCGCTCGTCGACGGCCTGCACCTGGTACTCATCGGAAACCCGGTCATCCCGATTCCCGATCACCCGCGCATCCATCACGTGGGGTTCGTCTCCGACGAGGACAAGTTCGACGCCATCGCGGCGTCCGAAGCCCTGATCATGCCGTCCTACTTCGAGAGCCTGTCGATGGTGGCGCTCGAAGCCTGGGCGCTCGGAAAGCCGGTACTGGCCAACGCCAGGTGCGACGTGCTGCAGGGCCAGTGCCTGCGCAGCAACGGCGGACTGTTCTACGCGAGCGTCCAGGAGTTCTTCGAGACGCTCCGCTCCATCGACGGTAACCCCGCGCTGGCCCATGCGCTCGGCAGGAACGGCCGCCGCTACTTCGAGACGCACTACACGTGGCCTGTCATCGAGCGCAAGTACACGGACATGCTCGACCGGCTCTCACGCGAGCCTGCCGAGCGGGACATGGAAGCCGGGCCGGGCTGGTGGACGAGGCGCCGCCGCACGCTCCCCGCGGCCGACGGCATCGTCGACGCGCTGCCACAGGGTCCCGCTGCCGTGAAACCCGGAGACTCGACGCGCCACTCTCAACCAGGGGCCTCTACGCGGGGCGCCGGAACGAGCGACGACGCGGAGCGGCGAGGCGGTGGCGAGGTGGGACGGCGGCCCGAGAGCGTCGACAACGCGCAACCGCCCGACAGTGGCGAAGGCGCCGAGCGTGGCGGACCGGCACGGAACCAGCGAGACCGCCGGCCAGGCCAGGATCGCAGCAGCCGCGGCAACGGCCAGGCCCAGCGAGGAGCGCACCACAAAGCATCGTCGGCCGCCACTGGAGCCGTTCGGGGCCGCCGCCGTCCGCATGGACGCCGCGCCCGCCCGACCGGGGGCCGATAGTGGCCGCCGTCCACCAGGTCCTCGCCACGCTCGGCTACGGCGACGCGATCGGCAACGAGGTGCTCGGTATCCAGCGCGTGCTTCGCGCCGCAGGGCACGAGTCCGACATCTTCGTGGAAACCGCGGATCCGCGCCTGGAACACCTGACGGAGGACTACCGCGATCTGCCCCACGCGAGCCATCCCGACAACGTCCTGCTCCACCACTTCTCGCTCGGGTCGCGGGCGTCGAGAATGGCCTATGCGCTGCCCGAACGGATGGCGCTCATCTATCACAACATCACGCCGCCGGAGTACTTCATCGGCGTCAACCAGCGGCTGGTCCAGCTGTGCTATCTCGGGCGGCGCGAGCTCGGCCTCTACGCGAGTCGCTGCGAGCTGGGGCTTGGCGACTCCGAATACAACCGGCAGGAGCTCGAGGCGCTGGGCTTCCCCCGCACCGACGTGCTGCCCGTCGTCCCCGACTTCTCGCACCTGTCCGGTCCCCCGAACTACATGCAGGCTGGCGCCTTCGACGACGCCTGGGTGAACGTGCTCTTCGTGGGACGGATGATTCCGAACAAGCGCATCGACGATGTCATCCGCTTCTTCTACGCGTACAACAGGTTCTTCAACCCGCGCTCGCGGCTGCTGCTCGTGGGATCGCACGGGGGCTTCGAGGGCTACGTGACGACGCTGCAGGAGATGATCGACCGCCTCGGCGTGCCGCACGTGTACTTCCTCGGCCACGTCGCGAACGACGAGCTGGTCGCGTACTACGAGCTGGCGGATGTGTTCCTCTGCGCGAGCGAGCACGAAGGCTTCTGCGTGCCCCTCGTGGAATCGTTCCACATGGGCGTGCCTGTCCTGGCGTACGCCGCAGCGGCCGTGCCCGGCACGATGGACGGCGCCGGCATCCTCTACAAGGAGAAGGATCCGCTGAGGGTGGCGGCCCTGATCGACCTGATCGCCACCGACCGCGCGCTGGCCGGCCGCATCGTCCAG
This sequence comes from uncultured Bifidobacteriaceae bacterium, assembly GCA_964543955.1. Taxonomy (GTDB): domain Bacteria; phylum Acidobacteriota; class Vicinamibacteria; order Vicinamibacterales; family UBA2999; genus VFZN01. The sequence continues at coordinate 24,541 of CAZJBN010000047.1, forward strand.
GGACAGGACGAGGCCCTCGATCGCCTGGCGGGCAGGGACTTCGCCGGTCTGCTGCTGCGGTTCGTGGACGAGATCCGCCAGGCTCCCCCGCGCCCGCGGCCGCCTGTCGCTTTCGACTTCTGGGAACAGGTGACCGTGTCCGAGGAGATGGAGGAGCTGCGGCGCTATCGCCCGGCCGCCTTTCAGGCGCTGCCGCCGGCCGAACCCGAGCCGGAGAGCGCGGCGGAGGGCGGCTCATGATCGTCAATCAGTGGGTCCCGGCCGCCCATCGCGGCGATGCGGTGGGCGATTCGGCCCGACGCGTCCGGGATCTGCTGCGCGGCATGGGCCACCAGTCGGACCTCTTCGCGATGACGATCGACGACGACCTCGGCGACGAGGTGAGGCCGTTTGCGGATCCCGCGTCGACCAGGGGCGACCTGACGATCTTCCACTTCGCCCTCGTGTCCCCGATGACGCGTGCCTTTGCCGCGCTCCCGCACGGGCGGGTGCTGCAGTATCACAACGTGACGCCCGCGCACTTCTTCGCGCCGTACGACCCCGCGATGTTCCGGCTGGCCGAGCTCAGCCGGGAGGACCTGCGCACGCTCGTGGGGCACACGGATCTGGCCCTCGGTGACTCCGAGTACAACCGCCAGGAGCTCGAGGCGCTCGGCTTTGCCAGCACGGGCGTCTTCCCGATCGCCGTGAACTTCGATCGGATCAGCCCGAGCATCGAGCGTCCGGCGCTCGAAGCCGTCCTGGACGACGGGCTGCAGAACTTCCTGTTCGTGGGCCGCATCGCGCCGAACAAGAAGATCGAGGACCACATCCGGCTGGCCGAGGTCTACAAGCGCTACGTGGACCACCGGTACCGCTTCATCTTCGTGGGCAGGACCGACGGCGTGCCGCGGTACTTCAACATGGTGCGCGCGCTCATCACGGAGTTCCAGATGCCGCCGGACCGGTTCATCTTCACCGGCCCGGTTCCCGACGAGGAGCTGTGGGTGTACTACCGGACGGCCAGCGTGTATGTGTCGCTCTCGGAGCACGAGGGCTTCTGCGTGCCGCTCCTCGAGGCGATGGCGGCGGATGTCCCCGTGCTGGCCTACGGCGCCGCCGCCGTACCGGATACGCTGGGGGGCGCGGGCATCTCGTTCGCGCCAAAGGACCTCGAGTACGCGGCGGAGCTGCTCGGCGAGCTGGCGTTCGACGACGACCTGCGTGACGCGGTCATTGCCGGACAGCGCCGGCGGCTGCTGGATTTCGGCGACGATCGGATCATCCGCGAGCTCGATGCGCTCGTGGGCCGCGCCGCCACCGGAGACCCCTCGTGAAGATTGCCTTCATCGTCCAGCGTTACGGCGCCGAGATCCTCGGCGGGTCCGAATACCACTGCCGGCTGATTGCCGAGCGGATGGCACAGAAGCACGACGTGGACGTGCTGACGACCTGCGCGCGCGACTACATCACGTGGAAGAACGAGTACCCGGAAGGCACGGATCGCGTCCGCGGCGTGACGGTCCGGCGGTTCGCCAACGCGCGCACGCGCGACATCCAGGCCTTCAACCAGTACTCCGACTGGATCTTCCACAATCCCCACTCGCGCGAGGACGAGATGCGATGGCTCGAGATGCAGGGGCCCTGGTGCCCCGCGCTCGTCGACCATCTCGGCCGCCACCATCGCTCCTACGACGCGCTGATCTTCTTCACCTACCTCTACGCGCCGACCGTGCTGGGGCTGGGCATCGACCCGGCGCGCAGCATCCTCGTTCCGACCGCCCACGACGAGCCGGCAATCCGCCTCGACATGTACCGCGAGATGTTCACGCTGCCCTCCGCCGTCGCCTACAACACCGACGTCGAGCGGGACTTCCTCAAGACGACATTCGAGTTCCGCGCCGTCGCGGAGGAGACGATCGGCTGCGGCGTGGATCTGCTGCAGGACGAGGCGCTGCAGCCGCACGAAGAACCCGAGGACGACGAGGAGCTGCACAAGCAGCTGCCGCCGCACCTGCGGGCGCGCGGGACGTCCTTCCGGCGGCGCCACCGGCTGCAGGGACAGTTCCTGCTGTACGGCGGCCGCATCGACGCCGGCAAGGGCTGCGAGGAGCTGATCGAGTACTTCACCAGCTACAAGGAGCAGGGCGGCGACGCGACGCTGGCGCTCATGGGCGTCAAGCTGATGCAGATCCCGGAGGTGCCGTGGGTCAAGTTCGCCGGGCTGCTCTCCGAACGGGAGCGTCTCCAGGCCCTCGAAGCCGCGACGATTGTCGTCGTGCCGTCACCGTTCGAGAGCCTGTCGCTGCTCGCTCTCGAGGCCATGGCGGTCGGCACGCCGGTGCTCTGCAACGCGCGGGCCGACGTCCTCGTCGATCACTGCCACACGAGCAATGCCGGCCTCTACTACCAGGACCGCGACGAGTTCATCGAGTGCGCGAAGCTCCTGCTGGCCGACGACCGGCTCCGCGAGCGCATGGGACGAAACGGCAAGGAGTACGTCCGCAGGAACTATCGCTGGGACGTGATCATGCAGAAGTACGACAAGCTGATTGCCGCGCTGCGCAAGTAGGGTGGACCTTCAGAGTTCAAAGTTCAGAGTTCAAAGTTCTTGACCGGCTGTCAGGTGCGCCCTTTCTCGCCGCCGCCGCGAGCTGATGGTCAAGACCCTTCTTGAACTTTGAACTTTGAACTTGAACTTTGAACCTTCCAGGTTCTTACCTCTGCACCGTATTCGTCGTCGCAGCTCCTGCACCGGGCGGCCCATTCAGCAGCGCGTTGAAGACCAGCTTGAACGTGCCATGCGTCTGGTCGCGGTTCTGCGGGCGGAAGCCGATCAGCACGACCTTGCCCTCTCCGTGCTCGACCGACACCGCCGCAGCCTTCTTTGCAATGACCTGCTCGCCGAGCAGCCACCCGCTCTGGAGGATGTCCCGATCCACGAAAGTCGAGAGTACCCGCACGTCCTGGCTGCGCTCGGTCGAGGTGATCTCGTACGCCTGGCTGCCCTGCATGAAGAGCGCGAGCCCTTCGTTGGGCATGCCGTACGCCAGGGGGTCCGTGTTGGCGAACCGCACCTTCAGCGTCGAACCCGGTGACCAGAACTCCTTACCCGGCCGGTTGGCGACGACATTCCGCAGCGGCAGACCGAAGCGCTGGATCGGCAGATCACCGGCCTGGGCGAAGGTCACGAGCGTGCCGCCCTTCTGGACGAACGACTCGAGCGCCTTGACGCCCTCGTCGCCAAGCCCGCTTCGGTACTCTGCCGGCGGCTGCGTCTGGGCGCCGAATCCGCCACCGAAGCCGCCCTGCCCCGCGGGCGGGCGCTCGCCGGTCATGGCGAAGATCGAATCGGCGGGCAGGACGATGACGTCGTACGTCGACTCGAGCCCGCCCTTCCTGACCTCCGCGTCCATGATCGACGTGAACGGCACGTCGAACTGTTCGAACATCAACCGGGTCCAGCCTTCGTCCATGTTGCCGCCGTTGTAGCGCTGCAGCATCGCAATGCGCGGCTTCCTGATCTCGTAGGTGCCACTCGTCACCGGCGACCCGAGTGCCACGAAGTCGACGCCCGTCGCTCGGGCAATCGGCTCGACGTCGCCGGCGCCGACGAGGAAGTCGCCCGGTCGGACGCTGCCATCACCGGACGGCTGGCTGGCGCGGCGCACGGTGACGCCCCTGGCCAGCAGCTGGTTCACGGCGCGGAAGCTGTCGTTCAGCCGACCGTCGAGAACGTAGCCGTTCGGCGCGCTCGCGGCCACGGTGCCGACGAGAGGCACGGGACCCGTCAGCTTCGCCAGATCGGCCGTCACCTTCTCGCCGAGCGGTTCGGTCCTGACGCCCATGAACTCGCCGAGCGTGTCCGTGGACATGTCGTACGGGCGAATGGGATTCCCCTCGCGGTCGCGCGTATAGGAATTGTCCGGGTAGAACGTCCGCCCCACCATCCAGCGGACGAGCCCCATCTTGGGCTGCGCCATCGTGATGACGAACGAGTCCGGGCCGAAGACCTTGCCGTCCGCGATGAACTGCGCCTTGGCCTGGTGGACCTCGACGCCCGAATCCAGGAACATGTTGACGAGCTTCTTCGCGGTGTTGGGGTCGTGCTGCGCGGCGGGGATGGCATAGGCCTTCACCTCGCCCGTCGCGCCGCGCTCGGTCTGGCGCGAGGCCTTCAGGTACATGTTGCGAAGGACGGTCTCGCGGTTCCGGGCGGCCAGGTCCACCGTCGCCCACGCCGCAATCTTCTGCTGCTCGACGATGTCACGGACGCGCCACCAGCCGCCCTCCCACAGGCTCGGCATCGTCGTCTGCGACTCGTACTCGGGCAGGCCGCGCGGGCCGCCCCTGAGCTGGTCAGGGTGCATGTAGATCGGCGTGGCCAGACGCGCGCTCGCCGACTCGGTCAGCATGCCCGCGATGTTGTGGAACGGCGTGATCCAGTGGAAGCCCATGTGGCCCCAGCCCGAGT
>CAZJBN010000048.1:0-8468 GCA_964543955.1 uncultured Bifidobacteriaceae bacterium
ACCCGCGGCGTCATGAGTCGGGCCGATCCCTTGCGATTTCGGCGTCCGGGCGCCTGACGTAGAGCGGTTGGAGCGCGTGAGGCGGACCCGCAAGCCCCCGCCTGGCGAGCGGGACGGCCAGTCGCGCGATCCAGGGCGCCAGGTCGGGCGCTTCCATCGCTTCCCGATCGTCCGCGTCGAACGACCCGCGATACCGCACGGCGCCATCGCCGATGAACACCGAAGGACGGCACGCGAGATGGCTGGTCCAGCGCGCGAGCGTGGCCTCGGGCGCGCCGACCGTCGGGCCATCGAGTTCGCGGAGCCCGGACGAACCATCGCCTCCGGGCGTGGCGTCGTACAGCGCGGCAAACACCTCGCCGCGCGCCGCATCCATCCACGCCGCAATCGGTCCGGCGTGTGCGGGACGCGCCGCGGCTGCCGCGGCGGCCAGCGCGTCGAGCGCCGACACTCCGGCGACAGGAACGCCGGAGGTCATGGCCAGGCCCTGAATCGATGCCAGGCCGATACGAAGCCCGGTGAACGCGCCAGGACCCACGGCGACGGCGAGCAGGTCCACGTCGGCCCTGCTGACACCGGCCTCGGCGAGCGCGCGGGCCATCTCCTCCGGCAGGCGTTCGCCGTGAGTCCGGGCGGCGTCTCCGGAGACGAGTGCCAGCAGTTCGCCGTCGCGAACGACGGCTGCGCTTCCGGCGCGAGTCGTGGTGTCGAGGGCGAGAATCAGCACGGGCAGTCGGCGGCTCTGCCATCGTATACTCGTACGTGAAATCGCCGGTTGGGTCTCCCAAAACGCCGATCGTGTCCCACGCCAATCCTGCTTCGCCTCCGGTGCCGGTGACTGCGCACCTCACGCCCGCCATGCGCCAGTACTTCGAGGCGAAGCGGCAGTACCGCCACGCGATCGTGTTCTTCAGGATGGGCGACTTCTACGAGATGTTCTACGAGGACGCGCTCGTCGCGGCACGCGCCCTCGACCTGACGCTGACGTCGCGCTCGAAGGACTCGTCCGGCGCCGCGGTGCCGATGTGCGGCGTTCCGCACCACGCGGCCGACGCCTATATCGGCCGGCTCGTGAAGAAGGGGTACCGCGTCGCCATCTGCGAGCAGGTCGAGGATCCGAAGAAAGCCAAAGGCGTGGTCAAGCGCGAAGTCGTGCGCGTGATCTCTCCCGGGACCCTCGCCGACAGCGCGTATCTCGACGCGCGCGAGCCCGCGTTCCTGATGGCGATTGCCCCCACGTCGGTCGCCGGTCGCCGCGCGGCCACCTACGGCGTGGCTCTGCTGGATCTCTCCACGGGCGAGTTCGACGCCGCCGAGTACTCCGGCGACGAGGGGCTGCAGGCGCTCCAGGACGAGATCGTCGTGCTGCGCCCGCGCGAGGTCATCGTCGCCTCCGGCTACGACGCGCGCGCGGCAATCCCCGAGATCGCGCGCCTCGAACTGCCCGTCACCGAAGTGGACGGCTGGCACTTCGATCTGGATGGCGCGCGGCAGACGCTCGTCGAGCAGCTCCGTGTCAGCAGCCTCGACGGCTTCGGCCTCGAGCGGTCGCAGGCCGCTGTCGCGGCGGCCGGCGCGCTCGTACGCCACCTGCGCGACACGCAGAAGGCCGACCTCGCGCACGTCCGCTCCATCCGCCTCCGGCAGACGGCCGACACGCTCCTCATCGATCCGACGACGCTCGGCCACCTGGAGGTGGTGGAGTCGTCGCAGGGCGGACGGCCGGGCTCGCTCCTGCACGAGATCGATTGCACGGTGACGGCCATGGGCGGCCGCCTGCTCCGGGCGTGGCTGCTCCGTCCGCTCGTGGAGCTCGAGCGTATTCGCGACCGGCTCGACGGCGTCGAGGAGCTCGTGATCCGTTCGACCGAACGCGCCAAGGTGCGCGAGGCGCTCAGGTCGGTGCAGGACCTCGAGCGGCTCACGTCGCGCATCGCGCTCTCGACCGCCGGGCCGCGCGATCTCGTGGCCCTGCGCGTGTCGGCCGCCGCGGTGCCTCGCGTCGCACACCTGCTCTCACCGTGCGAGGCGCCCCTCGTCCGGAGTCTCCGCGCCGAGCTCGACGAGCTGGCCGACGTGCGCGGCTGGATCGAATCCAGCATCGTCGACGAGCCGCCCGCGCTTGCGCGCGACGGCGGCGCCATTCGGGACGGCGTCGACGCCGAGCTCGACGAGCTCCGGACGATCAGTCGATCGGGCAAGCAGGTCATTGCGGAGATGGAAGCCGCCGAGCGCGTGCGCACCGGCATCGCGTCGCTCAAGGTCCGCTTCAATCGCGTCTTCGGGTACTACATCGAGGTCTCGCGCGCCAACCTGCATGCCGTGCCCGATGACTATCAGCGCAAGCAGACGATTGCCGGCGCCGAACGCTTCGTGACTCCCGCCCTGAAGGAGTACGAGGAGAAGGTCCTCGGCGCGGACGAGCGCATCCTCGAGCGCGAGATGGCGATCTTCGAGGCGTTGCGCGCGCAGGTCGCGGCCGAAGCCCCGCGCGTACTGGACACGGCACGGGCGATCGCCGGACTCGACGTCCTCGCGGCACTGGCCGAGACGGCGAGCGTCGCCAACTACATCAAGCCCCACGTGGACGACGGCGACGAGATCGTCGCGACCGATGTCCGCCATCCGGTGGTCGAGCGGCTTGCCGGCGGCGCCTTTGTCGCCAACGACGTCCGCCTGGACGGCGCCTCGCATCAGCTCGTCATCATTACCGGCCCCAACATGGGCGGCAAGTCCACCTACCTGCGGCAGGTCGCGTTGCTCTGCCTGCTCGCGCAGACAGGCTCGTTCGTGCCGGCGCGTGAAGCCAAGGTCGGCATCATCGATCGCCTCTTCGCGCGGGTCGGCGCCTCGGACAACATCGCACGCGGCCAGTCCACCTTCATGGTGGAGATGCAGGAGACGGCGCAGATCCTCAACGGCGCCTCGAGCCGCAGCCTTGTCGTCCTCGACGAGATCGGACGCGGCACGGCCACGTTCGACGGCCTCAGCATTGCCTGGGCGGTCGCGGAGTACCTGGCCGAGCGCGGTCCGACGCGGCCCAAGACCATGTTCGCCACGCACTACCACGAGCTCACCGACCTGGCCGACGCGTTCTCCGGCGTCGTCAACGCACACGTCGCCGCGCGCGAGTGGAAGGACGACATCGTGTTCCTGCACAAGATTCTGCCGGGACGGTCCGACAGGAGCTACGGCATCCAGGTGGCGCGGCTGGCGGGTCTGCCGGCACCGGTGATTGCGCGGGCGAGAGAGATCCTCTACGCGCTGGAGCAGGACGAGCTGAGCCGCGGCGGCAAGCCCGCGCTCAGCGGCAGGCCGCCGGCGCCGCGCGAGCAGCTCGGCTTGTTCCAGGCCGCCTCGCCCGCCGACGAGCGCCTGCGCGAGCGCCTGCGCGAAGTGGACATCGATCGGACGACGCCGCTCGACGCGCTGCAGCTGCTCCAGGATCTGAAGAAGGAGGCGCAGGGATGACGTGCGCCGGCCCGATGGCGTCTCTCGCCGGTGCTAGCTCTTGAGTTTCTCGATTTCCGTCTTCGCCTCGCTCGCGTACGGCGAGTCGGCGTGCTGCTCCACCACCTGCGTCAGCGTCTTGCGCGCATCGTCGGTCTTCCCGGCAAGGCGATAGGCGCGAGCCAGCTCCATCAGCAGCGCGTCGGTCGGCAGGGTGCTGTCGGTCTGCTCCGACAACTCCTTGAGCGTCGCGATGGCCGGATCGAACTGCCCGGTCTCCATCTGCATACCCACCTTCCCCAACCGCGCGGCGCGCGTGAGGAGCGTGTTGCCAGAGGCGATCACCTGGTCGTACTGGGCCAGCGCCTCGTCGTGGCGGCCCAGGCCGGAGAGCGTCTCGGCTGCATGCAGGCGGGCCGTCTGGCCGGCCGGGGTCGACGGATAGGCCTCGGCGGCGGCGAGGAACTTGGGGAGCGCCGTTTCGAGCTTGGCCTGGAGCGTCGGGTAAGTACCCGGCAACTGGCCGCCGGGATTCGTGGGATCGTTGGTCGTGCCGGCAGGCGGCGCGGGCGGGGCCACACGGCCTTCGTAGATGACCATGGCTTCGGCCAGCATCGCGGCTGACGTCTCCCGGATGCTGGTCTGCCACGCCAGGAAGGCCAGAAAGCCGGCGCCGACGAGGACGACAGCCACGATGGCGGCGATCACCAGCCTGGCGTGGGTGCTCAGCCAGAGCTGCGCACTGCCCACGACGCGGGCGAACTCGTTTTCCTTGAGGTGGTGGCGCTCGGAGGTCTTCATAAGGGTGGATGGTCTCGCCGCGCGCCCCGCCTGTCCTCATCGCATGACGCGGGCGCAACTATCAATTGTCGGCCATCTGAGGCCCAAACATCAAGCCGCACCACCAGGTGTGGGATGCCGACGAATCCGCTGCAGGTTCGTTGCAGGCGGAGCGCAAGAAGTGGCGCGCCCGGGCAGACTTGAACTGCCGACCCCCCGCTTAGGAGGCGGGTGCTCTATCCACTGAGCTACGGGCGCAAATTCCCGGACCTTATCGGACCCTCCGGACCTCCGGGACCTTACCGGACCTCATCGGACCTCACCGTCAATACCGCAGGATCGAATAGACCTCTTCCCCATTCAGCTTCGATCGCCCGTTCAGCACGTCGAGCTCGATGAGGAAGGCCAGCGCGCGGAGGTTGCCGCCGAGATCCTTCACCAGTTTTGCGGCCGCGCCCGCCGTGCCCCCCGTCGCCAGGACATCGTCGACGACCAGCACGCGGCTTCCCGACACGAGGGCGTCCGCGTGAATCTCGAGGCTGTCGGTGCCGTACTCGAGCGCATAGGTCTCCCTGACGGTCTTCGCGGGCAGCTTACCCGGCTTCCTGATGGGCACGAAGCCGCAGCCGAGCAGGTTGGCCACTGCCGCGCCGAGGATGAACCCCCGGCTCTCGATGCCGACGACAACGTCGATGTCCTCCCCCATGTACGGGGCGCCGAGCGCGTCGACCACGTCGCGAAACCCCTGGGCGTCGCTGAGCAGTGTCGTGATGTCGTAGAAGAGGATGCCCGGCTTGGGAAAATCGGGAACGTGACGGATCTTCGACTTGAGATGGTCCATGTTTGGCGTCTGCAGTCCGGGAATCGGGTTTCAGTCGACGACAAACCCCAGCCGGTGAGCAGGCGGCTCGGTGTCCTCGACGATCACGTGTTCGACACGCGCGCGGGAAGGCCCCCGACGCAGCGCCCGCTCGAACCGCTCGAGCGATTCGGCGTCGCCGTCGGCCACGGCTTCGACGCGGCCATCGGCCAGGTTGCGCACTGACCCGCTGAGGCCTTCGCGTCGGGCCGCGTCGGCCGCGAAATAACGGTAGCCCACGCCCTGCACGCGTCCGCTCACCAGGTATCGCCGCGCTCGGCGCATCGCGTCATTGTAGTCCAGCCCGATGCGATCGATCCGCACAACGCCGACGGCGATCGGTTGCCATGCGCGTTGGCGCCGTCTTCCGTGTCGTCTTCGTCTGACTCGTCACTTCTGTCCGCCAGTTGCCGTGAACCCGGCGTGACGATAGCGATGTCGCGCCAGCAGGATGACGCCCACGGCGTTCAGGATCAGGATGCGCACGCGACGCACGAGGGCGAGGGTCACCCCCGCCGGCGCGCCGAGTCCCAGCCACTGCGCGACCGAACCCGAGCCCATCTCGTCGACGCCGAGACGGTACGGGATGAACTTGAAGGCCACGGTGATGAATCGCCCCGTTGCCTCGAGCAGGAACGCCTCGACGAGCGTGGTGTCTGCGCCGCCAGGCAGCCGGCGGAGTACCAGCCAGACTTCGGTGACCGCGACCACGTGAAAGAGCGCCTGGCAGAGAGCGACGGCGGCCAGTCGACCGGGCGGCCAGTGCACGACGTCGTAAATGCGGGTTTCGAGCGCCATCGCCGCTTCGGCCGGCCGCGCCGGGCGTCGTCGGAGCCTGCCGAGCACCTGCCACGCGCCGGAGAGCACCGCGGGGCGCATCCGGAACACCACCAGCACGAGAGCCAGTCCGGCAATCGACAGGAGGACGACCCCTTCGCCGACGCGTTCGAGCGTTGGCGGCACGATGCCGCGCTGGAGCATCACCCACGTACCGCCGAGCAGCATCGCCAGGACCGACACCGTGTAGAAGCCGTTCTCCACCGCGACCGACGACACGTTGGCGATCGTCGAGCCGTGGCGGCGTGCGAGCACCACCTTCGTCGGCTCGCTGGCGAGGAGACCCAGCGGCGTGAGGTTGCCGACCGCATCGGCGGCCAGGACCGCGGTAAACGCATCCCGAAACGGAATGCCGGCTTCGCCGTGCGCACGCGAACAGAGGGACCACGCCTTTGCCCGAATGGCCATCCGCACGGCGCCGAGGATGACGACGACTCCGAGCCATCCTCCGAGTCCGCGGAAGGCCGCCTGGATGTTGCCCCACCCGGCCTGGCGGACGCTGAAGACGAGCAGCACAGTGCCGAGGGCGGCGACCACCATGGTCGAGAACGCCAGGCGGCGATTGTTCGAGGATGTCGAGGGATCCGGCACGGGGCGCCTCAGCATAGCAGCGGGCCGGTGCGGGTCTTGCGGCGCGTACTCCTGGTACGTGAGCTGGCTTCAACGACGAAGGCCCGCGTCCGGCGGGCCCTCGCATGCGAAGAAGTGGTCGGGGCGACTGGATTCGAACCAGCGACCTCTCGGTCCCGAACCGAGCGCTCTACCAAGCTGAGCCACGCCCCGACAGCGGCCTAGAGCTTATCACACGCCGTCGCACCGGATGACAGACCACCGGCCTTACGACCCTGCTGACGGATGGGCTTGCGACGAAAATTGCGCTCATATGACAAAAACGGTCAACAGGCGCTTCTGAGCGTGGTGTGCTGTCATGTCAAATACGTCAAATACCTTTCAAATACTGTAAGTGGACGTGTGGCACTGACCTTGCTGTCTGGTCGTTCGACCGACTTAATTGCGACTCCATGGGACTTTATGGACCCTTTCAACACGGCAATGATGATGACGAGATCAGGACAAGCGAGGAGTGACGTGGCGAATAGAACGAGATTGTCAGACCTCACCGTGGCCATGGTGGCATTGGTGGCGGGTCTGTTCCTGCTGGGGCCAACTGACGCGGCGGCCCAGCCGATTGTCTTGACTACGTCCAACGACGTCGTCACCCCGGGCGTTGCGGTGCCGGTGTCGGTGTCGGGCCCGGCGGGCACGTACTTCGCCGTTGGCGGCAGTACGACCGGCGCGGGGCTCGTCTACGGCGGCGTGACGCTGCCGCTCGGTCGTGACGCGGCAGTCCTTGCCTCCGGCACGCTCGACGCGAACGGACAGGCCGTCGTCTGGGTCGTGCCGCCGTTCAAGGGCACGACGCTCGATCGCTACTACCTGATCGCGGTGTGGTCCACGAGCCCCACATTCATTCCCCCGACGCCATCCCCTGTCCTGGTGCTTCGCAACGAGGACCTGCTCGGCGGCGTCACTGGGACGCCTGGGCCAGCGGGCGCGGAGGGGCCGGCGGGGCCTGCCGGGCCGGCGGGCGCGGATGGACTGCCCGGTCCGCAGGGGCCGCAGGGTCCGCAAGGGCTGGTTGGCCCGGCGGGTCCGGCGGGTGCGAATGGCGTTGATGGCGCGCCGGGTCTCCCGGGCGCGCAGGGCGCAACTGGACCCGCGGGACCGGAAGGACCGATGGGGCCGCAGGGCCCGCAGGGTGATCAGGGTCTGGTTGGCCCGCAGGGGCCTGCGGGTGCGAATGGCGCCGATGGCGCACAGGGACCGCAGGGACTGGTGGGGCCGGCTGGTCCGCAGGGGCCGCAAGGCGACGTCGGGCCGCAGGGTCCGATCGGGCCGGTGGGTCCGGCAGGCACGAATGGTGCTGATGGTCCGCAGGGCCTGCAGGGGCCGCAAGGCGAGACTGGCCCGCAGGGTCCGACCGGTCCGGCGGGTACGAACGGCACCAACGGTGCGGATGGTGCGCAGGGGCCGCAGGGCGAACAGGGTGAAACCGGCGCGACGGGTGCCCAAGGGCCCCAGGGTGAGCAGGGTCTCCAGGGCCCCCAGGGTCTCCAGGGTGACGCCGGTCCGATCGGTCCCGTGGGTCCCCAGGGCGAGGCAGGCCCGGCAGGCGCGGACGGTGCCGATGGCGCCCCCGGCGCACAGGGGCCGGAGGGCCCGCAGGGTGATGTCGGGCCGATGGGTCCGGCCGGCGCGGACGGTGCCGACGGCGCCCCCGGTGCGCAGGGGCCGCAGGGCGATGTCGGGCCGATCGGTCCGGCAGGTCCGCAGGGTGAGCAGGGTGTCGCCGGTCCGCAGGGGGTGCCGGGCATCCAGGGTGAGACGGGTGCCCAAGGGCCCCAGGGTGAGCAGGGTCTCCAGGGCCTGCAGGGTGACACCGGTCCGATCGGTCCGGTGGGTCCGGCCGGCGCGGACGGTGCCGATGGCGCCCCCGGTGCGCAGGGGCCGCAGGGCGATGTCGGGCCGATCGGTCCGGCAG
>CAZJBN010000048.1:8568-28890 GCA_964543955.1 uncultured Bifidobacteriaceae bacterium
GGCGCCCCCGGTGCGCAGGGGCCGCAGGGCGATGTCGGGCCGATCGGTCCGGCAGGTCCGCAAGGTCTGCAGGGACTTCAGGGCGAGGTTGGCCCGACGGGTCCGGCAGGTCCGCAGGGTGAGCAGGGTGTCGCCGGTCCGCAGGGACTGGCCGGTGCGAACGGTGCCGACGGCGCTCCTGGACCGCAGGGTCTCCAGGGCGAAGTCGGTCCGCAGGGTCCGGCGGGTGCGAACGGTGCCGACGGTGCCGATGGCGCCCCCGGTGCGCAGGGCCCGCAGGGTGACGTTGGCCCGGCAGGTCCGCAGGGCCTTCAGGGCGAAGTCGGCCCGATGGGTCCGGCAGGTCCGCAGGGTCCCGCAGGTCCGACCGGGGCCACGGGTGCAACGGGCGCGACCGGTGCAACAGGTGCGATGGGTCCGCTTGGCCCGGCAGGTCCGACCAACGCGTGGGTGTATCAGAGGACGGCAAGCGTGGCCAACCTCAGCGAGACCACGAATAGCCCGACGACCATCGCAACGCTCAGCCTCCCTGCCGGCAGTTATCTGGTGACGGCCAAGGCTCGGCTGGTGCGCAGCAATAACGTCACGGCGACCTGCCGGCTCTACGCAGGGAACACGATCTTTGATGAGTCGGCGTTCCAGGCAGGGAGCTCGGGAGCGCTGATGACGCTTCACGCGCCGCTGACCTTGACGACGACCACGACTGTGACGGTTCGCTGCTCGTCGAGCAACAACAACACCACGGCGTCCTACCGAACGCTCAGCGCGCAGGCCTTCACGAACCTGACCGTGCAATAACCACCACCGCGGGTCCCGGCACCTTGCCGGGGCCCGCACTTCACGACAACACGCCGGCAGCGGGCATCAGACAAGCCCGCGGTGCGCCCGCTCCCGGCACGTAAGACGCCACACGGGTGGCATGACAGACGGAACGAGACGATGGGGAGATTGAGACGATGAGACTGAGACAGATGCAGGGATTCAAGAGGATGGCGGCCATCGCGGCCATGTGCGCAGGGACGGCGGTCGCGACGTCGACGGTGGCGCAGGCCCAGACCAGCGGCATGACCACCCCGACCGATGTTGTCGACGCCGGAGCGGCGGTTCCGGTCACGGTCACGGGGCCTGCCGGAACGTATTTCGCCATCGGCGGCAGCACCACGGGCGCCGGGCTCGTCTACGGCGGCATGGCCATGCCCCTCGGTCGCGATGCCAGGGTGGTGGCCAGCGGCATTTTCGACGGATCCGGTCAGGCCGTCGTGAACATCGTGCCGCCCTTCTACGGCACGCAGCTGGACCGCTACTACCTCGTGGCCGTCTGGTCCACCTCGCCTTCGTTCATCCCGCCCAATCCGGTGGGCGCGCTGATCCTGCGCAACGGCGACCTGCTGCGCGACATCGTCACCACTCCGGGACCCCAGGGTCCGGAGGGGCCGCAAGGTCCGGCGGGTCCGGCTGGCGCAGATGGTCTCCAGGGTCCCGTGGGCCCGGCCGGCGTGCAGGGTCCGCAGGGTGAGGCGGGGCCGCAGGGTCCGGCTGGCGCCAACGGTGCCGACGGGGCGCAGGGCCCCGCAGGTCCGGCGGGGCTGCAGGGCGATCCTGGTCCGCAGGGCCCGGCTGGTCCGGCAGGTCCGACTGGCGCCGACGGTGCTGATGGCGCGGTCGGTCCGCAAGGGCCGGCGGGTCCGGCTGGGCCAGAAGGTCCGCAGGGGCCGGCTGGGGCGAACGGTGCTGATGGTGCCCAGGGACCGGCTGGCCCGGCTGGCCCGGCAGGTCCCCAGGGGCCGGCCGGTGCGAACGGCGCCGACGGTGCGCAGGGTCCCGCTGGCGTGGCAGGTCCCGAGGGTCCGCAGGGGCCCGCAGGCGCGAACGGTGCTGACGGTGCACAGGGTCCCCAGGGCCCCGCAGGTTCGGAAGGTCCGCAGGGTCCCGCTGGCGTGGCAGGTCCCGAGGGTCCCCAGGGTCCCGCGGGCGCGCCCGGCGCTGATGGTGCGCAGGGTCCCCAGGGCCCCGCAGGGCCGGAAGGTCCTCAGGGTCCGGCCGGTGCCAACGGTGCCGACGGCGCACAGGGGCCGGTCGGCCCGATGGGGCTGCAGGGTCCCGCCGGCGGCGTCAGCGGCTACGAGCGCGTCGCCGGGGCGACGAGCCCGTCGAACGGGAACGCGAAGACCGCGACGGCAACCTGCCCCGACGGCAAGGTGGTCATGAGCGGCGGCCTGGTCATCGGCGGCAACACGAACACGACCGTGACCAGCAACCACGCGACGAGCGACACGACGTGGAGCGTCACGGCCGCGTCGGTTGCCATCGTCGGCGGCAACTTCACGGTCCAGGCGTTTGCCGTCTGCGTGACGGCAGTGCCGTAGCGTCCTCTGCAACGACACCGCACGGGTCTCGCGATGCGGGACCCGTACTCACTCGCGCGGACAACGACCTCCGCACACATCGTCGACCTCTGACCAACACCCTGGGTGGCTCCCCCCTCCCAGGGTGTTTTCCTGTACGGCTACGAGATGATCCCCTCGAGTGCCCCAATCGCCGAGTGGTCCGTCAGGTCCGCCTGCAGCGGCGTCACCGACACATACCCTTCCATCACGGCCTCGTAGTCCGAACGCCCCTCGTGCGGGTGCCACTCGTCCAGCGCTTCCTCGATCCAGTAGTACGGCTGCCCTCTCGGATCGACGCGCGATGCGATCTTCGTCACGTGATTGCGCCGCGCCTGCGTCGTCACGCGGAAGCCCTTCGGCTTGCCCGTGTTGAGGTTGAGGTTCAAGAAGGTCTTCGCCGGCCACGACCGCGCGAGCACCGCGCGCGCGATGGTCGCGGCGGCCTCGGCGGCGTGGACGAAGTCGAAGCTCGCCGTGCGCTTGAGCGACACCGCGATGGCCGGAATGCCGAGCAGCGCGCCCTCCATCGCTCCGGCCACCGTGCCCGAATACGTCACATCGTCTCCCAGGTTCCACCCCTTGTTGATGCCGGACACCACCAGGTCCGGCTTGGCCTTCAGGACGATGTCCACACCGAGGTTGACGCAGTCGGTCGGCGTGCCGTCGACCGCGTAGACCCCCGGCGCGTGGTTCTCGATGCGGAGCGGGCGTCGCAGGGTCAGCGCATGGCCGATGGCCGACGCCTCCTGTGTCGGAGCGACGATTGTGATCGTGCCAAGGGGGCGAAGGGCGGCCGCGAGCGCATGAATGCCCTCGGACGACACGCCGTCGTCGTTGGTGACGAGAATGGAAGGCATAGGAACTTCCGATCATACACGCCGGGCGCACCCCGGACCGTGCCGGTGCGCCGATCGGCGTACGCCCGCACGACAGCCCGCCCGCGCGGGAAAGACGGCTGTGCCTATAATGCCCGCCATGGACTGGTGGATGTGGGTGGCGCTCGGCTTCGTGTTCCTGGTGATGGAGCTGGCCACCCCCAGCGGGTTCTTCATCATGTTCTTCGGGCTCGGGGCCGTCAGCGTCGGCGTGCTGAAGCTGCTGGGACTGGTCGGCGCCGGATGGCCCCCATGGCTGGCGTTCACGCTGTTCTCGCTCGGGTACCTGTTCCTCTTCCGGCGCAAACTCCAGAAGCGGTTTCAGGCGCCGCCGCAGGTGGACGTGGACTCGATCGTGGGCGTGCTGGCCGTCCCCCAGGAGCTGCTCGAACCGGGCGCCGTCGGCAAGGTCGAAGTGCGCGGCTCCATGTGGAGCGCGCGCAATCTCGGTGTCGTCGTCCTCAATCCCGGCCAGCGGTGCACGGTGGTCAGCGTCGACGGCCTGCTCCTCGGCGTCCGTGCGGAGTGAACGTCGAGCCACGCGTCTCCCCTTTCCCAGGAGTTCCGGCATGTTCGAAGGCGGTCTGTTCGTCATCATCCTTCTCGCGGTTTTCGCGCTCATCCTCATCGCGAAGACCGCCGTCGTGGTTCCGCAGCAGAGCGCGTTCGTGGTGGAGCGGCTCGGCCGCTACTCGGGGACGCTGCAGGCGGGGTTTCACATCCTCGTGCCGTTCATCGACGTGATCCGCTACAGGCACTCGCTCAAGGAATCCGCCGTCGACATCCCGGCGCAGATCTGCATCACGCGCGACAACGTGCAGGTGCAGGTGGACGGGGTGCTGTACCTGAAGGTCCTCAACCCGGAGCGCGCCTCCTACGGCATCTCCGACTACCTGTTCGCCATCACCCAGCTCGCGCAGACGACGCTCAGGAGTGAGGTGGGCAAGATCGACCTGGACCGGACGTTCGAGGAGCGGACGAACATCAACACGTCGGTGGTCGCGGAGCTGGACAAGGCCACCGAGCCGTGGGGCGTCAAGGTGCTGCGCTACGAGATCAAGAACATCACGCCGCCGCAGGACGTGCTGGCCGCGATGGAGAAGCAGATGCGCGCGGAACGCGAGAAGCGCGCCGTGATCCTGACGTCGGAGGGCGTGCGCGACGCCGCCATCAACACCGCCGAGGGCGACAAGCAGCAGACGATCAAGAACTCGGAGGCGCGCAAGACGCAGCAGATCAACGAGGCCGAGGGCGAAGCGGCGGCCATTCTGGCGGTCGCCACCGCCACGGCCGAGGGCATCCGCCGCGTTGCCGAGGCGTCGCAGATGGCGGGCGGCCCGGAGGCGATTCAGCTGCGCGTCGCCGAGCAGTACATCGGCGAGTTCGGCAAGATCATCAACAACGCCGACACCGTCATCCTGCCGTCCAACCTGGCGGACATCGCGGCCGTGATTACCACGGCGATGAACGTCATCCAGCAGAACAGGAAGTAGGCGCCGCCCAATCCGCGGCCGAGGCCGCGTGTTTCAGGGTACGTAGGCGATGCAGTCGATCTCGACGCGAAGGCCCTCGCCGGGAAGACCTGCGGCCTGGATCGTGGTCCGCGCCGGGCGGTGCTCGCCAAAGGTGCGCGCGTACACGGCGTTCATCTGCGCGAACTCCTTCATGTCGAGGAGGAAGACGCCGCAGCGCAGCACGTGCTGCAGATCGGAGCCGGCGGCCTGCAAGATGGCCTGCAGGTTGGCGAGGCACTGTTCGGTCTGGGTTTCGACGTCGGGACCGGCCAGCTGCCCCGTTGCCGGGTCGGTGGCGCCCTGGCCGGACACGAAGATGAGGCGTTCGAAGCCCATGCCGGGCGAATACGGTCCCACGGGCTTGGGCAGATTGTCGGCGTGAACAGGTCGATGCATGGCGGGCCATGTTAGCCCGAGATGCCTCTCAGGCAACCCTGAAGGGTTGCCTCCACAAACGTCAATTCCCGCAGGCGACTCTGAAGGGTTGCCTCTGCAAGCCAGCTATATGATCTGCGGGTGCCTCGCTACAAAGTCACGCTCGAGTACGCCGGGACGCGCTACAGCGGCTGGCAGAAACAGAAGAACGCGCGGACCGTACAGGGCGAAATCGAGCGCGCCATTGCCGAGGCGACCGGCGAGCGCGCATTCGAGTTCCAGGGGTCGGGACGCACCGATGCCGGCGTCCACGCGCTCCGCCAGGTGGCCCATCTCGATGTCCGGACGCGATTCTCGCCCGAGATGCTTCGGCGCCAGGTCAACGACGGGCTGCCGGCCGACATCAACCTCCTGCGCATCGAACCGGCGCCCCACCGTTTTCACGCCCGCCACGCGGCGGTGGCGCGGATGTACCTGTATCAGGTGGCGCGGCGCCGGAGTGCGTTTGCCAAGCCCTACGTCTGGTGGGTCAAGGACACGCTCGACCTCCCGCGCATCGAGCGCGCGGCCGCGGCCTTTGCCGGCCTGCACGACTTCCGCACCTTCAGCGACGACGACCCGGATGAGAAATCGACGGAGGTGCTCGTCGAGGACGTGGCCGTAGGCGAGGATGGCGACCTGATCCTGATCCGCGTGAGCGGCTCGCACTTCATCTGGAAGATGGTGCGGCGGATGGTGGGCGTCCTCGTGGCGATCGGGCGCGGCGAGCTCGATCCGGCGGAGGTGACTCGCCTGCTGCAGGGGCCGTCCGAACTGCCCGCCCGCCTCACGGCGCCGGCGTCGGGCCTCTTCCTGGAACGCGTGCTCTATCCGGAAGACGGCCGTCAGGCGCTGCCGCTGATGGCGGCGATACCCGTCAGCAAGTAGCCGTTCGACGCGGGCGGCGAGTCCGATGCGCGTTACGGCGATCCGTTGGCCAGCGCGTCCATGAGCGCATTGACGCGGCGCCGTGCACTCTCGAGCCGTTCCTTCAGGTTGTCGAAGACGAACTCGTGGCCGGCCTGTGTCGCCTCGATCAGCGGCACCTCGGCCTGCTGGCGCGCCTCCTCGTACTTCGCGGCGATCGACTTGTCGCGCATGCGCCGGATGATCGCACTGGCATCGTCGAGCTCGGAGCGAAGCGCTCTGATGTCCGTGAGCAGCATCCTGGCGCTCGCGGGGTAGTCCGTCCGGGCCTGCGGCCGTCCCGCGCCGTGGCAGCTGGAGCACTGCCTGGCCAGCGAGCTGGGTGACATGAGATAGGCGCCCACTTCTCCATGGCACGTCGAACACGTCGGCCCGCGGTCGTCGCCGGCGCGAGCGAGCTCGTAGTGCTTGCTCTTCTGGAACGCGACGAACGGACCGCTATGACACGCGCCGCACGTTCGTGGCAGGTTGACCCGGTTGACCGGGCTTGCCGGACTCGTCACCGGCAGCATGGTCATGTGCGCCTGGAACTTCTCGAAGGTCGTCGGGTCGCCCCCGTGACACTTGTCGCACCCGACATTGGCGCGGGCGTGCGGAGAGGACTCCCAGTCGTGCAGGTGCCGCTCTGCGAAACCGCTCCAGCGTGGGCCCGCCGACTGCTCGTTGGCGATGTGACAGTCGGCGCACCGGCTCGTCTGGGCCTCGAGGCGGGCGACGCTCACGGCGCCAAGGAGGACGATACCGACAAGCAGCCAGTGCCTCATGATGGCCCTACCATACCAGTACGGCCAGCGGCGGGCTCGGCGTGCCCGAGCCTCTCGGCGCTCAGGCGATGGCGGCGGGACGCGTGACGGAGGTGGCTGGCGTTGGAGAGGCCCCCAGCCGCCGTGCCCGGAGGCGGTCCATGTGGCGCCGGTAGCACTGGAAGCAGAGCGTGTGATAGCGATCCCACTTCACGATGCCGTGATAGCGGAAGAGGGCGCGGCGGGACTCGCACTCCCGGCAGATATGTCGCGCGGCAGCCGGGCGGCGGCGAAAAGTGAGGTTCAGCATCATGGAGGCGAGCGTAGCGGGCGGGCGTGACAGACGGGGTCAAGCTGCCCGGTCCCCGGGTCGATAAGGCCATCATGGAACGACACGGGGAGATCGTGCGCCAGTGGCGCATTCTGCTGGCCCTCGAGAGCCGGGCGCGCGGGATGACGCTCGGCGACGCGCGCGAGTCGGCCGGCGACGGCGTCTCGGAGCGGACGGTTCGCCGCGATCTCTCCGCGCTCGCACAGGCCGGGTTTCCCATCGAGACGGACAGGCGCGACGGCAAGACCGTCTACTCGCTCAACCGCGAGGTGTTCGGCGGGGTGGCGGCCGCCGGCTTCTCGCTGTCCGAGCTTTGCGCGCTCTATCTCAGCCGCACGATGCTGACCGCCCTTGCCGGCGATCCCTTCCACGACAGCCTGAGCTCCGCGTTCGACAAGCTGGCCGACGCCATGCCGCCGTCCCTCTGGCGCTTCATCGATCAGCTGCCGACTGCGCTGACCGCGAAGGGCCCCGCCGGCCCGCCGCGATCCAGCGGAGCGGCGCGTCTGGTGGACGCCCTGATGTCCGCCATCCTGTCGCACCGGCGCGTGCGGATGCGTTACCACTCCTTCGCGAGCCGCCAGGTCAAGGACTACCTCATCGAGCCGTATCGCATCGCCTATGCGCAGGGGACGCTCTATCTCTTCGCGTTCGTGCCCATCTACGGCGAGATGCGGACCTTCGCCGTGCAGCGCATCGAGGAGGCCACGGCGCTCGAAGAGACCTTCGATCCGCAGGCGGCGGGTGTCGGCGTGTTCCCGGATTCACTGACCGTCTTTTCGGGCCGGCCCGAACGGATCGTGATCGAGTTCACGGCTGCCGAGGCGCCGTATATCCGCGAGCGCGACTGGCATCCGAGCCAGCAACTCGAGGAGGTGCCGGCCGGCGGAGTCCGCCTCACGCTCGACGTCGTCGTCGACTGGGGCCTGGAGTCGTGGGTGCTCGGCTTCGGAGACGCGGCGCGCGTGGTCGCGCCGCCATCGCTCGTGACACGAACGATCGCGAGGCTCGATGCGGCTCGGCGCCAGTACGACGAGGACGTGTCGAGCCCGGCGTCGACGCCCACGCCACGCCGTCCCTCTCCGGGGTCACGGCGTTCGCGGGAGGCTTCGACACGCGCGCGCCAGGCGTGAGGGCGACCGTGCCGCGGCGCTCTTGCGCACCACCCACGTGGTCATCGCGCGCTGGTGCTGGACGACGGTTGTCTTGAGCGGATCCAGGAGTGACCCGCCGAGTACGCCGGTGAGGTTCATCAAGGTGGCCTCGTCCACCAGGTAGCGCTCCGATCCATCCGGCAGGAGGAACCGGCCGTTGCCTCGAGGGGTCACCTCGTGTTCGATGCCAGTGGTCGATGCCAGCCGGCAGAACAGGAGCCCTCCAGGCGCAAGGACCCGCCACAGTTGGCGGACCATCGCATCGAAGTGGTTCGGGTCGCGGGCGAAGTGCAGCACCGCGCTGCAGATGACCACGTCCATCGAAGCGTCGGCAAAGGTCATGTCCTCGATGGTCTCGAGTCGCACGTTCGACGCCGGCAGGTGAGGCGCCAGCGCGCGAGCCAGGTCGCGCACCTCCTCGACCGCGGCAGGAGCAGCGTCGCTGGCGTACACGTCGCAGCCTTCGCGCAGCAGGTACACGAGGTTCCGGCCCGAGCCGCAACCGGCATCGAGCACCCGCATGCCGTGGCAGATGTGTCCGCGCAGCAGCTGATCGAAGACGTAGATGTCGATGTTGCCGAACTGGCTCCGCAGATCGGTGAGCGCCACGGGCCAATCCTACTCTGCCCGAGTCGAGCTGTTGGCTTGACCGTGCCCGCGCGACGTGCGCATACTCGTGCGCTCGCGACGAACAGCTCTCGCCCGCCGCCGCTCGACGAACCAGAGGTTCCGCTCATGTACCGTGACGTCGTCATCCTCCTCCCGGGCATCACCGGCAGCGTGCTCGCCAATGCGAGCGGCAAGGAGGTGTGGAGTCCTTCGGCCGGAGCTGTCTGGCGGGCGGTCACGTCCGGAGGCGGCTCCATCGAGGGCCTGGAGCTCCGACCCGGAAATGACGGCGGCGGCGTCACCGCGCCGCGCCTGATTCCCGACGTCACAATCGTGCCCGGCCTGATCAAGATCGACGGCTACACGAAGATCGAGAACTACCTGGTCGCCGCGCTCGGACTCACGCGTGGCCGGAACTACTTTCCGTTTCCGTACGACTGGCGCCTCGACAATCGCGTGAACGGCCGCCGCCTGGAGACGCAGGCACTCGAGTGGCTTCGCCAGTGGCGGTCGTCGTCTGGCGCGAGCGATGCCAGGCTGGTGCTCATCGGGCACTCCATGGGCGGACTGGTCTCGCGCTACTTCCTCGAATGTCTCGGCGGCTGGGAGCACACGCGCGCGCTGGTGACCCTCGGCACGCCGCACCAGGGATCGCTCAACGCCGTGGACTTCCTGATACACGGGATCAAGAAGGGCGTGGGCCCCTTCGGACTCGATCTGACGCCGCTCCTCCGATCGTTCCCTTCGGTGTATCAGCTCCTGCCTCTCTATCGCTGCATCGAAACAGGCAGCGGTCTCGTCAAGGTGGCCGACGCCGCCGCGAGCGGCCTGCCGCACATCGACAGCGATCGCGCGCGTGATGCGCTGGCGTTTCACAAGGAGATCGAGGACCAGCAGCGGACCAATGCCGCCATCCCCGCGTATCGCGAACGCGGCTACCGCCTCGTGCCGCTCGTGGGCATCGAACAGCCCACGCTGCAGTCGGCCCGCTGGAGCGGACAGACGGTCGAGCTCGTTCGCAGTCTCGACGGCCACGACGATGGCGGAGACGGTACCGTGCCGCGGGTGTCGGCGACGCCGATTGAACTGGAGAAGCAGGATCGCGAGGTGTTTGCCGCCGAGA
This sequence comes from uncultured Bifidobacteriaceae bacterium, assembly GCA_964543955.1. GTDB lineage: Bacteria > Acidobacteriota > Vicinamibacteria > Vicinamibacterales > UBA2999 > VFZN01. The sequence goes on from CAZJBN010000048.1 coordinate 18,646, forward strand.
TGCACGGCTCGCTGCAGAACGGTGACGGGCCCCTCGCCAATCTCAAGGGCGTTCTGCTCGCGCCGTCGACGGACCTCTCCCGCTACCGCGCGGAAATGCCCACGGCACTGACGCTGGAGGTCCCCGACGTCGTCCTGCCCGGCGAACCCTTGACGGTACGCGGCCGCACGGGCGAGGGCCTGCCACGAATCGACGCGCATGTCGTCAACGCCGAAACCGGCGAGCACATCGCCGACCGGCTCTCGCGATCGCAGGACCCCGCGTGGCAGCAGGCCGAGTTCGACGTCACGCCGGGCACCTGGCGCGTGCGGATCGAAGCCGCCGGCGCGGGTCCGGTGACCGATCTCGTCGTCGTGGCCGGGTCATGAGCGCACCTCGCGATCTGCACTGGATCCGCGACTTCATCGTCATCGATGGGGCGGAGCGATCCGAGGACGCAATTCGGCGGATTGACGAGTCTCCGTCCGAATGGATTGTCATCTCGAGGGCGAGTGGGTATCTGTATGCGTTGACTCGTCTCGAAGTGCGCCACTGGCCGGCGCTGGCCGATGCGCGTGGAGCGGGCGACGCGTGGAGAGGCCAGCCATTCGAGGTCACCCTCGACCTTCACGAGGAATACCAGAGCACTCAGGCCGTCGACGAGTCCGCGCTGCCGCCCATCGATCGAACATGGCGTCCCGACGTGAGCGGCGTGCCGAGCGTCGATCGATACGTGCTGGTCGCGTCCGACGCGACGCCGCTGGCAATCGGTTCAGGCCCGTCGACGTGGGCCGCCGCGGCGCCTCCGCCCGCTCTCGAGTCGATGCCTGCGCCTGGGCTGGAGTCCATGCCTTCGCCGCCGCCCGAGCCGTCCGGGAACGCGCCGCCGCAGGAATCGGCGATGAACGCGATCGAAGACGAGGGCACCGCGCCCATCCGGTATCCCGCCATCGATATCGACAGCGCGCTCCAACCAGGCGCCCGCGTGGTCGTGACGGTCGACCTGACATGGGCACCGTCCCCGGAGACCCAGGGCGGCGCGGTCGCCGCAGGACCGCAGCCCGTCAACTGGCAGTCCCTCGAGCTGACGGTCGCGGTGTCCTGCGCAGCCATCGTGTTCGACGGCGATGGCCGGGGCACAGTGGTCATCCGCCGCAACCAGGTATCGGGTGCCGCTCGCATCGCGGGCCGCGTGTCCCCTGACGCCGGCATGGGCGTCACGGCAACGATCAGCGCCGCGTTCTTCGACGGCACGCGGTTCTGCGGTTCGGCATCGCGAAGCTTTGCGGTCGGCGACGATCCCGGCCCATTGGCGACGGTGCCGGGCGCGACCGCCACGCGCGGTCAGGTCGTCGCCGAGCCCGGTGTGGAGCGGCCGGACGTCACGGTCAGGATCTCGCGGGTGGCGGGCCAGCCCACGCGGCTGGACTGGATCGTGGAGACCCCTCGTTTCGATGGGCTGCCGCCGAAGCTGCGGGAGATCATCGACCTCGCGCAGGATCCGGCAGCCGAGGCAGCCAGCCTCTTCGAGACGGTGGCCACGCTTCCGCGTGGCGCTCATCGCGCGCGGATCGAGGGATTTGGCGGCGAGCTCTGGGCGCGCGCGCCGCGGATGTTCCGGGATGTGTACTGGGCTCTGTGGGATCACGACCAGCGGCCGCTCGCCATCCAGTTCATCAGCGACGAGCCGCACCTGCCGTGGGAGCTGATGCGGCCGGTCCGCGCCGACGAATCCGAAGTCCACGCTCCCCTGCTGCTTGCGCACCGCGTCGCGCGGTGGATCGAGCGGTGGGACGGCTACATGCGCAATCGCCTGCCCGCCGGTGAGATTCGCACGATCGCGCCGAAGTACAAGTCCGCCAGCCGACGGTTGCCGCGCGCCCAGACCGAAGCCGACGCCATCGTCGCCGAGTTCGGCGCGACGCGGGTCGGCGGCACACGCCAGGAGGTGACGGCGCTTCTCGAATCCGCCAGTCCCGGCGCCGTCTCGCTGCTGCACTTCGCCGGGCACGGCGTCTTCGCGACGACAGCCGCGACCGAGTCCAGCATCACGCTCGAAGACGGCCAGCTGGCGGCCAGCGAGATCGCGCGGCCCGAAGTGAAACTCGGCCGCCTGTGCCGTACGCTCGTCTTCTTCAACGCCTGCGACGTGGGCGCGACGGGCAGTATCTTCGGCGAAGTCGGCGGATGGGCCGACGCGCTGCTCGGCCGTCAGTTCGGCGGGTTCATCGCGCCGCTCTGGTCCGTGGACGACGAGGACGCAGGCGTCGTCGCCCGGGAGGTGCTCGAGGGGATCGTCACGCGCCGCGAGCCCATTGGCGAAGTGCTGCGCGCCGTCCGCGCCAGGTACGGGGATGTCTCACCGACGTTCTACTCCTACCTGTACTACGGCGACGTCACCGCTCGGATCGGTGCCTGACGAGCCCTGGCGTGCACGTCCGCCATGCGACGAGATCAGTCGGCGCGGCCGATCGACACGAGATGCCCGCGCGTCCGGAAGATGAATCGGCCGTCCGAAATGGCCGGCGTGGCCATCGCGACCTCGCCGAGCGGGTTCCGGGCCAGGATCTCGAACGTCGTTCCTGCCTTGACGACAAACACGTCGCCGTCCTCGCTCGTGAAGTAGACGCGCCCGGCCGCGGCCACGGGAGACGCGCTGAAGCCGGTGCGCCCATCACCGAGCCGGCTTTGATAGTGCCGCGTGCCGGTCTTCGCGTCGAAGACGCTCAGCACACCGTTGTCGCGGCAGACGTACAGCAGACCTTCGTACGCAATCGGCGTCTGCATGTACGCCCCGTCGCGCATGTAGCTCCACGCGATGTGCGTGCTCGAGGACGCGCCGTCCTCCAGCGTGATGTCTCCGGACGCCGTCGGCCTGACGGCGTAGATCGGCGCGGCCTTGCCGTGCGCATTGGTGATGAACACGAGATCGTCGGCCACGATCGGGGTCGGCACAGGGATGTCGCCGCCGCCGATCATCCGCCAGATCTCCTCACCGGTTTCAAGGTCGTATCCGCCGATGTGCTTCCACCCGTTGACGACGACCTGCTCCCGTCCGCCGAAGGTCACGACAGCCGGCGTGCTCCACGTCGGAACATCGGCGCGCGGAGTCCGCCACAGCTCGCGTCCGGTGCGCACGTCGAACGCCGCCACGAACGATCCCTTCTGCACGTCGGCCTGCACGATCACGCGTCCGTCGTGGATGACGGGCGAGCTCGCGAAGCCCCACTGCGCGTCGGGCACCATGAAGAAACCGGAATCGAGCAGGCCGAAGTCCTTCTGCCACAGCAGGCGGCCATCGAGATCGTACGCGTACAGGCCCTCGGACCCGAAGAAGGCGACGAGGTGGCGCCCGTCGGTCGCGAGGGTGCTGCTGGCGTGCGTCGACTTGGGATGACGCTTCACCTGTGGCACGCCGGTCTTCGCCGTGCGTTGCCATCGCAGCGCTCCGCTGGCCGTGTCGAAGCACATGACATCCCAGCGATGCTCGGTCGCGTCCTGCACGGACGTGATGTCGCCGTAGAGCCCCACCTTCAGCTCCGCGTCCGGCGTGCCGCTGACGGCTGTCGTCGCGCAGACGGTGTCACCCCAGACGACAGGGCTCGAGTGTCCGAGGCCGGCGATGGGCACGCGCCAGCGGACCTGCTGGCCTCCCGTGACATCCCAGGTGATCGGGGGTTCGGCGCCGAGGCCGATGCCGCGGGCATCGATACCGCGGAACGACGGCCAGTCGATGCCGGGACGCGGCCCGGCAGACTGAGTGGAACCGGTCGAGAACGGCACGACAGCGAGGACCGCCAGGACGACGAAGCGCATGGTGAACGCTCCTTGTGGAGTGGGCGACCGTTCGTTCGACAGACGCTACCACGATCGGCCAGCCGGTCGTCGCCGTGCAGGCCGCGGTGCCCCACGGCGCCGAGGCCCTGGCGTATGCTTACGGAGTGTGAAGACCTCAACCGGCATCCCCCCTGCCACGCCGCCGGAGTCGCCCGACCGTGCGCTGCTCGAGGCGCTGCGGGCCGGCGAGCCTGGTGCGTACGAGCAACTGCTCCGGACCCACGGCGGCCGTCTGCTGTCCGTGGCCCGCCGGCTGCTCGGCAACGAGGAGGACGCGCGCGACGCGGTGCAGGAGGCGTTCCTGAACGCGTTCCGGAACATCGACCGCTTCGAGGGCGGGTCGTTGCTCTCGACGTGGCTCCACCGGATTGTGGTCAACGTGGCGCTGATGAAGCTGCGCCGCCGCAAGCGCAAGCCCGAGGAGTCGCTCGACCACCTGCTGCCGGCGTTCAGCGACAAGGGGCATTTCATCGAGCGCTTCGCCAGCCAGGACGAACCCGTCGACGAGCGGCTCTCCCGCCTCGAGGACCAGGCGGCCGTGCGGGCCGCCATCGATCAGCTTCCGGAACACTACCGAACCGTTCTGCTCCTGCGCGACATCGAAGGACTAGGAACCGCCGAGGTGGCTGAGCAATTGGGAATCACGACAAACGCCGCGAAGCTGCGCCTGCATCGGGCGCGGCAGGCGCTCAGAACGCTGCTGGCGCCGCGGCTTCAGGGGCCGGGCGCATGAGCGGCAAGCTGACCTGCCGCGACTGTGCGGAATTCCTCGCGGACTACGTGGGGGGAGACCTTCCCGCGGACGTCCGGGAGGTGTTCGAGCTGCACCTCGACAAGTGCAGGAACTGCCGCGCCTACCTCGACCAGTACTCGACGGTCATTGCGGCCGGTCGGCGGGCGTGCCGCCAGGAGGACGACGCGGCGTCGCAGGCCTTCCCCGAGGAGCTCGTGCGGGCCATTCTCGAGGCGCAGTCGAAGGGACCGGCCAACTAGGGCGAGGCCGCCGGTTCGTCGTCTGCGGGACCCTGCCGGCGCGCGTACAAGAACGCCACGGCGAAGATCACCACGATCAGCCCGAGCGAGATCCACTTCGGGATGGCGAAGTGCAGCCAGCCGAGGCCGTGGAAGTACTCCACGAGAAGCTTGATCCCCACCCACGCGATGATGATGAACGCGCCGTCCACGAGCGCGGGATAGCGGCGCACGAGCGCCAACAACTGTCCGATCACCAGCCGCATGGCGATGATGCCAAGCAGTCCGCCCGTGATGATGACCCACAGCTTGTTGGACATCGCCACCGCCACGAGAATCGAATCGATCGCGAAGACGATGTCGGTGAGCTCCACCCTGACGACGGTGGCCCAGAATGCCGACAGGCCCAGCCACGGCGTCGCCGGCTTGGGGGCGCGCCGATTCCCGGCATCGCCATGCCCGAAGAAGTGCTGGTACGGCAGATACAGCAGGTACAGACCGCCCAACAGTTGAATCCAGAGTACCTGGATCATGTAGGCGGCAAGCGCCGTTGCAGCGATGCGGAACACGAAGGCGCCGACGATGCCGTAGCGCAGGGCCTTCTGCTGCTGGGAGCGCGGCAGTCCGAGCACGAGAACGGCCAGCACCATGGCGTTGTCCGCGCTCAGGAGTCCTTCGAGGGCGACCAGCAGCGCAATGGTGAAGAGATCGGATGGATGAAAGTCGATCACGGAACGTTCCAGTATAACCGGCGGTGCTGATTCGGCCGGCGCCAACCCCGACAGCCACCGCGAAGCCGCCACGCCGGCGTGGCGGCCATGTCAGAACTGGAAGTAGATGAAGTCCGCGGTCCCGGCGTAGAGCGTCAGGATCGCGTACGCCATGACGGCCGCGACGACGGCCTGGAACGTCGGCCCGGGCCGCCGCACGATCCGGCGCTCTTCGAGCCACGTCCAGCCGTGCGCGATGACCAGCGGTGCCAGAAACAGCAGACCCGCCCGCTCCATCGTCCCAAGCGACCAGTCGTCGGCTGCCGCGATGTTCCGGACGAACCCGAAGGCATCCTCGATCGAGCGGCTGCGGAAGAAGATCCAGGCGAGGAGCACGACTCCCTGGACCGCCACGAACCACGCGAGCCGCACGGGCCACGAGCGGCTCCCGTCCGAGTCCCGATGCAGGCCGAGCAGGCGTTCGACGGCCAGCGCGACGCCGTGCAGCGCGCCCCAGATGATGAAGGTGTAGGCGGCGCCGTGCCAGAGTCCGCCGAGGAGCATGACGAGCATCAGGTTGACGTAGGTCCTGACGGGGCCCCGGCGGTTGCCGCCAAGCGGAACATAGAGATAGTCGCGAAGCCAGCGCGAGAGCGTGATGTGCCAGCGCTCCCAGAAGTTCTTGAAGGATGCGGCCAGGTACGGCGCGTTGAAGTTGATGGGCAGACGGTAGCCGAGGAGGTACGCCAGGCCTCGCGCGATGTTCGAATAGCCGGCGAAGTCCGCGAAGATCTGTCCCGAGAACATGAGCGCCAGCCAGAGCGCGAACGCGCTCGACGCGCGCGCGTCGGCGCCGGCATCCCAGTGCTCGTCGACGTAGACGGCCAGGTTGTCCGCGCACACCATCTTGAGGAAGAACCCCGAGATGATGAGCCACGCGCCGTGGTACCAGACGGCCGCGCGGATGCGCCGCGGCCGCGGCATCTGCGGAAGGAACTCCAGCGCACGCACAATCGGGCCGGCGACCAGCTGTGGGAAGAAGATGACGAAGAGGTAGAAGCGCCAGAAGCTGTCGACGGCTCTCAGCTGGCCCCGGTAGACGTCGATCGTGTACGACATCGACTGGAAGGTATAGAAGCTGATGCCCATCGGCAGAGCCAGCGACAACTCGGCCGGCAGCCGCGTCGCTGCGGCGGGCGCAAGGTCCTGGATGACTTCGATGAAGAAGTTCGCGTACTTGAAGAATCCCAGCAGGCCGAGGTTGGTGGCGAGCGAGGCGACGAGCACGGCTCGCCGCCGGCCGGCCGCGGCGCCAGGCATCCGGTCCAGCCACCGCGCCGCCACGTAGTCCACGCCCGTGCTGAGCGCGAGGATGGCGAGATAGATCGGGATGTGCCAGGCATAGAAGGCGGTGCTCGCGACGATGAGCACCACGACGTAGGCCGGTTCGATCCTCCGCCGGCCAATCGTGACCCGCGCGAGAAGGGTGAGCGCAAAGAGGCCGACGAAGGCCCACGAGACGAAGTTCACTGCGTGGCGCGCTCCAGCCCGATCACGAACGCCTCGGACCAGGCCATGGCGGACGCCTCGTCGAGGTGGTCGCCGTCTTCGGTCATGAGGTGAGGCGGATGCACCGCCACGAGCGGCACGTCGAGCAGGCGGGCCAGGAGCTCGGGCCCGCCGCCGAGAGGCCGCGGCGTTGGAACGTAGGTCAGGATCAGGCGGCTCCCCCGCCGGTCGAGCGCCTCCTTGAAGCGCCTCGCGGCCGCCACTTCACGATCGTCGAGGCGCGGGAGGTCGAGCGCGCGCCCGCCGACAGGTCGGTGCCCCTGCGGCCACGGCGACAGCTGCCACGCCCCGTTGGTGCGCGACCGGTAGATGACGAGCTCACGCCGCCACGGGAATCCGGGGCGTCCGAACTGATCGACCCAGTTCGGCACCAGTTCATGCAGCCGCCGGCGCACCTCGTGGCCGGTCTCCGCCTCCTGGCGGAACTTCCAGGCGCCGAACGGCGTGTCCTTCACGACCACGCGTGCGAAGTCCGACAGGCGGTTCACGAAGAAGCCGTCGGCATTGACGACGACGAGGCGGGGACGGAGATCGAAGCGTTCGATGATCGCCATCGGAAAGCGATCGGCCTCGCGGAACCCGAACCCCAGGATGTAGTAGCGGAAACCCAGCCTCTCGAAGTGCGGGTCCAGCGCTTCGGGCCGCGCGGCGAACATCAGCCGGGAGTTGCCGAGCAGCAGGACATCCGCCGCCTGCAGGTGCTCGAGCGCCGCCGGGTCGGTGCCGAAGTAGAGCACGTGGTGATCGACGTGCCCTCCGTGATCGTGCGCGAGGTAGTAGTCGTCCGAGGGGCGCTCGGCCAGCGTGATGATGCTGCCGTGGCCGAGACCGGGATTGAGGAGCCAGATGGTCGCGGTAAGGGCCACGAGCGGGCCGAGCACGGCCAGGAACGTCAACGCTGGCGACAGCCGCGAAGTGGATGAGCTGGAAGCGGCCGCTGACAAGCACTTCCATCGTAGCGGAATCGCCCGCCGCGGTTGGCGCCGAAATCAGATCAACATTGACGCGTCGTGTATCAATAGTTAGACTCGTTATGTGTCAAGTTCAGAGTTGATCTTCATCTCCGTGGCCGCGCGCCTGCTCGACATGCATCCGCAGACCCTGCGGAAGTACGAGCGGCTGGGCCTCGTGCGCCCGGCGCGGACGATCGGCAGCATGCGCCTCTACTCGGACAGCGAGATCGCGCGCCTGAGGTTCATCAAGCGGCTCGTCGAGGAAGACGGCGTCAACCTCGCCGGCGTGCAGCGCCTGCTGGCCATCGCCGAGGTGATGCAGCGTATCCGGCCGCTGCTCGAGGAGGGCGGGCTCCAGCGGGACCCCGCCCTTCGGCGGCGCCTGCTGCGCGAGATTGCCGAGCTCGGCCATCGGATCGGGCTCGAGGACTGACGCCGTGGAGTTCAAGGACTACTATTCGACGCTCGGCGTCGCCAAGTCGGCCAGCGACAAGGAAATCAAGCAGGCGTTCCGCAAGCTGGCGCGGAAGTTCCACCCTGACGTCAACCCGGGCGACAAGGCGGCCGAAGCGCGCTTCAAGGAGATCAACGAGGCGCACGAGGTGCTGAGCGATCCCGACAAGCGGAAGAAGTACGACGAGCTCGGCGCGAACTGGCGCCAGTACGAGAACGCGCCGGCCGGCGCGGCCGGCGCGCCCTTCGGCGGCCAGTGGAACTGGGGTGAGAGCGGCGGCTTCCGTCCCATGACCGAGGAGGAAGTGTCGGAGATGTTCGGGGGCGAGAGCGGGAGCCCCTTCTCCGATTTCTTCAACACCTTCTTCGGCGGCGCCGAGCCGGCCGCCCGGCGAGGCCGTTCGCCCCGCGGCAGGCCGCGCGCGCATCGCGGCCGCGACGTCGAGCACGAGTTCGACCTCGATCTCGAGCCGGCGGCGCACGGCAGCGTGCAGCGCCTGTCCCTGCGCCACGACGGCGAAGCGCGCACGGTCGAGGTCCGGATCCCGCCTGGCGTTGTCGACGGCTCGCGCGTGCGAGTGGCCGGCGAAGGCCGGCGCGGCACCGGCGGCGGGCCGAGCGGCGATCTGTTCCTGCGCATCCGCCTGAAGCCGCACCCGCGCTTCCAGGTGTCGGGCCGGGATCTGACGACGCGACTGGCGGTGCCGCTGACGACCGCCATTCTCGGCGGCGAGACCGAAGTGGTCACGCTGGCTGGCAAGACGCTCCGCCTGAAGGTGCCGCCGGGCTCGCAGCCCGGGCAGAAGATGCGTCTGCGCGGACAGGGTCTGCCGGCGCTCGGACAGAAGGACGACGCGGGCGATCTCTTCGTCGTCCTGGATGTCGCGCTGCCGCGAACGTTGACCGAGGACGAGCGGCGGCTGTACGAAGAGCTGGCGGCGCTCGACGCCCGCGGGCACGCGAGGAGTGAATCACCATCATGAACCTGCAGAAGTTCACCGAGAAAGCCCAACAGGCCATCCTGGCCACTCCGGACCTCGCGCGCGAGTTCGGGCACGCGTCCGTCGAGCCCGAGCACCTGCTCGTGGCGCTCCTCGAACAGGAGAACGGCGTGGTCCCGGCCGTCGTCCGCAAGCTCGGCCTGGATCCGGCAGCGCAGGCGCGCGAGATGCGCGAGTGGCTCGGCCGCCAGCCCAGCATGACCGGCGGCGGCGCCGAGCCGCACCTCTCGCCCCGCCTCCGGGTCGTGGTCGATGCCGCGACGGCCGACGCAAAGGCCATGCAGGACGACTACGTGAGCACCGAGCACCTGCTCCTCGGGCTCGTGTCCGAGTCCGGCCGATCCCGGGCGGCGGAGCTCTTCAAGAAGGCCGGCGTCACGCGCGAGCGCGTGCTCGAGGCGCTCACGAGCGTACGCGGCAGCCAGCGCGTGACCGATCCGAATCCGGAGAACAAGTACCAGGCGCTCGAGAAGTACGGTCGCGATCTCACGGAGCTCGCGCGCCGCGGCAAGCTGGACCCGGTGATCGGCCGCGACGAAGAGGTGCGGCGCGTCATCCAGGTGCTCTCGCGCCGCACCAAGAACAACCCCGTGCTCATCGGCGAGCCAGGGGTCGGCAAGACGGCCATCGTCGAGGGCCTTGCCCAGCGCATCGTGCGCGGCGATGTGCCCGAAGGCCTCAAGGACAAGCGCATTGTCGCGCTCGACATGGGCGCGCTCGTCGCCGGCGCCAAGTATCGCGGCGAGTTCGAGGAGCGCCTCAAGGCGGTGC
>CAZJBN010000049.1:0-5502 GCA_964543955.1 uncultured Bifidobacteriaceae bacterium
GTTAACTTTGAACTCCCGAGGGTTGCCTCCACAGGGGCATCGGTGGTGAAGGGTTGCCTTTCCTGACGATGGGAGGCAACCCCCACTCAGCAGCTTGTACAGGCAACCCTGAAGGGTTGCCTCCACAAAGTACAGGCTGGGCAACCCACCCAGCAACTTGTAGAGGGAACCCCTACTCAACAACTTGTAGAGGCAACCCCCGCCCAAGAACTTGTAGAGGCAACCCTTCAGGGTTGCCTGACAGGGGACCGCTCCCATGCCACGATAAAGGCATGACCCCGGAGGCCGCGATCGGATCACGCGTCCCGCACGTGGCGCTGATCACGCGCGGCGGCGTCTTCACCTACGCCGACATCTGGCAGCGGCGGCAGCTGCTGCTCGTGCTCGTGCCGCCGGAGGCCTCGACGTCGTGGGCGGACTTCGAGGTCCGGCTCGAGGACGCGCGCCAGGCTTGCTGCGACATGGACACCGAGCTCGTCGTCAGCACCGGGGCCGTTGCCGGTCTCGAACCCCCGCTTGCGCTCGTTGCAGATCGCTGGGGCGAGATCACGCATGCCGCACGGATTCGGATCGAGAATGACGCGGTGACACCTGACATCCCCACGATCCTGACCTGGGTCGAAGCAACCGTTCATCGATGTCCCGAATGCGAGGGCGAAGCGCGATGAGGGCCGTCGTGGCGGCTGTCGCACTTGCCGGGCTGGCGGCGTCCACTCACGCGCAGGCACCAATGCCGACCTCGGATCGCGACCGCTGGATCGCGATGGCCAGGAGCGGCTTCGAGATCCCCGAGGGACGCTCCGCGATCGACCTGCTGGTCGAGATGAACCCGCTCGTGTCGTCGCCCGACCCCGTGCTCCGAGACGACGTGGCGTTTGGCGCGGCCGAGCGATGGATCCTGCGCGAGCGGCGGCTGACGCCGGCCGACCTGCGCACGCTCATCACGCTCTGGACAGGCAACCTCGATCGCGGGCTCGGCGAGCGCGGCGACGACCGCATATTCGGACGCTCCTTCTCCGCACTCCACCTGTCGCTCGTCGCGGCCGCCGATCTGTCCGCGCCCTTCCTGGAGGCGGACGAGGTGCAGGCCCTTTTCGACCGCATGCTGGACTACTTCGCACGCGAGCAGGACCTCCGCGGCTTCGATCAGGAGCACGGCTGGATGCATGCCGTCGCTCACACGTCCGACACGCTCAAGTTCCTCGCGCGCAATCCGAAGCTCGGGCCCGGCGTCGACACGAGGCTGCTCTCCGCGGTGCAGGCCAGGGTCGAGAGCCACGATGCCGTGTTCACGTGGGGCGAGAACGACCGCATGGCCATGGCCCTTCACTCGGCCGTGCGACGCCCGGACGCCGACGCAAAGGCCCTCGACGAATGGACCGCGCACTGGGTTGCCGCGCACAAGGCGCTCTGGGCAAAGGGCCCGCACGTCGACGCCACGCGCTTTGCGGCTGTCGAGAACGCAAAGCAGGTGATGCGAAGCCTCCACGCGGCGCTGTCAATGGAGCAGGCGCCCACTCCGACCGGGCAGGCCGCGGCACAGACGATCCTGTCCGCGCTGGCTGCAATGCGATGAGAGCTCTGCAGGGCGCGTCTTCAGACCCGCCCTACAGGCGGAACTAAAGTTCCGCCCTACGGTTCCGCCCTACGGCCGAGGCTACTCCGACCGCAGTGCGATCATCGGATCGACGCTGGCCGCGCGCCGCGCCGGGATGACGCTGGCAACCAGCGCGGCGATCGCGAGGACTGCCAACGCCGTCGCAAAGGCGCGCGGATCGGTCGCCTCGGTCCGGAACAGGAACGCCTCTGCTGTCGCGCTGAAGTACCAGGCTCCGACGCCGCCGACGGCCAGCCCTGTCGCCACGAGAACCGACGCGCTACGGAGGACCATGCCGACCACTGCACTCCGCGAGGCGCCGAGCGCCATGCGCACACCGATCTCCTTGGTTCGCTGCGACACGGCGTAGGCCATGACGCCGTAGATGCCCACGGCGGCAATCACCAGGCCGAGCAGACCGAAGAGACCAAGCAGCAGCATGTTCAGCCGCCGCTGTGCAATCCTCCGCTCGAACACCTCCTCGAGCGACCGCACATTGCGCAGCGGAACATCCGGCAGCTCCTGCAGCACAGCGGTTCTGACAGCCGGCAGCACGGCGTAAGGGTCACCGCTGGTCCGAATCACAAGCTCGCCGGCTCCGGGCCCTCCCTGCAAGAGCGGCACGTAGACCTCGGCCAGCGGCTCGGCTTCGAGGCTGCTCTGGTACACGTCCCCGACGACGCCCGCAATCGTCCACTCCGCATCCTGCAGCGTCACCGATCGACCGACAGGATCCTGGCCGTCGAAGAACGTCTTCACGATCGCCTCGTTGACGATGATCACGCGTGCGGCGCCGTCCCGGTCCGACGGCTCGAACAGTCGGCCACTTCGAAGAGGAATCCGCAACGCCTGGTGGTACTCGGGCGTGACGCGACGCACGCTGACGACGTTCCGGCCCTCGTACATGGTGATGCCGGGAACGCTGAGCCTCGTCGTGCTCATCGAGCCGCCGAACGGCATGCCGCCCCAGATGGCGCTGGCGTAGACCACACCGGGCGCCTGGCCGATTCGCTCGACGATGCGCGTGAATGCTGCGCGGTGATCGCCTGGCGGCTGGCCGGGTGCGGTTCGCGGGTAAACCTGCACGGTGAGCACGTTGGCGGGGTCGAAGCCTGGATCGATGTGCATCAACCGCACGAAGCTCCCGATGAAGAGCGCGGCGCCGACGAGCAGCACGACCGCGAGCGCGACCTCCGCGACGACAAGCGCGTTCCGGAGCCGCTGGCGGCCGGCGCCGGCAGTGCCGCGTGCGCCGTCCTTGAGCGCGCGAGTGAGATCCGGCTTCGAGAGCTGAAGCGCCGGGAACAGGCCAAACAGGATGCCTGTGACGAGCGCCACGATCGCCGCAGCCGCCAGCACGCGAAGATCCAGGGCGATGGCGCTGACGCGAGCCACGCCGTCGGGCATGGCGTTCCTGAGGATCTGAACGAACCAGAACGCCAGGAGCATGGCAAGGGCCGTTCCGGTCGCGGCCAGCACCAGGCTCTCGACGAGCATCTGCCGCACCAGGCGCCAGCGCCCGGCGCCAAGCGCGGCGCGGACCCCGATCTCGCGCTCCCGCGCGCTGGCGCGCGCGAGCATCAGGTTGGCCAGGTTCGCGCACGCGATGAGCAGGACGATGCCGACAGCCGTGAGCAGCATGAGCATCCAGGACCTGGTGCGGCCACCGACAATGTGGTCCCGGAGAGGCCGGACGCCGATGAGCGAGCCCTTGTTCCACTCGGGGTTTGCTGCCGTGAGCGAAGCGGCCACTTGGTCCATCTGCGCCTGCGCCTGTTCGACGCTGACGCCCGCGCGCAGGCGTCCAACGACCTGCAGGTAGTGCTCCCGCCTGCCGATGCGGCGAATCCGCTGCTCGTCCGGCACGACGTACGGTACGTAGACGTCGGTCGGCCGTGCAGCGCCGACGGGGTAGGTCACATCCGGCGGCAGGACGCCGATGACTTCGTAGCTCGCGCCCTCGAGCGGAATCGTGCGGCCCAGGACGGCCGAATCGCCGCCGAACCGCCGCTGCCACAGCGAGTCGCTCAGCACGACGACGCGGTCGCGGCCGGCGGTTTCGTCTTCGGGCGCGAACCCTCGCCCGAGCGACGGCGCCACGTGCAGGATGTCGAAGAACGCCGCGGTGACGCGCTGCCCGCGCAGGTCCTCCGGCTCGTCGCCGGCCTCGTGCAGCGTGAACGAGCCGCCGGCAATTGCGGCAATCTGCTCGAAGACCTGCTGTTGCTCCACCCAGTCGAGATAGTTCTGCGGCGCGACGCTCGTCAGCGTCGACGGATCCCGGGTGGGATCCACGAACGAGTCCGGCGGACGCCGTTCGCCAATGGCCACGAGCCGGTCGTGCTCGTCGAAGGGCAGGGCCCGGATGACCACCGCGTCCACGACGGAGAAGATGGCCGTCGTGGCCCCGATGCCCAGAGCGAGGACGATCAAGGCGACGGCGGTGAACGTGGGCGTCGAGCGAAGCGAGCGGATGGCGGCGACGAGCTCTGCGCGCATGGTGCCTTTGACGCCCGAGCGGCGACCGAGGTTGGCTAAGGCCTGGTGAATTCTCCTCCCGCTGTCAGCCCTGGCGGCCTGCCGGTCGGATCGGCCGACGAGAACGAGGTATTCTCAAGACCCTTTAGTTGAAAGGCAGGCGGATGATGAAGAACCTGCGCGGGACAGTCTTCGCGCTCATGAGCGTAGCGATACTGGGGTCTGCAACCGGCCTCTCCGGACAGGCGCCGCCGCTGCTCCGTCTCGTGTCGACGGCCTGGCCGCCATTCACGAACCGGCCCGGCGAGGTCCGCTTCGCGCTGGACCTGGTCGAAGAAGCCCTCGAGCGCATCAGCCGCACCGCGGAAACGACGATCGTGGACGAGGCCGCGTTCACGCCCGCCCTCTTGTCCGGGGAGTACGACGGCAGCGCGGCCGCGTGGAAGGATGCCGAACGCGAAGAAGTGATGGTCTTCTCGGCCCCGTACCTCGAGAACCGGCTGCGGCTCGTCGGGCGCCGTGGCTCAGATGTTTCCGCGACCACGCTCGGCGCGCTCGCCGGCAAGCGCGTGGTCGTGGTGGGCGGATATTCGTACGGCGACGAGGTCGCCACGGGATCCGGTCCCACGTTCGTGCAGTCGCGCAGCGAGGAGGACAGCCTCGCCATGCTGCTGGCCGACAAGGCAGACTTCACGCTGATGGACGAGCTCGTCGTCGAGTACATCCTCAACAACCACGGCGACGAGGCGCGTGCGCGGCTGGCCATCGGACCCGCGCCGCTCATCACGCGGACGTTGCACCTCGCCATTCGCCGCGAGCGACTGGACGCGACCACCATCATCGATCGATTCAATGCCGAGCTTCGCACGATGGTCGCGGACGGCACCTACCATCGCCTCCTGCACGTGGACTGGATTGAGGCCGACGTGGATGGCGACGGGCGGGTCGAGCTCGTCGCGGCAGGCCCGGAGGCCGGGACCGCGCCGCCGACCCGAAGCTACGACCTCTTCACGCGAGCGGCGTCGTCCGACGCGCCGGCGTCCAGGCCGTCAAGCGGTCCGCGCTTCTACGTCGGGGGAAGCGTCTACGACAGCTGGGCAGCCGTGCCGCAGCAGTTCAAGATCACCAACCCGAGCAGGCCGGATCCCGCCCGCTCGACAGCCATCGTCTTTCGTTTCGTGTGGTGAGGCCCGGGCGAGGTTCCGCCTACTCCGACCGCAGCGCGATCATCGGATCGACGCTGGCCGCGCGCCGCGCCGGAATCACGCTGGCGACGAGCGCGGCAAGCGCGAGCACGCCAATGGCAGCGGCAAACGCTCGTGGGTCGGCTGCGTCCACGCGGAAGAGAAACGTCCGGGCCGCCTGACCCAGGTACCACGCGCCCACACTGCCGACGACAAGACCGAGGGCGACGAGCACGCACGCGT
>CAZJBN010000049.1:5602-16762 GCA_964543955.1 uncultured Bifidobacteriaceae bacterium
GGAACGTCGGGCATGACCTGCAGCACGCTGGACTTGACGGCCGTGAACACGTCGTAAGGATTGCCGCTGGTGCGCACGACCAGCTCGGCAAAGCCACGCCCGTTCTGCGCGAGCGGCATGTAGATCTCCCCGAGCGGCTCGGACTCGAGGCCGGTCTGGTGGATGTCTCCCACCACGCCGACGATCGTTCGCATGGCATCGTGAACCTGGACCTCACGACCGACGGGATTCTGGCCGTCGAAGAACCTTCGGACCACTTGTTCGTTGACGATGACGACCGGTGCGGCGCCGGCATGGTCTGTCGATTCGAATAGACGGCCGCTCCTGAGCGGGATGCGCAGCGCCTGGTGGTACTCGGGCGTGACCCGCCGAACGCTGACCCTGCGGTCGTCTTCCGACAGCGTGACGCCAGGCACGGTCAGCGTGGTGGCCATCATGTTGTTGCCGAGCGGAATGCCGCCGACCACGATCGATGCGTGCATCACGCGCGGGTCGCGGCCGACCAGATCCACCATCTCCTGATACTTCGCGCCATCGTCCGGGGCCGGCTTGCCTTGCTCGTAGCGCGGAAACACCTGCGCGGTGAGGACGTTGGACGGATCGAAGCCGGGCTGGATGCGCATCAGCGTGACGAAGCTGCCGATGAAGAGGGCTGCGCCGACGAGCAGCACGACGGCCAGCGCGACCTCGGCCACCACGAGCGTGTTCTGCAGCCGATGACGTCCGGCTCCCGCGGTGCCGCGCCCGCCTTCCTTGAGCGCATGCGTCAGGTCGGGCCTGGAGGTCTGCCATGCCGGGATGAGACCAAAGAGCAGTCCCGTCCCGACCGCAATCGCTGCCGCTGCGGCCAGGACGCGCCAGTCCAACGCAATCGTGCTGACGCGCGGCACGTTGTCCGGCATGGCGTTCGCGAGCACCCGCACGGCCCAGAACGCCAGGACCACGGCCAGCAGCGTCCCGATCGTGGACAGCACGAGGCTCTCGACGAGGCACGCGCGCACCAGCCGCCAGCGGCTGGCGCCGAGCGCGGCACGCACGCCGGTCTCGCGCTCGCGCGAGCTTGCGCGGGCCAGGAGCAGCGTGGCGATGTTGACGCACGCAATCAGCAACACGATGGCCACGGCGCCGAGGAGCATCAGCATCCACGACCGCGTCCGTGCGCCCACGATGTGATCGCGAAGCGGGCGGAGGCCAATCGTCGCGCCCTCGCTCCACTCGGGATGCGCCGCCAGGATGCCGTCGCTGATCCGGTCCATGTGGGCCTGCGCCTGCTCGATGGAGATGCCTGGCTTCAGCCGGCCGGTGACCTGCAGGTAGATGTTGACCTCCTTCGGGACGCGGATCCTCTGCGATTCCGGGACGACATAGGGGAGGTACAGGTCCGTCGCACGGGTTGTCCCGAGCGGCCAGGTGAAGCCCTCAGGCATGACGCCGATGATGTCGAAGGTCTGGCCATCGAGCGTGAGCGTCCGGCCGATGACGGTGGTCTCGCCGCCGTAGCGGCGCTGCCACAAAGCGTGGCTCAGGATCGCCACGCCCTCGCGGCCGGCGACTTCGTTGTCAGCCGCGAACGCGTGCCCCATGACCGGCTGCACGCGCAGCACGTCGAAGAAGCCGGCCGTCGCGCGCTGCACCCTGAGGTCTTCCGGTTCGCCGCCGGCCTCCTGCACGGTCACCGACCCACCGGCGACGGCGGTCATGGTCTCGAACACCTGCTGCTGGGCGGCCCAGTCCATGTAGTTCTGGGGCGAGGTGCTGGTGATGCGGAGCGGATCCGGCGTGGGATCGGAGGCGCCGAAGAAGGCCGGACGCCGCTCGCCGACGGCGACGAGCCGGTCGTGTTCGTCGAATGGCAGGCCGCGCAGCACGACCGCGTCGACGACGGAGAAGATGGCCGTCGTGGCGCCGATGCCCAGCGCAAGGACGATCAGCGCAACGGCCGTGAAGGTGGGCGTGGACCGGAGCGAACGCAGGGCGGCGACAAGGTCAGCGCGCATGCCGCATTAGACGCTCCGGGACATTGTTTGTCGAGCGTTCGTCGGGCGCTCTCGCGCCCTACCCCTGTGCGAACGTGCGGTCGTCGGCCGACGGGCCGTACACGGACGGGACGGGCTTGCCGGTCAGCCGCAGGTACACCGTCAACTGGCCGCGATGGTGCGCCAGGTGCGTGAACGTATCGGCAATGACAACGTGCCGCGGGGCGGTCATCACGGTCTTGCCGGCAACCAGCAGGTTCCAGTTCGTCGCCAAGTGCGCGTCGTTGGTCCCGGCCAGAGCCTCACGCGCCTGTTCGACGGCTCGATCGTGCGCGAGCTGCAGGTCCGCGACCGTCTTCCAGGGTTCGGGTTGCGGCGGCGGGCCGCCCACGGGATTGAGATCCAGCTCGTCCTGCAGGATGGTCATTGCCACCCACGACGGCATCGTCGCCACGAGGTTGGCAAGGTAACCGAGCGGCATCGACTTCTCGTGAGGTTTCCAGTCGGGCTGGCCTTCCGGTACGCGGTCGAGCGTGCGCCTCGAGATGGCAGCTTCACGCTGCAGCTGGTCGGCAAAGAACTGGCTCAGGTTCACGGCGGTCTCCTGGTGGACGGACGCGCGACGAGCGCGACCCCGTCCATCATCCGCCACGTGACCTCGCTTCGGCTGTCGAAAATCGCCTGACGAGGCCGCCCGCCGCGAAAGGCCTCAGCAGTATTGGCCCTCGCACGGTGGCGGCGGTTCGCCTTGCGCCGCGCCGATCGCGCCAATCATGGCCGGATGAAGCGTGCAGTGGTAGTTGGTGCCAGCTGCCGACACGGTGATCGATGGACTGGATGCGCCGGGATTGATGTTGCCGGTGTCGAACGAACCGTCGTTGGCCACAATGCGATGCAGCTCGCCATCGGAGTTCCTGAAGCTGACGGTCGGCGTCTGCCCCATGCTGGCGGGATTGGGCGTGAACGAGTTGGCGCCGCCCGAGGCGACTATGCTGATCGTGACTGCCGCGGAGGGCCCGCCAGGCGCCGGGCTCGGGCTCGTCGGGCTGCCGTCGTCACCACTGCCGCCGCACGCGGCGGCTGCCACAGCCAGCAGACACGCCGTCCGCACACTTCGGAGCGTCGTCCTCATGATTCTGCCTCCACGTCACCTCCGTGGGGCAAGAACCAGACCACTCATCGATACTCGACGCCGTGCGTGTTTATCGGCCCGTCGCGGGCCGCGCGTGCGAGCATGCGTTACGGGAGGCGTAAGGGATTACGCAACGCGCTCCAGCCGCGGATTGGGGCGGTAGCGCCGGCCGACCTTGGCGATCGGCGCGCCGTCCACGAGCACGACGTCGGCGGTGAAGTCGAACGATCCCCTGAAGAGCGAGGAGCCGACGCCGTAGGAATCCACCGGCACGCCCTCCCGTTCGAACCGCTCGATCTTGGCGGGATCGAATCCGCCGGACACCGTGATGGTCACCCCGGTGAAGCCCTCGGCGTCGAGTGCCGCGCGCACGTTCCGCACGAGCTGCGGGTTCACGCCACGCGGATCGAACTCGCCCATGTGCTCGAGGATCGATTCATCGACCATCGATTCGGACGTGTCGAGCCGCACGCCGTGCAGTCGCGGCCCAAGCGCGCGCGCCACAGCCAATGAGGTCCCGACGCAGTCGTTGTCGAAGTCGACGAGCGAGACGACCTGCACATCCGGCGGCATCTGTTCGGCAAACGCCACGGTCGCCGCGACCGTGGCGCCGTCGAAGGCGGCAATCAGCGCGTGGGGCACCGTGCCGACGCCGCTCGAGCCCCACCACGATGCCTGCGCGTCCGTGGACACGCCGATCGCACCCGAGATGTGCGCGGCATAGCCGTCGCCGGTCTGCACGAGCCAGTGGTCGAACCGTGCGGGAAAGAACATGACCGGCTTCGGCCACGCGGCCTCGACGACGAGCCGCGTGTTGGTGGCGACCCGCGTCCGGCGGGCGAGCACGCCAAGGTAGAGCGTTTCGAGATGCGCGAACGCGACATAGGGACCGGTAATCGTCATGACCGTCTCGCGCGGCTCGACCGTGTCGCCATCGTGCAGCGCCAGCACTTCGAGATCCGACCACTGGTATCCGTCCGTCAGACAGAGCTTGAGCACGCCAATCGCCTCGTCCACGCCGCCGAGCCAGGCGACCTGCTTCTGGAAGACCTGGACGGTGACGTGCGGGTTCATGCCGGCGCCTTTCAGGACGTCGCGTGCGCGGGTGAAGTACTTGTCCGAGTAGTAGCCTTCGCGCATGCGCTCGACCGGAAGCTGAAAGCGTTCCGGCGGCACGCGGGAGGGTGGTCGAATGGGAGGCGGCGGGCCGCTCGTCGATCGCGTCATGGGATGGCGGGTATCGTAGCGCGAGCGGCGGGAGTGAGCGAGCGCTCAGTCGACGGCCAGCAGGCCCGTGTAGATGGCCATGCCGACCACAGCGTCCACCTTCATCGCCTCGAGCGCGCCAATCTCCTCGCGCGTGGTGATACCGCCAGCGGCCGTGACCTTGCGGGTGGTGCTGTCGCGCAGGGCACGAATGGCGTCGAGATCGGTTCCCTGCATCAGGCCTTCCTTCTCGACGATCGTGTAGAGGAACTCGTCACAGCAGGCCTCGAGCTCGTGGACGGCCTGAATTGGCGTGATGGGGAGCACGGTCTTCCACCCATGGATGACCACGCGGCCGCCGCGGGCGTCGACGGCGCAGACGATGCGGCCGGCGCCAACCGTGTCGGCGAGCGCACGCGCGAAGTCGTGGTTGACGACGGCGGATGGCCCTGGGGGCGCGACGCCTCCCCAGTGGGCCGGGCCGAGAAAGAGGGCGGAGCCGGCAATGACTGCCTCCGCGCCGGCGGCCAGCAGTTCCTCGGCGCGCCCGACGGTCCTGACGCCGCCGCCGACGCGGCAGGGGAGTATCGCGGCAATGCGGCGGACGAGCGCGTCGTTGTGGCCTCGCGACATGGCCGCGTCGAGGTCGATGAGCTGCACGCGGGGGAAGCGCGTGAACTTCTCGATCCACGCGTCGATGTCGCTGGACTCGACGGCCAGCGTTTCGCCCTGGACGAGCTGGACGATGCGGCCGTTCTGGAGGTCGATGGAGGGGATCAGCATTGAGGCAGTTTCTGCGGCGGTGTGATGGGGAAGGGTGCGCGATCTGCGCACCATAGCAGGAACCGAAATCGAATCAACAATCGACTAAATGGTTAGTTGGATAGGCGCGCGCGCTTGATCCGTGGCGCGAATCACATCCGCACCGGCACGCCCCGCCCGCACAGGAACGTCTTCAGGTCGGCGACGGCGTGCTCGTTGAAATGGAAGATCGACGCGGCGAGCGCTGCATCGGCCCTGCCCGCCGTGAACACGTCGGCAAAGTGCTCGAACGTGCCTGCGCCGCCCGACGCGATGACGGGGATGTCGACAGCCGAGGACACCGCGGCCGTCAACTCGCAGTCGAAGCCGTCGCGCGTGCCGTCGCGGTCGATCGACGTCAACAGGATCTCGCCAGCGCCGCGGTCCGCTGCCTCACGAGCCCAGTCCACCGCATCGCGAGCGGTCCGGGCCTGGCCGCTTCGCCCATAGACGGCAAAGCACCCATCCTGGCGCTTCGCATCGATGGCGACGACCACCGCCTGGCTGCCGTATCGCGACGCGAGCGTCGTGATGAGAACGGGCTGCAGCAACGCGGCGGTGTTGATGCCGACCTTGTCGGCGCCCGCCTCGATGACCGCCGCGGCATCCTCTTCGGTGCGAATGCCTCCCCCCACCGCGAGCGGCAGGAAGATCTCGCCCGCGACCGAGGCAATCGTCTGCGCGCGCGCCTGCCGGCTCTCGATGGTGGCCGTCACATCGAGAACGACGATCTCGTCGATGCCCTCGGCGTTGTATCGCCGGGCGAGCACGGCCGGGTCCCCGGCCTCACGCAGGCCCTCGAAGTTGACGCCCTTGACGACGAGGCCGTCTCGAACGTCGAGGCAGGCGATGATTCGCTTGGACAGCATTGCGGCGGCTACGCCCCCGACGCAGGGACCGCGACGCCGGTCCTCGAAGCTCGCCGGCCGCTCTGGTCCGCGACCACTCCCATCCAGTTCCACAAGACGCGCAACCCCGCCGCACCTGACTTCTCAGGGTGAAACTGCACGCCGGCCACGAGGCCGTCCTCGACGGCAGCGCTGAACGGCACACCGTGACTCGTGATGGCGGCAGCAGCCGGCACGATCGGCGCTGCGTACGAGTGCGTGAAGTACACCTGTGTGCCCTTGGCAATCCCGTCGAAGAGACGCGAGGCTCGGGGGAAGACGAGATCGTTCCAGCCGACGTGAGGCACCTTCAGTCGGCCGGACGGCAGCCGATCGCAGACGCCCGCGAAGGCGCCATAGCCAGGGACGCCTGGCGCTTCGGTGGATCCGTCGAAGAGCCACTGCAGGCCGACGCATATGCCGAGCAGCGGCACCCCTCGATCGACGGACTCTCCGATCGCTGATCGCCACTCGTCAGTCAGCGCGGCCGTGGACTGGAAGTGGCCCACGCCGGGAACGATGACGCCGATCGCGCGTTCGAGCTCGGCGGGCCGCTCCGGTGTCCACACTTCCGCGCCCACGGCAGAAAGCGCCTTTCGCACCGAGGCGAGGTTGCCGGCGCCGTAGTCGACGAGCGCAATCACAGCAGGCCTTTCGTACTCGGCAGCATCTTCGCGAGCCGCTTGTCCGTGGAACAGGCAAAGCGGAGCGCACGGGCGAACGCCTTGAAGCAGGCTTCGATCTTGTGGTGATTCGACCGGCCGTACAGCACCTTGATGTGGACGTTTGCCCGGGCGCCCATGGCAAAGCCCTCGAAGAAATCGTGCACGAGCTCGCTCTGCAGGTCGCCGACGAGCCGCACGCGCACCTTCGTCGTCACGACGGCATGAGGGCGGCCGCCAAGGTCGATGGCCGCGACCGCCAGCGTCTCGTCCATCGGCATCACGAAGTAGCCCGCTCTGTTGATGCCGCGCCGGCTGCCGAGCGCCCGAGCAACGGCCTCGCCGAGGGCAATGCCGACGTCCTCCACCGTATGGTGCTGATCGACGTCGAGGTCGCCCTTTGCGGCAATCTCCAGGTCGAACCCGCCATGACGCGCGACGAGGTCGAGCATGTGATCCAGGAAGCGGATGCCCGTGTGGTTGTCGAACGTGCCACGCCCGTCGAGCGCGAGGCCAACCCTGATCGCCGTCTCTGTCGTCTTGCGGTTGACTACAGCCCGGCGCACACCGCCTCCAGGGCCTCCACCGCCGCTCTCGTATGCTCAACCACACCCGTCGTCAGGCGGAAGCAATTGGGGCAGGACGGATCCTGCGTTCTGTCACGCACGAAGACCCCGCGCGCGATCAGCGCTTCGACAATCTGCCGGGCCTTGTCGCCGCCGTCGATGAGGACGAAGTTGGCCGCGCTCTTCCAGTGCGTGAGACCGAGGCGGTCACACGCGTCGTACACGAGCGCCTTCGATTGACTCGCCTGATCCAGGTACCACTCGCGGAACGCCGGATCGGCAATCGCCGCGCGAAGCGCCGCGACCGCGACGACATTCAGGTTGAAGAGCGGCATGCACGCGCGGATCGGCTCGAGGAGCGCGGGCGGTCCGATGAGCACGCCGACGCGAATACCCGCCAGGCCGAACGCCTTGGAGAACGTGCGGCCGACAATGACGTTGGGATGGTCGGCGGCATCGGCCAGGAAGTTCTCGCCCATGAAGTCGTGGTACGCCTCGTCGACGAAGACGACGGCCTGACCCGCCTCGTGCGCGACACGGCGGATGGCGTCCTGTGGGATCGGCCGGCCCGTCGGGTTGTTGGGATTGTTGACGTACACGATACGCGTGTTCGGCGTGATGGCCTGCAGCACGGCATCCAGCGGAAAGGAGTAGTCCGCCGTTGCCCGAACGGACACGATGCGGGCGCCCATGGCCTGAGCGGCCTGCACGTACGGCTCGAAGGTCGGCAGCGAGACGACGATCTCCGGCGCGGCATTCATGCTGACATAGGGCGCGCCCAGCTCGACGAGGGACGTTGGCGTCCGCTGCGCGAGGTAGGCGAGGGACGTGAGCAGGATGCCCTCGTCCAGCCCATTGGTCAGCACCAGGCGATCGGGGTCGACGCCGAGGTAGGCAGCCGTCTCCTCCACCGCGTCCTTGAAGTCCGGATAGCGGGACAGGCGCGGGCCGTCGAAGGCACGAACCGCTTCGACGACCGCCATCGAACAGCCGCCGGTGTTCTCGTTGAGGTGCAGTCGAAGCCCCGGACCGAGGTCTGGAACGCCTTGGATACGTGTCATCGTGTCTCCTGCAGTCAGGCAACCCTGGAGGGTTGCCTCCACACATTTGAACGGCGAGGCAGCCCTGAAGGTTGCCTCCGCATCGTCAGCATCTGAGCCTGGCCTCGATTGAGCGTGCGTGCCCTTCCAGTCCCTCGGCCCGTGCCAGCACAGTGACCGTCCGCGCGAGCGAGCCGAGCCCACGTCTTGTCATGCGCTGGACCGACACGAGCTTCACGAAGTCTGCCGCGTTCAGCCCGCCACGAAACCGTGCCGCCCCGGCCGTCGGCAGCACGTGGTTCGAGCCCGCGGCGTAATCGCCAGCGACCTGCGTCGTCCAGGGCCCCACGAACAGCGATCCGGCATGGACGATGCGCGCGGCCATGGCTTCATCATCCACCACGACGTGTTCTGACGCCGCGAAGTTCGCGAGAGCCGCGGCTTCGGCTCGTCCCTGGCAGACGATAATTGCGCCGTGACGAGCCAGCGCCTGGCGAGCCGGCCCCTCAGCCGGCATCCGGGCGGCGACGGCCCGGACAATCCGTTCCGCCAGGCGCCGGCTGGTCGTGATGCACAGCGCCCGCGCGTCCGGGTCGTGCTCGGCCTGGGCAATCAGGTCTGCCGCCACCCAGGCCGGTGGGGCGCTCGACGTCACGACGAGAATCTCTGTCGGGCCGGCATGGAAGTCGATGGCGCAGTCGGCGGCCACGAGCGATTTCGCTGCCGAGACCCAGCGATTGCCGGGGCCGACGACCTTGTCCACGCGCGGTACGCGCGCCGTGCCATACGCCATGGCGGCGACCGCATGCGCTCCACCGATCCGGAACAGGCGATCGACGCCTGCCTCGAGTGCCGCAGCGAACACGGCCGCGTCCGGGCGCGGACAGCACACGACGACTTCTCCCACCCCAGCCGCGCGAGCCGGAATCGCCGTCATCAGCAGAGACGAGGCAAGAGGATGACGTCCGGCGGGCACATAGCAGCCGACGCGCTGCAGCGGGATGACACGCTGCTCCACGGTGACGCCTGGAGCTACCGCAAGCCGCCATCCCTTTGGAACCTGCGCCCTGGACACCCGGCGGATGTTCCGTGCAGCGGCACGGATGGCACGCCGGACGGCGGGGCCGAGCAATCGCGCGCTGGCTTCCCACTCCGCGCGAGGCATTTCAGTCGGTCCCACGAGGCCGTCCAACGTGCGGGCGTACTCGTTCAACGCCGTATCTCCGCCCCTCCTGACTCGGGAGACGATGGCCGCGGCCTCTCGTTCGGTGGTGCGGTCACGCACGCGCTCGCCGGAAAGCAGCGCGGCGACCGCCCGCCGGTTCGTCGAAGCGAGGATTCGAATCATGTCAGACGACGATCTTGTTGAGCGGGTACTCGACAATGCCCTGGCCGCCGGCGGCCTTGAGGCGCGGGATCAGGTCGCGCACGGTCTTCTCCTCGATGATGGTGTTCACCGCCACCCACTCGGGATTGGTCAGCGACGAGATGGTGGGCTGCAGAAGCGCGGGGAGCAGCGCCAGCACCGGATCGAGGCGCGCCTTCGGCACGTTGAGCATCAGGCCGACGCGGCTCTGCGCGTCGATGGCGGCCTCGAGCAGCAGCGCGAGGTTCTCGATCTTCGTTCGCTTGAACGGGTCGGCCATGGCCGTCTCGTTGGCGATGAGCTCGGTGTTGGACTCCAGGATCGTGTCGAGGATGCGCAGACGGTTGGCGCGGAGCGTCGACCCGGTCTCGGTCGCCTCGACGATGCCATCGGCGAGGACTGGAGGCTTGACCTCGGTCGCGCCCCAGGAGAACTCGACGTCCACGTTCACGCCGTGACCGCGGAAGTAGTCGCGCGTGACGCGGACCAGCTCGGTCGCAATGCGCCTGCCTTCGAAGTCCCTGGCGGTCCTGAATTCCGAATCCTCAGGCGCCGCCAGGACCCAGCGCACCTTGCCGAAGCTCTGCTTGGAATACACGAGGTCGGCAACCCGCACGAGCGGCGCCTGTTCGGGGTGACCGATCTCGTGCTCGCGAATCCAGTCGAGGCCCGTCAGGCCCGTGTCGATGACGCCGTCGGCGACATAGCGCGCCATCTCCTGCGCGCGGATGAGCATGCATTCGATCCCGGGATCGTCAATGGTCGGAAAATAGGATCGCGAGCTCACGATCAACTGATAGCCCGCCCGCTGAAAGAGCTGCACCGTCGCCTGTTCGAGCGAGCCCTTCGGGATGCCGAGCTTGAGAGAGCTCATCTCTCCTCCTTCGTCGTGGTGAGCTCCGTGAAGAAGCACGTCCGCTGGCCGGTGTGGCAGACGTGGCCGTCGCCCTCGCGGTCGACCTTGACGAGTACCGTGTCCTCGTCGCAGTCCACCAGGACCTGCCGAACGGCCAGGCGGTTGCCCGACGTCTCGCCCTTGGTCCAGAGCGTGTCGCGGGTCCGGCTGAAGAAGGTCACGTAGCCGGTCGCCCGCGTGATCCGCCACGCCTCGTCGTTCATGAAGCCGACCATGAGCACCTCGCCGCTCGTCTGGTCCTGTACGACAGCGGGAATGAGGCCGTTCAGTTTGGAGAAATCCATGGGTGAATCCCTTGTCAAGTTCAAAGTTCAAAGTTCAAAGTGCAAAGTTCAAAAAAAGGCAGCGGAGAGTTCACAAAAACAAAAAGCCCGCTGGTTTCCCAGCGGGCCTTTGCGTGAAACGAAATCAGGAGTGTCGTCTCGTCGATCTACACGCGCAGTCCGGCCGGGCCGTTCGGGGAACGGTGGTGATGGGCCCGATGCACGTGATGGACGAACGTCACAGACTGATCAGGGTAGTCGGAAGACCTTGGAGAATGCAAGCGTGTGGGGTAGGCAACCCTGAAGGGTTGCCTCCACAGACCATCACCGCAGGGGCAACCGTGA
>CAZJBN010000049.1:16862-21041 GCA_964543955.1 uncultured Bifidobacteriaceae bacterium
AACCGTGAGGGGTGCCTCCACAGACCATCACTGCAGGGGCAACCGTGAGGGGTGCTTCCACAGACCATCACCTGCAGGGGCAACCGTGAGGGGTGCTTCCACAGACCATCACTGCAGGGGCAACCGTGAGGGGTGCCTCCACAGACCATCACTGCAGGGGCACCGTGATTGGCCCCACAGACCATCCCTGTGGGGGCAACCCTTCAGGGTTGCCCACCGGGTGCTCTCCGCGGCAGCTTCTCTGGCCAGTTCGCGGCGTACCACGCGAAGACCGCGGCCACGGCGCCTTGCTGCGTCAGATCCTCGCGCTGCACGTGGTCGAACGTGTCCATGTTGGAGTGGTGCGTGCGCGAGTTGTACTCGAGCCGTTCCTGGATGAACTGGAAGCCTGGAAGACCCACGCTGTCGAACGCCGCATGGTCCGTCGCGCCCACGCTCCGCGGGCTGGCGGCCTGCCATCCGATATCGCCAAGCGCCGCACCCCATTCGTCGAAGACGCGCATCGCGCCGAGGTTCCCCTGACTCCAGATACCGCGGATGCGGCCCGTGCCGTTGTCCAGGTTGAAGTACGCGGCCACGTTGGCATGCTCGGGCTTGGCCGTGCCGTTCTCGAAGTAGTGGCGGCGCACGTACTCGCGCGAACCGAGCAGGCCCTGCTCTTCGGCCGCCCAGAGGGCCACCCGAATGGTGCGGCGCGGCTGCAGGCCGAGGGCGCGGATTGTGCGGACGGCCTCCATCATCGCGGCCGAACCGGTGGCGTTGTCCGTGGCCCCGCCCGCGTAGGGGTAGCTGTCCAGGTGCGCACCGAGCAGCACGACCTCGTGTGCCAGGTCGGTGCCGGGAATCTCGCCGATGGTGTTGATGCCGCTCCCTTCCGCGTGCGTCTCGGGGTGGAAGGTGGTCTGGATGTTCACCTCCATCCGGACGGGGACGCCGCGCTCGATGAGGCGCACGATCCGGTTGTAGTGCTCAACGGTAATCGTGGCCGACGGCACCTGCTGCGGCATCTTGGGATCGCGGCTGCCGCCATTCGACGGGAAGATCGTGCCGCCGTCCACACGCTGCGTCTCCCAGGACAGGTCGCTGCCGCCGGCGGACAAATAGGCGTCGCTCCCGCGCTCGAGGAGGGCCGCCGCGCCCTCCTCCGCGAGGAATGCCTGCAGCTCCGCCGCAAAGGCGCGGGCCGCGCGTACCTCCTCGCTCGGCTGCTGCGGGCCGGCCGCCGGCTGCGCGAGCGGTGTCACCATGGCCTCGGCCCACTCCTCATCGCCCATGCGCAGGACGATACGGCCGTCGAGCATGCTGACGGCGCGCACCGGCTGGGTCACGACGATCTTGCCGCCGAGCCGACCCTTGAACGTCGCGAGGTCCGCGGTGCTGGCGGCTCGAAGGTACACGACCTCCGAGAGCACGGCCCCCTTCGTCGATGGCGAGTTCCAGCGCGGCTGCCCGACGATCACCTGGGTTTGCGGTTCGACAAGGTGTACCGAGAAGCGATCGATGGTCCAGCCCTGGCCGAACCGGAAGCGCTCCTGGTGGATGTTCTGGAGGCCCCACTCGGTGAACCGTTTCATCGCCCACTCGCTGGCGCGCTCGAAGGCCGGCGTGCCCGTGGCCCTCGGCCCATAGACCTCCGACAGCCACCAGACGTGGTCCATGGCCTGCGACCGCTGGATGGCCTCCGCACGAATCCGGCCGATGGTGTCGAGATCCAGGCCGCGCGGCGGCGCCTGTGCTTCGCCAGTCAGACCCAGACACCCTGCCGCAAGGCACGCAACAACGAAACGAGTCATCGAACACGTCTCCCTGGAAGGCCACATCCACACGCCGGGCCACCTTGGGTATATCAGAAAGGGAGGGGCCGATGTCGCGCCGCGACCGGCTGCGGCGAGTCATCCGGCCCGGTGGACTCGGTGAAGCTGCCGAATCGTACTATCTCGACTCGAGATCCGGCTAAAATCATGGTGAATTGAAGCACACCGTGCACGTCGTGTCGATGGGCTCCACCGTCCTGCGCCTGGCCGCGTGCCTTGCCGTGAGTGCGGCCGTGCTGTTCGTCCCGCGCGCGGGTGCTGCGCAGCCGCTCACCGTGAGCGCGGCCTCGAGCCTGGCCGACGTCATGGCCGACATCGGCCGCGCGTACGCCGAAGGCGGCGGCGCCGGCATCACGCTCAACATTGCCGGGTCCAACACGCTGGCGAAGCAGATTGCCGAAGGGGCGCCCGTGCACGTCTTCGTGAGCGCGGACGCCGCGCAGATGGATGTCGCCGAACGGTCCGGCCGCATCGTCCCCGGCTCGCGGCGCGACCTGCTGTCCAACACCCTCGTGCTGGTGAGGCCGGCGGCGGGCAGCTCCAGCGTCGAGGGGCCGGAGGATCTGGCACGTCCGGAGGTCCGGCGCGTCGCCCTCGGCAATCCCGGGACCGTGCCGGCTGGCGTCTATGCGCGGCAGTGGCTGGAAGGCCGCCAGTTGTGGGAGGCCGTCGCGCCGAAGGTCGTGCCCACGCTCACCGTGCGGGCCGCGCTTGCCGCCGTGCGCGCCGCGCGTGCGGATGCGGGCGTCGTGTATGCCACCGATGCGCGCACCGAGCCGGGCGTGCAGGTCGTCTACCGCGTGCCGATGGCCGAAGGCCCGCTCATCCGCTATCCGGTCGCCGTGGTGCGCGGCGAGCGCGAAGGCGAGGCGGCGGCCTTCGTGGCGTTCCTGTCCGGGCCCGAAGCTCGCGCCCTCTTCGAATCCGCCGGGTTCGTGACGCTCGACTGAATGGAACAAGGCACCGCATCGATTGCCCTGTTCACGGTGGCAATGGGGCTCATCTCGACCGCCATCACGCTGCCCCCCGGCGTGCTCGCGGCGTACGTGCTCGCGCGGCGCTCGTTCCCCGGCAAACCAATCGTCGAGACGCTGCTGGCGCTGCCGCTCGTCGTGCCGCCGGTGGCAACCGGCTTCGTGCTGCTGCAGCTCTTCGGCAGAAACAGCATCGTCGGTCGTGCGTTCGACGCGGCCGGCCTCGACATCGTGTTCACGTGGAAGGCCGTGGTGCTGGCCATGGCGGTGATGAGCCTGCCGCTCATCGTGATTGCCGTGCGCGCGGGCTTCGAGCAGGTGGACACGCGCTACGAGCGGGTGGCGGCCACGCTCGGCGCCTCACCCGTTCGCGTGTTCCTGACAATCAGCCTGCCGCTGGCCGCACGGAGCATCGTGGCCGGCGCGATTCTCGGGTTCGCGCGCGCCCTCGGCGAGTTCGGCGCGACCATTGTCGTGGCCGGCGGCATTCCCGGTCAGACGCAGACCTTGTCGGTCGGCATCTTCAACCTGACGGAGGCCGGTCGCGAGGCCGACGCCGGACGTCTGCTGCTCGTGTCGGTCGCCATCGCCTTTGCGGCCATGCTCGCGGCCAACGTGATCCAGCGGCGGAGGCCGTCGGCATGATTCGTCTCGAGTGCCGGGCCCGGCTCTCGCAGGGGACGTTCACGCTGGACTTTGCCGACGCCGCGTCGGTCGAAGTGCTCGGGTTGTTCGGACCATCCGGCAGCGGCAAGACCACCGTCCTCGAAGTGATGGCCGGGCTGCGCCGCCCGGACGAGGGCGAGCTGCGTGTGGGCGAGCGCGTGCTGTTCTCGCGGGCCATGCGCATCGATGTGCCGGTGCACGAGCGGCGCATCGGCTACGTGCCGCAGGACGTGGCGCTCTTTCCCCACATGGACGTGCGGCAGAACCTCGTCTATGCGCTGAAGAATGGCGCAGGGACACGTGTCGACCATGCGGAGGCTCCGGCCCATGCGCACGTGGCGGAGATGCTGGAGATTGGCGGGCTGCTCGGCCGTCGTGTGACGGACCTCTCCGGCGGCGAGCGCCAGCGCGTGGCGATCGGCCGCGCGCTGATGTCGGCGCCGGCCCTGCTGCTGCTCGACGAGCCGCTCACGGCAGTGGACCAGGGTCGCAAGGACCGCATCCTGCCGTATCTGCTTCGCATCCGGCGCCAGCTGCACGTGCCGCTCGTGTATGTCACCCACGACACCGACGAGATGAGGGAGATCGCGGATCGCGTGATCAGGCTCGATGCGGGGCGGATCGTGGCGGCGGGACCTCCCGCTGGAGTGCTCTCGTAGGCCTCGCCGCTTCGCGGCTCGGGGGCCTCACCTGGTTTGGTAGGATCCTCCTGCAACGCCGCAGGC
>CAZJBN010000049.1:21141-28657 GCA_964543955.1 uncultured Bifidobacteriaceae bacterium
TCGCGGCTCGGGGGCCTCACCTGGTTTGGTAGGATCCTCCTGCAACGCCGCAGGCGTTGCCTGCCGTAAGGCCCACGGCGCCGCAGGCGCCGCCCACCGAAGGCTTCGCGATCGACGCATCGTTTACGGCAGGCCGTTGTCCTGCATGAAGCCCGCCGAGGCGCCTACCCACCGCAGGCCCTTGTTGTGGTCCACGCCCATCATCTTGCCGCGGCCCATGCGGAGGAGCGGCAGGACAGGGCGGAGCTCGTCGCTCCAGATATACATGATGCGGATCTCGACCTGCGTCGGGCCTTCGGGCGTTGCAATCACCGGGGCAAACCACACGCGCTCCTGGAGCATGTAATTGCGCCGTTCCTCCTCGGGAATGGCGGCGATGTCGGCGTCGGTCGGCGCGAACGTGATGCCGCTCCCGGCGAACGAGAAGAGCGGCTTCAGGACGTACCGCTCGCGATCGGACGGCACGCGCTCGATCTCGTTCAGGAACCACGCCTTGGGAACGCACGGGTCGTTCAGGAAGGGGATGCAGAGCTTGCTCAGCCGGTAGTACCACGCCGGGTGGCCGGCCCATTCCACTTCGAGGTCGTCCCGATAGTCGAACGGCAGCTCGATGCCGCGCCGTTCGAGCTCGTCGGGGATGACGCGGTTGTAGATGCGCCGAATCTGCACGCGCCGGCCGTCGCGGTCGTAGAAGAGCTGATGGCCCTCCCGGCGGACCTCGCCGACGTCGATGGCCCTGACACCCCAGATGTTCTCCGTCACGGCGAAATCGGGCCACGTCTTCTGGCGGCGCGGCTGGATCTCCATCAGCACGACTTCGTTCGGATCGTGGCTGCCGCGGATGGCGCTGCCGACGAGCGCCTCGTAGCCGTCCGCATCGAGGCCGCCCAGGTAGGTGCCGAGCGAGTCCGGCAGCGCAAAGGCCTCTCGATACGCATCCGCCATCGCGCGCTGGAAGCCGTACAGAGAGGGGAAGGCCTGCAGCTCCACGAGCCTGGGCTGGACCGTTCCGTCGGCGTTCCTGACCAGTCCGAAGTCGATCTGGACGAACCGCGGGACGGGATCCTCGTTCGGACCGGCGTACCGCTCGGGCACCGCGGCATTCGCTGCGGCCAGGGCGGCGGGATTCTCGTCAATCTGCCAGACGAGGCGGCGGCCGGTCTCGGCCAGCGTGTCCATGAAGGTGCGCGAGAAAAAGCACGGCGTCTCGGACACCGGAAACTCGAGCGGCTCGCCGGCGTGCTGCGCGAGCCCGAACAGCATGGAGGTATAGCGCTCCTGCGACCATCGCGCGTTGAAGTCCTGTCGCAGGTCCGGCAGCATCAGTCGCCCATCCGCGCAGTCACCTGTTCATCCATCATCCTTCGTGCTCCAGGTCGTTCACGCATCGACGAGGAACCGGCCCTGCTCCATGATCGGCTGTCCGTCCACCCAGATGTCGAACTGCTGCCCGACGACGTCGATGTGCGTGCCGGAGTACCACTCGGCGCCGGTATGCGCGCCGTAGGGGTTGCCGAACGCGATGTGGATACCGGGGAACTTCTCGTCCTGCAGGATGTTGCCGATGAGGCGCGTCAGCTCGATGTTGGTGCCGATTGCGAACTCGCCGACGCGGTCCGAATTCTCGTCGGTGTGTGTGTAGTCCCAGAACGCGTCGCGCAGCTCACGGTTCTCGCTGTGCGCCTCGACCAGCCGGTTCTCCTTCACGACGACGGTCAGTGGATGCCCGGAGAGCAGACCGAAGCGCTCGCACAGGTAGTCGCCGACGACACCGTCGATGACGAAGGTGCCGTTCACCTCGCCGGGGGTCGTGAAGATCTCGCCGCCGGGGAGGTTCCCCCATTTGTCGGGGCTGATGAGGCCGCTCGTCTTGACCCAGCGGTACGTCGGGCTGAGATCCGCGACGAGATCCGTGCCGGCGGGCGTCGTGGCGCGCACCTGTCGTGCGTTGGCCACAATCGTCATGACGCGCGCGCTCAGCCGGTCCACCTTGCGGAAATCCGCACGCATGCCCTCCAGCATGATCTGCCGGTTGATGTTGACCATGTGCGCGTGCCGCATCCGCCGGCGATTGACGATGTCGGTCATCTGGATGCGGGACCGGAGCTCGTTGGTCTGCACGTCGACGGCGAAGATGCTGACCTGGCTTCGCTCCATGTCGGCCGCGACAACGGCCGGCAGGTCCGACAGCGGACGCCGCGCGACGTCTTCGAGGACGAACGTGCGGTAGTCGGCGCCGACGTCCTCGATCTCGTGAACGAGGCTCGCGGCAATCTCGTCGCAGGCGCGGTCGGTGATCACCGTCACGCGCTCGGTCGGCTTCACGTCGAGGCAGACGCGAATGGCGTTGCGCGCCCCGGGGATCAACTCGGCATCGAACGTCGTAATCATGTCCTCCCTATTATTTCCCGTTCCCCTGGTTTCCGGACCCATCCGCTCCCGACGAGCATCCGCCTCCCGGCCCCGATGGCTCCAAGCCGTCCTACAACCCCGCCCGCGTCTCCTCCACCATGTAGGCCACGACGTCCTTCAGGTCGCCGGTCTTCTCGAACACCGCCAGCTGCCGGTCCGCCCCCGTGCCTCCCGCCAGCATTTCGTGCACGTATTCGACCTCCTTGCGGCTGCCGAGCTCGTCCAGCACATCGTCCACGAAGTCGAGATACTCGAGGAGCAGCTCGCGCTCGGGCAGCTCCTGCTGGAGGCCGAAGTCGATGAGCTTGCCCGTGATGCCGTACCGCGACGCGCGCCACTTGTTCTCCATGAGCAGCGACCGGCTGTACTCGCGGTAGCCCTGGTTGCGCGCGTGCAGCTTGTACAGCTTGACCACGGTCGCCTGGATGAGCGCCGCGAGGGCCAGCGTCTCGTCCACGCGCAGCGGGATGTCGCAGACGCGAATCTCGAGCGTGGAGAAGTACGGGTGCGGGCGGACGTCCCACCAGATCTTCTTGGCGTTGTCGATGCAGTTGGTGCGCACGAGCAGGTTGACGTAGTTGTCGTACTCGGCCCAGCTCGTGAACGTGTCGGGAAGGTTGGTGCGGGGAAACTTGTCGAAGACCTTGCACCGGTACGACTTGAGCCCGGTGTTCATACCGAGCCAGAACGGGGAGTTGGTCGAGAGCGCGAGCAGGTGCGGCAGGAAGTAGCGCACCTGGTTCATCATGTGGATCGTGGTCTCGCGATCCTCGATGCCGACGTGGACGTGCAGCCCGAAGATGAGGTTCGACCGCGCGACGAGCTGCATGTCCTCGACGACCTGCAGGTAACGCGCGTCCGGGTAGATGTCCTGCACGCGCCAGTCCGCGAACGGATGGGTCGCGCCGGCCACCAGCAGCAGCCCGTTGCCTTCGGCGAGATCGACCATGCATCGCCGCAGGTTGACGATGTCGGCCCGGGCCTCCTCGATCGTGCGGCAGACGCCGGTGCCGACCTCGACCACCGACTGGTGCATCTCGGCCTTGACGCGCTCGTCGAGCTGCCGCTTGCCCTTCGCGATGATCTCCGCGTTGATGTGCGATCGGAGATCGAACGTCTCCGGGTCGATCGTCTGGTATTCCTCTTCGATCCCGATCGTGAACGAGGGCTTCATGGGCGGCGTCAGCCTTCGAGGAACGACGACCACCGATAGTCTGCCGTCGCCGGCGGCTCGGCGACCTTCCTGACGGCCAGCTCGGCCACCGCGTTGACGATCCACTCGAAGTTGGCGTGTCCGACCGAGTGCAGGTCCGCATCCGGCGCGGGGTTCATGAAGTCAATCGCGTACGGCACGCCGTCCTCGACCGCGAACTCGACGGTGTTGAGGTCGTAGCCGAGCGCACGGCAGAGCGTCCGGCAGTCCCGCTCGACCCGCAGCAGGAGCGCCGGGTCATACGTGGGCGGGTTCTTCAAGTACCGCTCGTGAAACGGCACGCGCGGGTCGTACGGCATGATGTGCACCTGCTCCTGCCCGACGACGTAGCAGCGGAAGTACTCCTTGAAGTTCACCCCGCGCTGCAGCGTCATGCAGAGATCCCGCGTCTGATCGTAGGCGCGGAACAGCTCCTCGGGGTTCTCCACCTTGTGCACGTCGCGCCAGCCGCCTCCGTCGAACGGCTTCAGGAACGCGGGGAAGCCGACGTACTCGAAGATGCCCTCCCAGTCGAGCGGGTAGGCCAGGTTGCGCATCGACCGGTCGGTCGTTCCGGCGGGGTGCTCCTTGTGCGGCAGAATCACGGTCGGCGGGATGGCCACGCCCAGCTTCGTCGCCAGCGCGTAGTTGAAGAACTTGTCGTCCGCACTCCACCAGAAGGGGTTGTTGATGATGCGGGCGCCGCTCAGGGCGGCGTTCTTGAGCCAGGCCCGGTAGAACGGAATGTCGTGCGAGATCCGGTCGACGATGACCTCGTAGCCGCACGGCTCGGCCATCTTCGCCGCGCCGGCCCGGACGAACTCCGCCGAGACGTCCGGCACGCCCATCGCGTTGATCCGTTCCACGAGCGCGCCGGGGAACGTATTCTCCATACCGAACAGAACACCGATCGTCTTCATGAGGTCTGGCTCTGGCTTCGAGACATCAATGCGCGCGTCGGCTAATCCGGCCGCCGGCGCGTCAGCCGCCCGCCCCTGCGGGTTGGCGATGTGTGCATCCTATACTGATCCCTCGTCTCCGAAGCCATGCCCGCGTCTGCACCCATCCTGCGCCGCCATCCCCGCTTTCACTCCGAGCACCTGCCGGACGACCGGGACATCGTCGTCTACCTGCCTCCCGGTTACGCGGCCAGCAGGGCGCGGTATCCCGTGCTCTACATGCACGACGGCCAGAACCTCTTCGACCCGAAGACGGCGTTCCAGAAGGACAGCCACTGGCGCCTGGGGGAGACGGCCGATGCGCTCATCGGCGAGGGCACGCTCGCGCCGCTCATCATCGTCGGGATCGCCAACACGGGGACGCACCGCATCGAGGAGTACACGCCGACGCGCGACAAGCGGCTCGGCGGCGGGCTGGCGGACGAGTACGGACGGCTCATCGTCGAGGAGTTGAAGCCGTTCGTCGACAGGACCTACCGCACACGCCCCGACGCCGCGTCGACGGGACTTGGCGGCTCGTCGCTCGGCGGCCTGGTGACGCTCTATCTCGGCATGGCCTACCCGGACGTGTTCGCCTCCCTGGCGGCGATGTCGCCGTCGGTCTGGTGGGACCGGCGCCTCATCCTCAAGACCGTCCGCGCCGCGAGGCCGAAGCCTCCCGTCCGGCTGTGGGTGGACATGGGCACGGCCGAAGGACGCCGCGCGCTGGACGATGCGAGGCTCCTCAAGGCCGCGCTCGTGGGCGCGGGATGGGCCGTCGGCCGGGACCTCCACTACGGCGAGTACGAGGGCGCCACGCACGGCGAGGCCGCGTGGGCGGACAGGGCAGGAGAGATGTTGCGGTGGATGTTTGACAGATAGATCTGAAGATAGCGAGATCTGGAGATGTGGAGATCTGGAGATCTGAAGATAGCGAGATCTGAAGATCTGAAGATGTGGAGATCTGAAGGTAGCGAGATCTGAAGATCTCCAGATCGCGAGATCGTAGATTTGAAGATCCAATCTGGGTGTACCATCCTGGCGTCTTCAGAGGTAGACCGATGGCCGTCCGAATCACACTCCTCCTTCTCGCGCTGAGCGTCCTGCCTGCGCTGTCCCAACCCCAACCCGTTCCCGTGCCCGCGGCGGATACCGCGCTGCCGCTGGTGCATGTGATCGCGACCGGCGGCACGATCGCGGGCGTGCAGGACGCGCCGGGCACGCTCGGCGCCTATCGCGCGGGCACGCGCAGCGTCGGCGAGATCGTGCAGAGCGTGCCGGAGCTGGCGCGCTTCGCCCGCATCGAGACCGAGCAGTTCATGAACGTGGCGAGCCCGGAGATCGTGCCCGCCCAGTGGCTGTCGCTCTCGAAGCGCATCAACCAGCTCTTCGCCGAGCGGCCGGACGTCTCCGGCGTCGTCGTTACGCACGGCACGGATCGCCTCGAGGAGACGGCCTTCTTCCTCTACCTGACGGTCAGGTCCGACAAGCCCGTGGTCGTCGTCGGGGCGCAACGGCCGGCGACCGGCATCAGCCCGGACGGCCCGATCAACCTGCTCTCCGCGGTCCGCACGGCCGGCGCGCCAGAAGCGCGTGGCATGGGCGTGATGGTGGTGATGGACGACCGCATCATCTCCGCGCGCGAGAATCGCAAGCTGTATCCGCGCACGGGAGGATTCTCGGGCGGCGAGATGGGCATGCTCGGCGTCGTCGCGTCCGGCGGGCCGGAGTTCTTCTTCAAGCCCGCGCGCAAGCACGGGGTGGACACCGACTTCGACGTGACGGCCATCTCCGAGCTGCCGAAGGTGGAGCTGGCGTTCTCCTATCCCGGCGGCGAAGGCCATCGCCTCCACGACGGCACGGTGGGACTCGTCGTCGCGACAACCGGGCTCGCGCCAGGGGAGCGCGATCCTTACGCCGAGATCCGGCGGCAGGGGGTCGTGCTGGTGCAGGCGTTTCCGTCAGGGGAGCATGTGGCGTCGCAGCGCAATCAGGGGGCACAAGGTGCGCGGGGTGCCCGGGGTGCTCAGGGTGCTCGAGGTGCACAGAGTGCGCCGGCGGCCGTGTCCGTGCATCACCTGCTGCCGCAGAAGGCGCGCATCCTGCTGATGCTCGCACTTACGAAGACGAGGGACCCGATCGAGGTGCAGAGGTATTTCGATGAGTACTGATCGCGTCGGGAGCCGGCAACCGGGAGCCGGGAATGACGACGGCGCCGGGAGCCGGGAACCGGGAGCCGGGAATGACGGCGGCGTCGGGAGCCGGAGCGGTGTCGGGGCAGCCGTCATCGCGCTCGTGTCAATCGGGCTCTCGGTCGGGCTTGCCGCGCAGGCGGGACCGCCGAAGGACCCGAACGCCACTCGTGCCGCGGACCTCGTCGAGCTCGTCGAGCTCGACCCGACCATCCGGCTTGACATCCGGTACGCCAGCTCCAACAACTTCCTCGGGAAGCCCGTCTACAAGGAAGCCCGCGCGTTTCTGCAGCGGCCGGCGGCCGAGGCGCTCGCGGCGGCGCACAAGGATCTCGCGCGGCACGGCTATGGGCTGCTCATCCATGACGGATACCGGCCGTGGGCCATCACCAAGCTCTTCTGGGACATGACCAGCGGATCGCAGCGCGAGTTCGTCGCCGATCCCAGCCAGGGTTCCAAGCACAACCGCGGTTGCGCCGTGGACCTGACCCTGTACGACCTGGCGACGGGTGAGGCGGTGGAGATGCCGGGCGGGTACGACGAGATGACCCGGCGATCGTATCCGGACTACCGCGGCGGCGCACCCGAAGCGCGCGGCAGGCGGGACCTGCTGCGGCAGGTGATGGAGAGCCACGGCTTCACCGTGGAGCCGAACGAGTGGTGGCACTTCAACTACCGGGACTGGGAGCAATACCAGATCGCCGACGTGCCCTTCTCGGCGATCCGGTGAACAGAAAGGCTTTAGGCTTCAGGCTTTGGGCTTTAGAAGGCCCAGAGCCTAA